>JBIOII010000054.1:0-12247 GCA_044449785.1 Candidatus Limnocylindrales bacterium
CGGTGGCAGGAAGGCTGCTCGGCCCCGATCGAGATACGCGAGGATGGCTGTCGCAGTCCCCGGCTGTAGGGCCAGCTCGAGCGTCGTGCCGCCCTTGGCCCGGCGAAAGCGAATGACCGCCCGTTCGAAGTCCAAGTCGTCGAGCCGCAGGAGTCGCACGCTCGAGTTGCGGGCCGCCGTCGTGACGAGAATCGAGACGATAGCCCGATCACGCAGATCGAGGGGCCCTTCACCTCCACAACCTCGTTCGAGCGCCCGCAGATCATCGAGGGTCGCGCTCTTGGTTGGAGTCTCCTCTGATGGCAGGAGGGGATTGAGGGCTGCCCGCCTTCGTGATCGCCGGAATGGGTTGACCGGCAGAATGCCCTCATCGACGAGCCAGATGGCGAGCGAGCGGATCGGCCGGACGTAGGCGTTGACGCTGTTGGCCGATAGCGTCTGGGTAGGGCCAGCCGCCAAGGCACGGCCGAGAGCATGGGGTGACCCTCGCCAGACGCCAGCGACCTTGGGTCGGGCCCGAAGGTCGGTCACATAGTCGACGAGGGTCAGAAAGTCGAGCGAGGCGGTCGTCACCGGCAGCCCTCGAGCCTCGAGCCAGTCGACCAGACGGGCGAAGTCGTCTCGATGCTTGCGCTTCGTGACCGGCGCCCAGGTCGACCCGAAGGTTGCGGTGTACTCGGCGATGAGGGGGCGAAGAGGCAGGGCTGGCAGGGTATCGGCAAGGACTCGACGCGCCCCAAAGGCCGGGATCGGAGGGGTGTCGACAGGCTCGTCCATCTCTGCTAGCATGATGCTATATTACGTCAGTCTCACGCTTCTAGCAACCATGAACCGACGACCAGGAGGTCAATGACTTGGCCCCAAACGATGAAGAATTCCGAGCCGCCCTGCGCGACGTGCTGGCCCGATCGGGTCTCTCGATGCGCGCGCTCTCGGCCGCCCTGGGTCGTGATACTGGCTATGTCGCCTCGCTCCTCGATCCGACACGACCGTCACGAGCGCGTCCGACTCCGGCCGATATGCTCGCGGCGTCAGATGCCACCGGCATCGCCTTCGTCGAGCTGCTCGAGAGCCTGTGGGGGATCAACCGCGATCGCCTGACCGGCGAGCTTCGTGAGCTCGGGCAGATAGGTGGCCCCGATGAACCGATGCAGCGGCTGACACGGGACGAGCGGGCCCTCGTAGCGGACTTTGTCGAGCTGCTCGTGGCTCGTCGGACATGCCGCCCTAAACGCGACTCCGCAACCCGATAGCTGCGCGCGCCGAGATACCACCTCGGCTTGCACGAGCAACCTGTGAAGATGCCCGGCCGTGCCTAGATCGGTGCATACGGCGGGTCGATGCGATCGTCGGGCGCGGCTGGAGGATGCGACCGGTGCATTTCATCAAGGTTCCGAACTCCGCGTTCCGACGGGTTGGTCGCGGGCCCCACGGCCCTCATCCACCGCGGCGCCACAGGCCGCCGGGATTTGGCCACCACTCCCACGCGGACGGCGCGCTCGGCTCCCACGGCCCGCCCCGGTTAGATCCATGACGGTGGTGTGACCCGGCAATTCCTCGGGTCAAGCCCACCAGGCTGACTCTCGGCATGGGCGTGGCGAAGACTTGCGCCGCGCCGAGGTCGGCCCCGTATACCGCGGCGTCGACCTGGTCGTCGTGGCGGCCATTGGGGAAGGTGACGAGCTCGTCCTCGTAGTCGGCCAGGCCGGGAGCGGAGCTCAGATGATAGACCTTGCCGGCCTCGTAGCGCGCTGCTAGGGTGCGCGCCCGAGTCACCTTATCGCGGTCTGGGTGGACAGCCACCGCGGGCAGGTTGGTTCGGTCAAGGATCTCGCGGACGAAGGTGTTCTCGAACGTGACTGTCTCGATACAGAGCTTTGTGAGGTGGCGTGGCTGCGTCGGGTGGCCGCCCCCGCCCACGAACCTGGGCGGCAACCGTCCGATCGGCACGAGTAGCTGGGGTCCGTCCAGCTCGCCATAGGCCGGGCTCGCGCCGTACTCCAACGAGTCGGTCCGGCCGGTCAGCCAGCGGCGATGGCCCTCGCCAAGTTGCTTGCGCCAGGCGCCAACGAGATACAGGTTGTGCCTATCGTCCTCGATCCATTCGATGACCGCGGTGTAGTCGGCCCGTTCGGATGAGCTGGCGTTGAGGTCCATGCCGACCCGTCTGGTCCCGCCTGGTATCACGTCCACATAGCGGAACCACTCGCGACGGAAGATGTTGCCGCCCATCCCCTCGGGATCGTTTTGGAACTGGAGGTCGAAGAGCGGCTTGCCCATGAGGGTCCGGCGTTCGGCGAGCTCGGCCAGGCTGAAGCGGTCCGCCCAGAGGGGCTTGCCGTCCTCGATCGCGCGGCGCAGCAGGTAGGGCCAGCCGATCCGGATCAGATAGGCATAGATGTCGTCCTCGTGCCAGCGGGTGCCCAGGAACATGCGGATCCCCTCGGGCACGACCATCGGATCCACCACGCCGAGATACGTCTCGAGCGCCTTCGCGCGGCCCGCGGCCGTGGCGTTCTCCTGTTGGCCCACTGGGTCGTCCGCCAGGAGGTAGTCGAGTCTTGGTCCGGCGCGGACCGAACCCAAGCTCATCGCGGTGCAGGTGAAGTCCTTGCCTAGATCGACGCCTCTAACCGTCCAGGCGGCGTCGGTCCAGGGTCGACCTTCGACGCCGCGGGCGGCCCAGGGAAACACCTCCGCGAATCGTGGCGACTCGACGATGGCCCGGATTGCTCGGGAGCGGGCGTCCGCATCCGCGTCGACTGCGGTCAGGATGCCGAGCCGGCAACGGCCCCCGCTCACCCCGATCAGCCGGGCGGCGCGAAACAAAGCGAGCGTCGTCTTGGCGTGGCCCCGCGGAGCGAGCACCAATCCGCGCTGATGGTTGTTCGCGAAGCGACTCGCCTCGCGCAGATGTTCGGGGAAGACGAGACCGCTCATGTACTCCGCGAAGGCCGCATCGTCGGTGGCCGCCCGTTCGCGCAGAAGCCGGCGGTATGCGCTGGTCATGCTGGTCCTTCCTCCTCATCGGCCTCTGCATCGCGGTCGGCGGCCATCTGGCGCAGCCGACGAGCCTCCTCGCGGGGGTCGAGGTGCTCCGCGGGATGGTCGGCCAGAGCGACGTCCAGCGCGAGCGCGGTGCCGCCGGGCCCGCTGAGTTCGGTTCGGGTCGGCGCGTCGAGGCCGCGGAGGTGGACCCACTGATCCTGAGCCTTCAGATAGGCGTTGAGATAGCCAACTCCGATGTTCGATCTCGCGTTGAGGGTGGAGCGGCCGAGGGCGGTGCGCATGGCGTCCTCCAGGCGAGCCGCCGCCTTGGCCCGGTCCGCCTCGAGGTTCTCCGGGCTCGAACGCGCCGCCCATGACCGCTCGATGGCCCGCATGTGGGCCCGCACCTGCCGGGCCGAGAGGACGATCGGGTTGGGCGACTCCGGTCCGGTCAGCGCGCGATGGATAGCGGTTGGCGACAGGCCTTGGAGCATGAGCTGCTCGATCCTCTCCCGCAGGGCGGCCAACTCGCTCTCGGGACGACGGCCACGTGTTCGAGGGGGTGCCACGTCAAGCTACCTGCGGGCTCTGCCCGCTGAAGGCGCGCCAGCGCTCGATCGCGACCTGAACGTACTTTGGATCGATCTCCATGGCGTAGCAGCGGCGGCCCAAGCGTTCGGCCGCGATGAGGGTGGTACCCGAACCAGCGAACGGGTCGTACACGGCTTCGCCCGACCGCAGGTGGTTCGCGATGGGGGTCTCGAAGAGCACGACAGGCTTCTGGGCCGGATGGTCCTGCTTGGCCTCGGTCGAGCCCGCCATGATCATCTTGGGCGACGGGGCGCGCCAGATCGTGGCTTGGTTGCGCTCGCCGTAGAAGGGCACCTTGGCGCCTGGCTTGCGGACGACGAAACAGGGCTCGTGGGCCCAGTGATACCACTGGCGACTCATCGCGAAGAGCCCCTTGTCCCAGATGATCTGCTGGACCAGCTCGAAGCCTATCGCCAGGAGGCCCCCGAGCACCTCGAGGGTGTGCGCGCTCGCATACCAGACGTAGCCCACCTGAAGGGATCGCACGAGAGCGAAGGCCCCACTCCAGTCCGCCCGTGTATCGCCCGACAGCGTCGTGTTGCGATAGCCGGGCCCTCGCCCGTGGGCGCGAGGAGTGGCCGACTTGGCGTCTTGCGCCTGATCGATACGCATGTATGGCGCCTCGGCCCGCCCCAGGGCGTTGTATCCGGCAGCGTCGCGCCAGGTCTGATCAAGGCGCACGCCGTATGGCGGGTCGGTGGCCAGCAGGGTCGGTGTCGCGCCCTCGAGGAGCCTCGCGACATCGGCATCGTTCGTCGCGTCGCCGCACAGGAGCCGCTGGTTCCCAAGGATCCATAGCTGGCCGGGCTCGACGTATACGTCGGCTGGTGGCGGCAAGTCGGGCACGACGTCGGGATCCCGCTCGTCGAGTCCGGCGGCCCGCAGCAGTGCCGCCACGTCGGCAAGGTCGTACCCGGTGGCGGCAAGGTTGTCGGCAGCGCTCTGCTCGGCGAGGATCGCGGCAAGCAGAGCATCGTCGTATCCACCGAGATCGCTGGTGCGATTGTCGGCAAGCATGAAGGCGAGCGCGGTTGCGTCGTCGAGCTCCACGACGTTGGCGGCGATCGCTGTCCAGCCCAACGCCCGCGCGGCGAGCACGACGTGGTTGCCCGCCACGACGAAGGTGGTGCTCGCCTGGACCACGACTGGTTTCTGCTGCCCGAAGCGCCGGAGGCTCGCCTTGACGGCCTCGACGTTGCCGATGCGCGGGTTCCGCGGGTGGACGATGATGCTCCCGATGGGCACCGCGAGTGCCCGCAGAGCCGGTGCAATGTGGGGGCCGTCCCTCTCGCCCGGCGATGGCACTTCGGGCAGGTTGCCCGATGGCCGGAGAGTCGCACGCTGGCGGGGTAGATGGCGGGGATGGGTAGGCGAGGCGGTCATCTGTGTTGCTCCTCTTGCGCCTGGTGATTTCTTGACAATAGAACAGACGATCTATATACTCACTAGCGTCCACCGAACCGAGGCAGGATGGGTAAGGTCGCCGAAGGTCCCTGCCACTGGCCCTACGATGCCAGGCGGACCGTCGCCTAATGAGCACCTTTACTAGGCAACGTCGCCAGTTACGGAATCAGATGTGACGGTGGAGGCAGATGGCAGCTACCCCACCTCGCCGCTGCGGTCCACCGTTTGGGAGCGTTTGATTGACGATCCGACGAGCTCCGAAGGGCCTGTGGCTGGCCGTCACCGCCATCGAGCGGGTGGGCTTCTCACGCCTGCGGCTTTACGAGCACTACGACTCGGACGGCTGGCTCAACGAGGCGCTGATTACATTCCACCTCGAGTGGTGGAGCCGGCTCGGCCGCAGCCTCCGACGCCTGGACCCCTGTCTTCCGGATCTCGACGACCCCGAGCGCCAGCTCGCCGAACTCGTGGGCTTGCGAGAGGCCCACGACTACCTCGGTGAGCTGGCTGCGCTCGCGACAGAGGCTGGTCTTGACCGTATCCCGATGGTCGGCGTGCCACCGGTGGTGAACTTCGGGTACCTGCCGAGTGGTATCGCTCAGGCGCATTGCTATCTCTGGCACCTCGACAAGGCGCTCTTATGGGAGGCCTCGCAGGCCGCCGGGCAGCGGTGGCCATCAGTTCCGCGCCCGACCTTCGTGATTCTTGCGAGGTTCGGGACACCGATCGCTGCCGGGGATACGTCAATCGCCGGAACGGACTCCCAGTGGGACCCTCGTACCGAGACCCGTGCGGACGCTCGGGGTAGGCTTCCTCGCGAGACGGACCTAGCCCGCGACACGATCGAGGCCGAGCTCGCCAGGATCGCGGACGAGGGCGCCTATCAGTTCCCTGACACGTCGACGCAGCGGGGCGGCATCTCGCGCTTGGACCGCGACGTCCATTGGGTCTGGTGGCGGATCCGTCTACGTTGGACCTTTGCGCAGATCGCCCAGGAATGGGACCGCATCTACCCGCGTGACATCCAACTTCAGGCACGAGAGGACGACAATGTGGCTCGAGAGTGTGAAGTCGAGCTCGCTCATGAGCCGTGGCTGATGACAACCCCCGCAGATGCCGTCGGCCTGATACGCAAGGCGGTCACGACGTTCGCCCGGCGAGCTCGGGTCGATGTCACGACCGGACCGGGCCGTCGCCCACGTCGGGCTCAGCAGACGACTCGAAAGAGCCTGGCGGCGTCAGTGGCGTCCGTACGGCTGGCGGGTGAGAGTGACTCCGCGAACCAGCCTGGCGCCGCCTTGAAGCTGAAGCGCCCTCGCGACCTCTCGGAGGGTTAGTCCGTCAGTGAACGTGTCGTCTACAACCAAGACGACCTTGTTGCGCACCCGTTCGGGATCGGGCACCAGTAGAGCGCCGCGAATCGCCGTCTCCGCATGTGGTCGGCGCTCCTGATACGTCTTGATCCGGGCCATCGGCTCGGTTTCTTCGGTCTTGATGACCGCTGGCGGCATGTTTAGATCAAACGGCCAATTGCTTGGTGGTCGCTGCTCGCGACTGGCTGCGACGAGGATGTCATGGGCGTAGTCCCACGAGCGATGTGCACCTGGCCCTGTGTAGGCGGGGCTCGCGACTATCAGGTCGGTGTCGCGAAACAGACGCTCCTCGGAGTCAAGAAACCCGACCAGGATCCGACCGAAGATCGCTGCCCAGCCGTGTTTACCTTCGTACTTGAAGCGCTTGATCGAGACCTCGAGCACGCCGGATCGGACTGCAACTGCGTAGTTCCACTCGAACCAGCGTTCGGTCATCCGACATACGGGATTCCTGCACTCGGTCAGACCAGCCTGATAGGTCTGGTCGCAGACGCCGCATCGACGGTCAACCGGGGCGAGCGGCTCAACAGTCCTGCGGGCACACCGAAAACAGAGTTCAGGCGTCCCGCCTTGGAGGTAAAGGCATGCAGCGCAGTTGCCGAAGCCGGCCGCCTCGGCGAGCAGTTCATTAATCCCGTCTTGCTCCACGTTCTACCCGAGGGACATGGTCAACTGACGCCGCATATCGGATCGGGCCTGCACAGCTTGCTGCGTCTGAAGCCGCCGCAGAATGTCGGCTACGTCGCTGACCTCGATCGCGCCTCGGTCCAGGTACTGCCGCGCCCACTCACGCTCGCGAACTAGACTCGAGAGCAGGAATACGCGCTTGCCGTGCTGAAGCGCTAGTCGCGCCTGCATCTTGGCTCCCGATGTGGGAGACGCCTCGACGACGACGGTGCCCTGGCTCATCCCGGATGTAACTACGTTACGCCGCGGGAACGTGTCAGTACGCGGCGGCGTGTCCGGCCAGAACTGCGAGACCAGAGCACCACGCTCGACAATGCGAGCGGCGAGTTCCGCGTTCTCCCTCGGGTAGATCGTTCGAATGCCCGTTCCCATGACAGCGATCGTCCTGCCGCCGGCCTCGAGGGTGGCGGTGTGGGCCGCGGTGTCAATGCCGCGTGCCAAGCCGGACAGCACAGTCACGCCGGCCTCGGTGAGAGCGGACGCAAGCCGGGCGGCTTGGCGGATGCCGTCTGCTGTCGCGTCTCGAGTGCCTACCACGGCTACTGATCGCGCGTCGTCGTCTTGGAGGCTACCTCGGTACGTCAGGAATGGGGGCAGGTTATAGACGATGCGTAGGTTCGCAGGGTAATCCTCGTCCAGGACGCTTGTTATCCCAACGGACTCCGCCGCAAGCTCGGACAACATGCGGTCCACCCATGTGCGGTGTCCGTCCATCTCCGCTCGCGCCGACCGGAGAAGCTGAAGGCTCTGCGTCGCATCCGTGCTCCGCTCGGACGACCTCCCGGCCCACAGGTTCTCGAGACCGCCCGGCCGCTGTGCTTCGCGCGCCACGAAGGACCACGACACGTCCTTGACGCGACACAAGGCTAGGAGATCGACAAGGTCGCTCATCGCCGCCACCCTACTCCAATAGAACATCTGTTCGGGTGATGCGCCAATCATCCCTCTCCAGGATCACTGTGTCAACAGTCTAGGCCGGGTGAGCAGGGGCTGCTGTCGCACCTTGACGGGGGATCGTCTGCGGCACGGCCGCCGGGTTCTCAGGGACGGCGCGTGGACCATCCGATCCCTGCTCGAACCCACCTAGGACTTGGCATGAAACGGCCGAGCGTACGTTGCAGACGCGGGAGCTGAGGCCCGGGAACAGTACGTACCGAACCGGGCGGCTATGGCCAGGGGGAGGGGCAGGAGGGCTGGGCTTCGGGCATTTCGGAGGGCTAGCCCTCCGGCCCATCGCCATGCTTGGGAAGCAGACACTCTGCCAGCTGAGTTACTCCCGCTCGATTCACGCTCACGGGGAGCATCTGCCTTCCGGAAGGGCCTGTCTCAATGGCTCTAGAGCAGAAAACTGAGGAAGGTGGATCGAAATGCGCAACCCATCTAACCCAGCCTCGCCGCGGACCTTTCGACCTAACCGACCGAGCGGCGCTCATCCTACATCGCCTCCGACCGCACCGGCAACGAGCGCGCTCGGCGCCGAGATCGCCAGTTTCCGGCGCCACCTGGCGGCCCGGAACATGTCGCCCAAGACCGAGCGAACCTACCTCGATGCCGCGCTGCTGTCCGAGGCCTTTGTGACTAGCCGGGGTCTGCCCGCCACTCTTCCCGCCATCAGGCGCGAGCACGTCGAGGCTTTCATTTCCGACCAGCTCGACCACTACAGGCCGGCGACCGCCCACAACCGCTACCGCAGCCTTCAGGCGTTCTTAAAGATGGGCAGTCGAAGAGGAGATGATCGAGACATCGCCGATGGAGCGAATGAAGCCGCCGATCGTCGGGGAGCAGCTGCCGCCGATCCTGAATGACGACCAGATCCGGGCCCTCCTCAAGGTCTGTGCCGAAGATCGCACGTTCGCGGGCCGGCGCGACGAGCCGATCATCCGGGTGCTGCTCGACAGCGGTGCCCGTCGGGCCGAGATTGCCGCGCTACGCTGGGCGCCTAACAACCCGGAAACCAACGACGTCAGCCTCGATGAACGCCAGCTCCGGGTACTCGGGAAGGGCCGGCGGGAGCGCCTGGTCGTGATCGGTCGAGAGGCGGTCAGGGCGCTAGATCGCTATTTGCGCTACCGCGACGGCGGAACACGGCACGGCAAGTCAATCCCGCCGCACCACTCGGCTTACCTGCCCGACCTATGGCTCGGACCCAAAGGCATTTTCACGGACTCTGGGATTGGTCAGATGATCTACGAGCGTGGCCTGGCTGCGGGCCCTTGGTGATCACGTCCACCCCCATATGTTTCGCCGGACCTATGCCCACAAGATGCTGGCCGATGGGATGAACGAGACCGACTTGATGACGCCCGCGGGCTGGCGTTCGCGAACGATGGTTTCCGCGCTACGCGGCGTCGGCCGCCACCGAGCGGGCCACTGAGGTGGGCAATCGGTTGAGCCCGGGCGACAAGCTGCAGGAGGTGGCTCGTCGGATTTCTAGCCGCGTACCAGTTGAGTGGCGCAGAAGAGCCGTGCCCTCGGGGGACACGGCTCTTCTGGCGATTCGTGAAGTGGTTTGGCTCAGGCGGCGACCGGCGCGAGAGTGGGGGCACCGACCAGCCTCCAACCGCTGGACCAGGATCCGTTGGCAGTCACGTTGAGCGCGATGTTGAGGAAAGCGATCTGCTCGAGCTGCTGGGCGCGGGCGAGCGGGCCCACATCCACCGGGTTCAGACCGATCGAGCGGACGAGCTCCAGGACAGTGTCCTTGGCGCCCTGGTCGTCGCCGGCGACGAAGCCGTCGAGCTGGATGCCGTCGGCGGTGGGGTCGAGCTGGTGCGAGGCGAAGAGTGTGTTGAACGCCTTGACGACGTGCGCGTTTGGCAGCCAGGCGGCCAGTCGGTCGGCGTTCGAGTCGCCGTTGTCGATCGTCGGGCCACTCGGGCCAAAGCTCATGCGGTTGGTCGCGTCGACGACCGGCTTGCCGGCGACAGCGTCCCGGATCTCCTCGGCGACGGCCTCGACACTGGCGAAGGGGATGGCTAGTACGACGACCTGTCCGGCCGCCGCCGCCTCAGCGTTGGTCTTCGCGAAGCGAGCGCCGGTCGCGGCCGCGGCAGCTGCCGCGTGCTCCGGGTCGCGCGAGGCGAAGGTGACAATGTGCCCTGTACGAGTGAATGAGGCGGCGAGCGCCCGACCGACGTTGCCTGCTCCGATAATCGCGACGTTCATTGCTGTTCCTTCCGGTTTGGTTGACTAGTTGGCTGACATCAATCAGTATTTGGTGAGCGCTATACTAGAGGATGAGTGCAGCGCACGTCAATACTTGTTTGGTGAGGACAAACCGTGACGGTTGAAGAGCGACGACCGCCGGCTGTCGGTGCGCAGATCCGACGGTGGCGGGCCGAACGAGGGTTCACTCTGGCGGCGATGTCCGAGCGCAGCGGCCTCAACGTCGGCTACCTGTCCCAGATCGAAAACGACAAGGCGTCGCCGTCCCTGTCCTGCCTTGCCGCGCTCGGCGAGGCTCTCGAGGTGCCGATCGCCTGGTTCTTCATGGGTGAGGTGCCGCCGCCGAAAGTCGTCCTAGCCGCCGATCGACCGCGCGAGGAGCACGAGGGACTCGGGCGGGTCGAGCTGGTGGATGGGGGAGCAAGCCGGGACGTCTCGATCGTCGAGGCAGTGGCAGCCGCGGGCCGACGCGCGGGTCTCCACGCACACACGGGCGACGAGCACCACCTGGTCCTGAGCGGCCGATGGCGCATGTCGCAAGGCGAGCACGTGGTTGACTTGGGCCCTGGTGACTACCTCCGCTGGGACGGCACCATCCCGCACGACGCCGAGGTCATCGGCCCCGACGAAGGCCGCGTCCTGATCATCACTCTGGCCCACGGCTGAGCAGGCGCGCGCCGACTCTCAACGGCCGCGCACGTCCGCCCGCTTCTCGGCTTGCGCGCCCGAACGCCGGACATCTGTAGATCACACGGAATGCGTCGACCCCGACGCCCGTGAACCGCCAACAGCCGAGTCCTGCCCGTCTCGCATATGGCAACCGGCACGATCAGGCACGGGTTGTCGGAGCGTCCGGCGTCGCTCAGATTGGTTGACGCGTCTCTGAAGTGGGAGTATCGTTCGCACTGCTCTCGAACGGCGAGACTATGACTTAGGAAGGACAGCCATGTCCGAAACCGTAAGCGCGGAAGCACGGCTCCGCGCGCGGAACCAGCTCACAATCCCGGACCCGATCGTGCGGGCCGCGGGGATCGAGCCCGGGGAGAAGTTCGTTGTTGAACTCGAACCAGACGATCAAGACACTGTTCTGCTTCGGCGTGTTCGGAACAGCTACGCCGGTTCTCTGCCAGGTCTTTGGGGACCGGATACCAAGACCTACCTCGAGGGCGAACGCGCGTCCTGGGGCTAGGCCATGAGCAGGTCCTCCCTCGAGGCCGCGATCCCTCGTGGCGCTCAGATCCTGCTGGATACGTCCGTCGTCCTGGCGTATTTCGACGGTCGTGAGGCAATCAGTCCGGCGGCAGCGCTGGTCATCGACGAATTCGTCAACAGCGGCCGCAACCCCGCGAGGATCAGCGCCGTGACTGTTGGCGAAACCCTGGTCCGTCCTATGAAAGCCGGCCAGGCGGCAGTGAACGTGGTCGAGTCGTTCCTGCTCCATTTCCCGAACCTGACCGTGACGGTGGTGGATTACGGGGTCGCCCGCGAGGCGGCGCACCTTCGTGCGACGACCGGGCTCAAGACCCCCGACTCCCTGATCATCGCCTCGGCGCTCGACGGTATTACCTCGGTCGTGGTAACAAATGACGAGCAGTGGGCCGGCGCCATGGCTAAGGCCGCGCCGGGCCTGACTCTCTGCCATCTAGACGCCGACGTTCCGCTCTAGGGGCGTCGCGGTCGGAGACCCATATTCGTCGGGCGCCAACCCCTCCAAGGGCCACGAGCGACAGCGTATAACTGGGTCGAAATGGAGGGGTCGCCACGAGGGGAGCCGTGGCTATGGGAGGCTCTGACTTGGGAAGCAGACACTCTGCCAGCTGAGTTACTCCCGCTCGGAGCAGAGAGAGTTACAGCAGAAAGCGAGAGTGCCGCGTCCAGTAAGGGCAGGCCGGCCGGCATGGCCAGTGGAGTACGGGATCGGCCGGCGTAGGGCCCGACGCATGTCCGCTCCTCCGGCTGCCGATCCGGTCATACCGGGTCGTCGAACTGGATGACCCCGATGAGGTTCCCCTCCGGGTCCTTGAACCAGGCTGCACGTC
>JBIOII010000055.1:0-11990 GCA_044449785.1 Candidatus Limnocylindrales bacterium
AACCGTCGCCGGCACGAGGACCAACGAGGAGGCGGGCGAGCGCCGAATGACTAAGCCGAGGAAGAAAAGCATCGGCGCATTCTAGGATGCGGCTGGTTGTGTATTCGGGTTATTGACCCCCACGAGGAGCGGGCGACGCTCCTCGATCCGGCGGATAACCATTCCGGCGGCCAGCGCCCCCAGAAGGAAACCCGCCAGCGCGAACAGGGACGCCGCCGCCAAGAACCCGGGCGCGCCCGCGAGCGCGAAGCCGATGAAGACGATGTAGCCAGTCATGTTCGCGACGAAGACGCGCCCGAGGCTCAGGATTCTCACCGCATCCACCACGCCCGTGACCCCGGTCAACACCAGGAGCACTGCCGGAAGCCCGCCCTGCTGCGGGTCGGCCACAAGCCACCGCCAGAAGGCAGCCTCATGCCCGCGTGCGACCTCCACCGACACAGCTACTGGTCGTACCTCTCGACGACCTCGCCGGGACGGACTTGGGCCCCGGCTGGGTCGAGTCCGACGGCGCGGCGGGCACGCCGCTGGTGGAGCAGGTCATAACAGCGGTCGAGTTCGACTCTGATAGCCGCCAACCGCTCTGTCTCTTCAGTCGTGAGCCTGTGCCCGTCGCTGGCGTGTTCGTAGAGGCGCTCTTCTTCCTCCGAGAGAGCGTTGGTTCGCTCGAAGATGTCTGGGTCAGTCATGATCGCCTCTTTTCGCTCGCCGCCGTTTGCGACGTGAGCCGCGCCCCGGCGGCCCGGGAGATACATCGGTCAAGTGGTGCCGGGGGGCGGCGGATTGACTATGTGTCGGTAGCGCCTCGCAACGGCGGTGATGTCAAGGTCCGCACCTCCAGACATGGCCTCCTCAATCAGCTCGCGCGTCAGCGCCGTCATTGGAACCGATGCACCGGAGCGATGGAAGAACTCCAGCGCCAGGTCGAGATCCTTGCGCAGATCGCGCAGCGCGAAGAGCGTCGGCTCGTGCCGATCCTCCAGGTACCCAGCGCGTCGGAGCTCCAGAGAGGGAACGAAGCGGGCCAGAACCCAGAAGACGTGCTCCCGGTCGAGACCTGTGGCGTCACCCGCCGCCAGCAGCTCGGCCGCCGCCGTGGTGACCTCCGCGAGCATGCTGTTCGCCACGAGCTTCAGCCGTGCGCCCGACCCGAGCGGACCGACGTGGCGCACTTCGCCCAGGAGCTCGAGCACCGGCCGCGCCCGTTCAACGTCGGCTGCTTTCCCGCCGGCCAGGATCGCGAGGCCGCCCCGTGCAGCGACCGTCGGAGCACCCAGGACAGGGGCGTCGATGACCCGGGATCCTGTCGCCTCGACTTCTGGAGCCAGTTCGACGACCGCGTCGGGACCTGCCGTGCTCATCTCGACGAACAGCCGCGGGCCCCCGGCCGCGAGGGCCCCGTCGCGTCCCAAGTACGCGGCTCGGACCGCGTCGCGGTTGGTCAGACTGGTGATCACCAGCTCGGCGTCGCGGACGGCCTCCGCCGGGGTCGGGCCGACGCTGCCGACCCCCGCCTGCTCGGCCCGCTCCCGAGTCCGGTTCCACAGGCTGAGTCGCAGGTCGGTCCCGGCAGTATTGAGGCGGCGAGCGAACGCCGAACCCATCTTGCCGGTGCCAAGGATGGCGACGTGGGTGATCATGTGCGCACCTCCCCGAGGAGCCAGACGCTTCCGATTGCGCCGTCGTTCCAGGCTCGGGCAGGCGTTCGTCCCAGTGTCACCGCACCGCCCTCGACTCTCCGAGTGTATGCCCGGGCGCCTCAGACGGCCCCCAGACCCGCACGCCGCCTGGCAGCGTCCCGCAGGACAAACCCGGAGGACCATCAGCTCATAGCGTCGGGGGACGATCTATGCCTCGCGTGGTCAGCTCGACGCTTGGCGCCCTGCCTCCGCGGTTGGCTGGCGTGTCTCGGGGCGCAAGGTGGATCGCTCGGTCGGCCCAGCCACCCGTCGGAGCCCGAGCCGTGTCGATCTAGCTGACACGCAGCGCGCTATCCTAACCGCGTGACCGACCTCCTTGTCCCCCGGACCACCCTCCGCCTGTGGACCGGCCCTCACCTAGCGTGGGATCGGCGAATCTCGCAAAGATGTCGCTCCACTATGGAGCTGAATAGCGAGGCACCGGGCACCAACCTAGCGCGGTAACCGACTAGCTGCCGCCGCAGGCGAGTGACCAGATTGGGTCGAAGTCGCTCGGCGGACTCGAGCAGTCGAATGCCGGAGTTGGCCCTGGCGTCGGTGTAGGTGTCGGAGTCGGTGCCGGCGTATCTGCCGCCGTCGGGGGAGAGCTCGGCAAAACGCTCGGCGAGGCCACCGCCTGGCCCGTGTCGCGGAGACTCGCGGCCGTCCAGAAGCCGTTGTCGAGGCGCGTCGCGACGATCGTGGATCCGGCTTTGGGCACGGTGACGGTCCAGTTAGCGGAGTCGCCCGCGGCCGCGACCACCTGTGGTGTGGAGACCGCCTTACCGTCCACGACCAGGCTCACCCAGGTCGTGTTCGGGGCTGTGGCCAGGGTGATCGTGACGTTCCACTCCGAGGAGCCGGCCGGGCTGTCCAGCCTGCGTGTGATGTGAGCGCTGACGCGGATCTGGCACAGGTTGCGGGCAACGGCGATGGCCGCGTCGGTCAGCGGCGCGAGCTTGCTTCTGGCGCGCACGGCATCGATCGCTTTTCGGACCGCGAGGTCGACGCGCAGCGTCTTGCCGCCCAGATCCGCCGGGCCAGCAGCCGCTGAGCCAACGATCATCGCTTTGATCTGGGCGGCGGTGAGCGTGGGGTCGATCGAGCGGATCAGCGCGGCCGTGGCCGAGACCATCGGCGCTGCGGAGCTCGTGCCGCCGTACCCGGCGCGGACGTTGCCGTCAGCGCCGCGACCCCACACCGCCTGCTCGCCCGGCGCCGCCAGCGTCACCTCAGCGCCTGAGCCTGCCTGCGCCGAGTTCGATGAAGCCACCTTGGCATTGGCGGTCGTGACGTTGCCGACGGTGATGACGTTGGGCGCAGAGATGCCAGCCGGCCACATGTTCGTGCCATCGAGCGCCTGACCGTTATTCCCAGCGGCATACACAAAGATCACGTTGGGATAGTCCTTCGCGATCTTGTCAAAGAAGGCCTTCCACATCGCCGCCGCGCCGGCGTTGGCGTCGGTCACCTCGCTCGCCGCCCAGCTGCCGTTGATGACGGTTGCGCCAGACTCGATCTGGTGGAGCGTGTTGAGGAGCTCGGCGTCGGTGTAGGAGGTGCCGTCGGGCGCGTCCCAGCTTGCGGGCGAACCGGCGCTCAAGCCGCCGCCTAGGACCGACTGACTCACGATGAGCGAGCTGCCGAGAGGGCTGGCAATCCCGGCCACGCCGCCGTTGGTTTGGTCGCCGGCGATGATGCCGAGCACGCCGTCGGCGTGGTGGAAACCGTCGGTCCGTGCATCAGTGGCTGTCGCCGGCCGCAGGGCGTTGGTCGTGGTGGGATCGCCGTCGAAAGTGAGCTGACCGAACTCCCAGCCGATCCCCGCGTTCTTCGTGAGCACCGTGTCGGTGATGCCTAGATGGACCGGGCTTCGCGGGAGACCAGAGGCATAGTAGGCGTCCCAGGCGGCCCCGACGCCGATCATGTCGTAGGGCTTGGAGTTGTCGCCGGCATAGACCGGGTCGCTCAACGCCGTGGCGCAGGCCGAGGCAGCCTGGGTAGTGACGAGGGTCACGGGCGCAACGTCCGAGACTCCAGGCGCCTCGCCAAGCTGGACGAACCTCGTCTGCCAGTCGGCCTCGGTGCCCGGCTCAGGAACTTGGATCTTCCAGATGCCCAGGTAGTCGAAGTGCCCGACAAGGGTGCCGCCGACTACATCCGCGACCTTCTGGGCGGCCGCCTGTGAGGTGTCGCCCTCGAGCATGACGAGGTACTGCTCGGCCGCGACCGGCTCGCCCATCCCAACATCGACGAAGTTGGCCCACACTGGAGGCGTGGTCCAGGCGTCGCCGAGGTCCGGCCCGAGGCTGATTGACGGAGTCAGGCCCATCGCGTCCGCGGTGGGGGCAGTCGTGCGGGGGGTGGCGTCGGGGGCCAATGACGGCCCATCGGAGCCAGAGCCCGTCGAGGTCAAGCCGATGGTCGCGGTGCCGGCCGAGAAGCACAGGGCGGCGATGCCGACGAGGGCTAGGAGGTTCGTGAGGGTGCCGGATGGCTCGCGTCGGGGCGACGGCCTTGCGATCACATTAGCGAACCTTTCCCCGCGAAGGCGCGTACGTGGTTTCCCAGACATTCATGTTCGGGAGTGCGTCTGAAACCATCGACCTGCCCTTGCGGTTTCGTCCGGCCCCAGACGTGGGTCGAACGCACCAGATCGCCAGGGTGGCCGCCCGAATCGACTCCGGAAAGTGCCCACAAGTCCCAAGCCGACTTGGGACACCGCCTGACGGAGGATGCGGCAATTGCAGGATGGCGAGCATGGGACGCCCAAGTCTTGGGTTCGCCCGATGGCTGCGTCACGATCCACGATGCCCCGCTGGAGACAAGCCGGCGGTTGGCTGAAAGCCAACGCGGCGGCTAACAGTTGCCCTGGGCGGGCGGTACCTGGTGAAGAGCCTGTTGTCCCTTCGGGAGTACCGCAGAAGAGACGAGGACCTGCTGGCTGCCGCTCACTCTTACGTCCAGAGTCTCCGGTCAACCGCGATCCATTACCGCGACATCCTCGCACCGCGTCTGCCGGCGGCGCGGTTGCCTACGACCTGCCTGGTCTCGACACCGTCGAGGGCATCCGGAGGCTTCTGGAGATCGTCTCGACCGATGGTCTCGGCATGGAGAACGGTGTGCCCCGCCTCCGGGCTCTCATATCGACCGCGGTCGCTGCCACCAACCTGCTCAAGGTCGGCGAGCTCGAGGAGCGCCTGGCAACCCTCCAAGCGGCTATCGGCGGGACGAGGCCCGACGAGACGGTCGCCTTCCCTGCTGAGACTCCAGCCGAGGCACCCCGATGACCCTCGATCGACGCCTATCGCGGATCGACGAGACGCTCTCGCCCACACAGCTCGTCCTGCGCTAGCTCGCGGAGGCTCACGCCTATGGCGACCTCGTGCCGTACGTGAACTCGCTCCTGACCGTAGACCCGCCGGTGGCCCCGCTGGACCGCCTGGCTCGGGAGGCGGTACACGGAGCCCGGACCGCCATGCGTGGTAAGCGCCCTGAAGTCATTGACGCCGCGGTCCGGAGCGCCTTGCGCGAGACGGTCTTTCGCTTCGAGCTCGTGATGAAGATCAACGTGATGGTGCACGACCTGGTTGATCGTGAGCGGCTCATCGACGCTGCGCTGTCGGCTCAGGTCGCCCTTGTCGCGGCCGAGGCGAAGCCCACGCCCAAGGGTGTGGAGAGGCTTAGGCGACTCCGTGATCAGCTCGTCTCCCGGGTAAGCGAGCTCCGAGCGGCCGCGGAGTCTCGGACTCTGCTGGAGGAGCGCTACCTCGATGGCCATGGAGCCCTCTTCCCGGACATCGCAGCCGCGTTTGCGGAGCAGCTACATCAAAGCCAGGAAATCGCGGTCCCCGCTATGCGGGCCGCCGAGCTCGATGGCGTCGAGCCGGCGCCGCCCGACGATCCGGATGCCCTCGCGCTCCGGGCACCAGAACTGATCGCGGACCTCGTGGAGCGGCCAAGTCCGAGACTCTCGACAAGCTCGGCGAGGGACGCCAAGCGCTCGAGATCGCTGCCGACTGGGTACGGGCGAAGACGACGCCGAGGACGGTCGCCGCGGAGGAGGCGGTCAGAGAGAGAAGGAGCCGTGATTGCCGCCGAGCCGGTGACGGACCGGTCGCGACTTGACGGACAGCCTATCTTTGGCCTCGATGGCGAGGCGAATTCAGCCACCAGATCAGGCTGACGACCGGGCACGACCAATGGACGGACCGACGACGGTGCGCCTGCGGCCGCGAGCTGAGTCGCACCTGCTCGCGTTCCTGGCGATCGCCGCCGCAGTCTGCGTTTCGATCGCGACAGTCAAACCTTGGGGCCAGCACGCGGCGCCGTCACCAGGCCCATCGACCATGGCTCCGTTAGTGAGTACGACCTCCGCGGTCACGTCCAATCCCGGCCAACCGTACATCCTCGTTCAACCTGCCTATGTCGGGACGGGCGCGGTCAGCTGCCCAGACACGCAGCAGTGGTTCGCGGTGTCGGAGAGCCCTCAGCCGCCGTCTCGCCTGGAGGAAATCGCTCCGTTGCTGACTTGCGCAAGAGTGAATCTGCAGCGCATCGGTGAGCTCTCCTCACCTGGACCGAACGAGTCCGCGGCGATCGAGCTCGCGTCGAGCGCGCCCTGACGAGACACCCGGGGTGCCGTGGTTGAGAGGAGCCTAAAGCCGTCACGATGACACTCCGTCGTGTCATGGCCTCGTCACCGACAGTCTCAAACCTGTGCCGTTCACCTAGACTTGTCGCATGTACGTGCAGACGAGCCAGGCAGCGCTCGCGACCGACGGTCCGGCGATCCACATCGAGGGCCTAGTCAAGGACTACGGTGCGGTGCACGCAGTTCGGGGGATCAACCTCGACGTGCATCGCAGTGAGGTTTTCGGTTTCCTTGGGCCGAACGGCGCCGGCAAGACCACCACAATCCGCTGCCTGCTCGACCTACTCCGGCCGACCGCCGGACGCGTCGAGGTCCTGGGCCTCGACCCGCGACGAGACAGCCTCGCCCTCCGCACTCGCGTGGCTTACATGCCCGGCGAGCTTCGCCTGCCTGAAAGGATGACGGGCGCGGGATTGGTCGCGGCCATCGGCCGCCTGCGCGGTGGCCTCGACACGCAGCGGCGAGATTCGCTGGCGGCGCGTCTGGACCTGGATCTCTCACGGCGCCTGCGGGACCTATCGAGCGGCAACCGGCGCAAGGTCGCCCTACTGCTGGCGTTCGTTGCCGATGCGGAGCTGCTCGTTCTCGACGAGCCGACGAACGGGCTCGACCCGTTGATACAGCGTGAGTTTCTGGGGCTCGTGCGGGAGGCCAAAGCGCAGGGCCGGACCGTCTTCCTCTCCTCGCATGTGTTAAGTGAGGTGCAACGAGCCGCCGACCGCGTGGCCGTCCTGCGCGGGGGCACCCTGCTTGCGGTCGGCGGCGTGGACGAGCTGCGGCGACGAGCGCGTCAGCGCGTTGAAGTGTGGTTCGACGGCCCGGCGCCGGTAGAAGAACTAGCGGCGCTGCCGGAACTCGTGGACCAACAGACGGAAGACCATCGGTTCACGGCATTGCTGGCTGGATCTATCGAGCCGCTCCTCGCGGTTCTCGCCGGACAGCATGTCGTGAGCCTGCTGGTAGAGGAGCCCGATCTCGAGGAGGCATTCCTGGACCTCTACGAGGCGGCGTCATGAGAGGGCGGTGGGCCGAGCTCATCGGCGGTCCGTTCCGTGCCTCGTGGCGGGCCGGTCTTGGCTGGAGCATCGCGCTCGTGGTGCTGATCGTTAGCACGGTGGCCTTCTGGCCAGCCTTCCGAGGCGCCTCCGGCATCACGCAGGCGATCGATCAGATGCCCGCGCCGCTGCTTGACGCCTTCGGCTTACAAGGCTTCGGGACCCCCGCCGGCTACCTGAGAGGTGGCCTGTACGAGTTGCTGATACCGCTCGTGTTCGCCGCTGCCGCCGTCCTATTCGCCAACAGTGCGACCGCGGGCGAGGAGGACGCCGGGCGCCTCG
Organism: Candidatus Limnocylindrales bacterium; assembly: GCA_044449785.1. Classification (GTDB taxonomy): domain Bacteria; phylum Chloroflexota; class Limnocylindria; order Limnocylindrales; family CSP1-4; genus Fen-1039. The sequence goes on from JBIOII010000055.1 coordinate 7,671, forward strand.
AGCTGTTCGTCTCCCAGCCTGTCTCGCGGGTCGCCTTCTTCGCCGGTCGTAGCGTCGCCGTCTTCGCCTGGCTCGCCGTGCTTACGTTCGTGGCGCTAACTTCACAACTGGCCTCGGATCAGATATTCGGTGTGCCGATCGACGCCGGACCGGTGATAGCCACGGTCGTGCTCTGCGGGCTGTTGGGCGCGTTCGTGGCCGGCGTGTGTCTGACCGTGGCAGGTCTCGTCGCCCGACCGCAGCTAGTTCAATCGGTCGGCTTCAGTGTGGCTTACCTCAGCTACCTGATCCTGGCGCTCTTCCCGCTCAGCTCGCTCCTCGCCCCCTGGCGCCAGATCGCGCCGTGGGGCTGGGCGCTCGGCGGCGACCCCCTCGTCAACGGCGCCGAGATCTGGCGCTACCTCCTACTGGGCGGGCCCGCCGTCCTTCTTGTAGTCGTCGGCGCTCTCGCGTTCGAGCGGCGCGACATCCGCTCCGCGTAGGGCACCGTCTATCATCGCTGGTCCGAGACCCCGTCTCGCGCTCTCTCGATGTCGTCTCATAGCACGCTCGGAAGCCCGCACGACGGCTTGAGTGGGCGGGTTGGACACGACGAGTTAGCGCGCCTTCGGCTGGTGCGGCTCGCCGAGCGTGCCACCATCTTGCTCAGTCGATCGGGACCGCGGTCCCGCTGACGTTGATGCCCGCCTGGTCGGGCACCACGTCGACACGGAGACGGCTCGGGCGCCCGATCTCCTCGCCCTGGAGGATCGTGATCGTCCCGGGGGCAACGACGAGGCCGTACGCGCGCAGGTAGGCGCCGAAGGCGGCGGCTCCCGCGCCGGTCGCGGGGTCCTCGACGACACCACCGACCGGAAAGGGATCACGCACCCGATAGGTCGTTGGGCCCGCCCGCCAGACTAGCTGCAGGGTCGTGAGGTCCTCGGCGAGCATCAGCGATCGTAGCTTCTCGAAGTCGTAGCGCATGCCGGCCAAAGTCGCCCTCTCTCGGACCGCAAGGACTAGGTGCCAGGCCCCCGCAAACGCCCGAGCTGGTGGCAACCGTGGGTCTAGCTCGCCCCTCGTCCAGTCGAGACATGAGAGCGCTACGTCGACCAATTCGTCGGCTGCCTGCTCGACCCGAGGTGGGACGGAAGTGAGGGTTGCCTCGATCAAGCCCTCGGACGTGGGACGAGTGTCGATCGCGACTGGGCCGTTGTTCGTGTCGAACCGGAACGAGCCTGGCCCGGAACGCTCGGCGAGCGCGACCGCCGCCGCGATCGTGGCGTGTCCGCAGAAGGGGACCTCCGCGAGTGGGCTGAAGTAGCGGACGCGGTAGGCGCGATCGCCGACGGGGGCCAGGAAGGCCGTCTCCGAGTAGCCCACGCGGGCAGCGATTGTCTGCATCTCCAGATCCGACGGATGGCTGGCGCCGATCACGACGCCGGCCGGGTTGCCGCCGGCGGGATCAACAGTGAAGGCCGAGAGACGAAGGACGCTAGTCTCGAGCATCTCACCGACCTCCCCCTGTGAAACGCAAGGCCAGGCGGTGGCCCACTTCACCATCATGATGCTCCCGCGCCCACGATGGCAGCATCGTGTTCTGTGGCTCTTTGGCGAGTCTGACGGAACCGGGAGGGTCGCCGCCTTACGGCGCGAGGGCGGTGGGCAGACGATCGGCCGTGCTCGAAGACCCCACTCCCTTCACGAGCAGATACAGGACCATCCAGACCTCCCCGATGAGGGGCGCGATGACCAGGAAGGGGTGGATCTGCTGGCCGAAGTCGGGGACCAGGAACGCCGCGAGCAGGTCCACCAGGTAGGAGACGGTGGCCGCGACGAGCACGACGCCCAGGGCCTTGGGGAACATCCCTGACTTGTAGGCGAGATACCCCAGCGGCGCTAGCCACAGGCCAAAGAAGACCTGCGCGCTCAGGGTCCCATAGTGCTGGATGTCGAGCAAGAGCAGGACTAGGGCATTCGACCCCGCGGCGCCGAATGCGGCCGCATACGAGCTGTCAGTTGCGACGCGCAAACCTTCAAACTGGAAGACCGCATTGAGACAGATGATGCCGCTCGCGAGTGCGACGAAGATCACCATCACGCGGGCCGCGCTCTTGTGCACGTGGTTCAGTAACAGGTAGAGAGCCATCGCGGTGAGGACAAAGAAGGTCCCATCCAACAGGTGGGCGACAACGCCCACGCGGATCAGTCCCGAGTTCGCGACGACGTTCCCAGCCGTGGCCGCCGCGTTGCCGGCAACGTACATCTTGGGGTCAACAAATCCTTCGGCAAAACCGCCGAAGATGCCGACGAGCAGGTAGCAAAGCCCGGCGATCCTGGCGAGGCGCTTGGGTGAGGTCATGTTCTCTCCTTAGTTGGGCGAGCCTGGTTGGACCAGGTCGCAGTCCTTCGAACGGTTGACTCTGGGTCGCGGCGAGGCCCCCGTCTGGTTTCGAGAGCCGGCTTGCCGGAACCCTGCTCGGTCTGGGTCTCAAGCGGCGTCTGTTCGGCTCACTTGAGGCTGAATGATGGGTAGCGATCGGTGACCAGCAGGAATGCATGAGCCGATCCAGTTTGTTGGGAGGGTCGATGCACAGTCGGGCGGCGTACGGCTCGTAAGGGGGTGATCGCTGGGTCCATCTCCTCAGGCCGCGACATCGTCAAGAGCGATAACGACCTTGCCCCGGGTGCGTCCTTCTTGCAGGTACCGGAAGGCGTCGGGAACCTCGTTCAGGAGGTACGTCCGGTCGATGACCGGCGTGACCTTGCCGGCCTCGATCAGTTCCTTGAGGAACCGCAGGTCCGCCTGGTTTGGCTTCGCAACGAGAGCGGCCATCTTCTGGCTCACAAACGGTGACAGAAGGAGCGCCCGGATTTGGCGATCCGTGCCTCCGATCCACCGATCGCCCCCCTCGGCGCCGACGATCACAAGCGTCCCCCGAGGGGTAAGGGCGCGCCTGAGATGTGACAGCGAGTGGCTCCCACCCATGACGAGGATCAGGTCATACCGCTGCCCGCTTTGGGTGAAGTCCTCGTGGGTGTAGTCGATGACACGGTCAGCGCCGATGGCGCGGACCGTTTCCATCTTTGTCGTGCTGCAGACGCCGGTCACTTCGGCGCCGAACGACTTGGCGATCTGCACGGCGAACATCCCGACTCCTCCAGACGCACCGTTGATCAGGACCTTCTGACCCGGCTGGATACCTCCCCTGTCGCGAAGACCCTGGAGGGCGGCGCACGCGGACGTGGGGACGGCCGCCGCCTGCTCGAAGGTCAGGTTTGACGGCTTAGGCCCAAGCCTGTCCTCCGGCGCAGATGCGTACTCGGCGAAGGCGCCGTTGCACGTGCCGAATACGCCGTCGCCCGCCTGAAACCGCGTCACGTTCTTGCCGACCGCCTCGACCGTCCCTGCGACATCCATGCCCCGGACACGAGCCTTGGGTGCGCGGAGCCCGAAGCCTATGATGCGCATCAGGTACGGCTTGCCCGCCATGAGGTGCCAGTCACCTACATGGACGCCAGCCGCCCGAACGCGAACGAGCACGTCGTTGTCCCCGATCTGGGGCCTGGAGATGTCCCTGATTTCCAGGACCTCGGCTGGGCCGTACCTGTCCTGGACCACTGCCTCCATCATTGATCTCCTCAAGTCTTACGGTGTAAAGTTGTCAGACGTGACTGTACGCTGTAAAGTGGCAGGTGTCAAGCCCCAGAACAAGAGCATTCGGGGGTAGGAGGCCCATGGCAACGCAGATGACGGATGCAGCACAGCGCCGCGCCCCGCTGAGCCGGGAGCGAGTGCTGCAAACGGCCTTCAAGCTCGCAGATCAGGGCGGGCTCAGGTCACTGAGCATGCGCAAGCTTGGTCAGGAGCTCGGGGTCGAGGCGATGGCGATGTATTACTACTTCGCCAACAGGGACCAGATCGTGGATGGCATCGTCGATCTCGTCTTCGCCGAGATCGATCTCCCTTCCAGCGACGGCGACTGGAAGGCGGCCATGCGCCGGCGCTCAATCTCGCTCCGCGATGTCCTGCTGCGCCATCGCTGGGCAGTCGGCCTGATGGAGTCGCGCCGGAACGGCGGTCCGGCGAACCTGCGACATCATGACGCTGTAATCGGCAGCCTGCGAGCCGGAGGCATGGACCTCGCGATGGCGGCGCACGCGTACTCGCTCATCGACAGCTACGTCTACGGCTTCGCGCTCACGAAGATGACCCTCCCGTTCGACACGGGGGAGGAGATCGCCGAGGTGGCGGAGGGCATGCTTGCGTCGTTCCACCCGGACGAATACCCCCACCTTGTCGAGATGATGGGGCACGCCCTGGAGCCGGGCTACGAC
>JBIOII010000056.1:0-11738 GCA_044449785.1 Candidatus Limnocylindrales bacterium
GGGATGCCGCGGGCCGGGAGCGTGGTCGACTTGGCCTCCAGCTAAATGCGCAGTGCGTTTCCTGTGACCAGCAAGCGGTCTGACACTATCCCTTCGGCGATGATGTGGCGGCGAGGTGGAAGGCTGCCAGGTCCTCCACCACAGTGATGAGCCCCGAGTGGTCGAAGTCGCCACGTCCCGCGGCGGCCGACGCCCGCATGAGTTGCTCCACTTCGGCTGCGGCCGGCAGGGCGACGTTGATCTCCCGGGCCAGCTCGAGCGCGTTCTTGAGGTCCTTTAGGTGCAGCCGGATCCGGAATCCGGGATCGAACCGACCGGTGAGCATGTTCTCGCGGCGCAGCTCGAGAACCTTCGTCGCAGCAAGGCCTCCCTGTAGGACGTCGGCGATCCGGCCAGGATCGACGCCCGCCTTGGCGCCGAGGACGAGCGCCTCGGCGACCGCCTCGATCACGACCGCCACGACGACCTGGTTACACACCTTGACCACCTGGCCTGCCCCGGCTGGTCCGACGTGGACGATCGTCTTGCCGAGGACCGACAAGATGGGCAGGGCCCGCTCGTAGGCAGCGTCGGTGCCGCCGACCATGATCGAGAGGGTGCCGGCGATGGCGCCCTTGTCGCCGCCGCTCACGGGAGCGTCCAGCATCTCGGCCCCGCCCTCCATCGCCCGTGTCGCGAGCTCGCGAGCGGTGCTCGGGCTGATGGAGCTCATGTCGATCGGGAGCCAGCCTGGCCGCAGCACCTCGAACGCGCCGTCCTGACCGAGGTAGACCTCCCGCACCTCTGGGGAGTCCGGCAACATCGTGATTAGTACTTCACTGGCCTCGGCCACCTGGCGGGGCGTGGTGGCAGGGGCCGCTCCCTCGGCCGCTAGGGCCCCAACCGCCGAACGGTCCAGGTCATAGACCGTCAGGCCATAGCCGGCTCTCAAGAGGTTGCAGCCCATTGGCTGGCCCATGATCCCTAGACCGACAAGGCCCAGCGAAGGCTTGTCCTGCATGTCCTACTCCTCCTGACCCCCGGCTGATGAACGTGAACGAAGGTTCGGCGGCCTTAGCCGGCCGCTAGATCGGCGATCGTGCCAGGCGGAGTCAGCGAGCCACCCAGCCGTTCGACACAGCTGAAATCGGGGGCCGCCGGGTCAGACGGCACAAACTCGAGCGCGAAGGGATCGCGATACCCGGCCCTTTCCAGCGCGTCGAGGATAGTCGGGAACGGGAGGCGGCCGCTGCCGGGCTCGTGACGACCCGGCACATCGGCCAGCTGAACGTGACCGATCCGCGACCCAGCCAACTCGATGACTTCGAGCGGATCCTCGCCGGCCATCGCCACGTGGTAGACGTCGAGTTGGAGGGCCACGTTCGGGCGGTTCACCCGCTCCATCAACTCAAGCGCTGCGGAGGTGCATGGCAGCAGGTAGCGTGGCGTCTCAATCGGGTTGAGTGGCTCGAGCATGATGCTCATGCCGGCATCGGCGGCCGCGTCCGCAGCGAATGCCACGCTCTCCGCGAGCAGCCGAAGCTGGGCGGGTCGGTCCGCCTCATTCGTCGCGTTCCCCGCGAGCGCGTTGAGCTTGCGACAGCCCAAGGCGCGGGCCAGCTCGATCGCCGCCGGGACGTTGGCGCGGAAGGCCTCGACCCGCCCTGGGTCGCCGGCCAGGCCGCGATCACCCGCCTTCATGTCGCCGCCGGTCAAGTTAAGTAGGACCATCCGCAGGCCATACCGCTCGACCTGGCGAACGATGTCGTTGGTGCTGACGCCGTCGGCCAGCGCGTCCTCCGGCCACCACGATTCGACGGCTCGAAAGCCTGCCTCGGCGGCAGCCCGAAAACGTTCGAGGTACGGCAGGCTCGGGAAGAGGATCGACAGGTTAGCGGCGAACTCTCTCATCGATGAGCCTCCGAACGGCGTTGAGGAACATGATGGCCAGCGGCTTGAGCGACGACCCGGCTTGACGACCCGGCTTGCGACTCGTGCAACGCCCGAAGGATCAGGACTTTCGCGCGCATGCGCGCCGCAACTCAAGGATAGCGCTAGAATTCCTTTGCTGAGTCCATATGTGGCGATCTATCTGCGCTCTTCGGGCAGTCCACACGGAGCACGATTGAACGATCTGCATGATCTTGCCCGCCCGAACGTTTTCGAGATTGACCTCGACGCGATAGCTTCTAACGTGCTCGAGATCCGTCGCTTCGTTGGTTCCGACGTGCGGATCTTCGCCGCCATGAAGGCTAACGCCTATGGTTTCGGCCTGCTCGAGGTGGCGCCTGTCATCCAGCGGGCCGGCGTTGACACGATCTGCGTTGCTGACCTGTCCGACGCTGTGCGGCTGAGGAACGCCGGCATCACAATCCCTATCCTGCTCTACGCCGGAAACCTGGTAGACGACGTACTAGTGCGGGCGGTCGAGGACATGCGCCTGGCGGGGACAGTCACCGACATCGAGGTCGCGCGCTCCTACTCAAGCCTCGCTCGAGGGCCCGTTCGCGTGTTTGCGAAGGTGGACGTGGGCCTCGAACGGCTCGGCATTCCATTCGACCAGGCGGCTGATGTCGTGTGCGAAGTCGCCCGTTTACCCAACCTGCGTCTCGATGGCGTGTACACCCACCTGCATGTGCCCGACCCTGCCGGTCCAGCTGAATATGTGCAATGGCAACTTCGGCGATTCGATTTGGTTCTGGAGAGGGTGCGCGCCGCAGGTGTGGCTGTGAATGTTGCTGTGGCAGCAAGCACGCCGGTAGTACCGAGATACGGAGCCGGCGGATTGAACGGTATCGATGTCGGGCGTCTCATCTATGGGAGTCTGCGCCGAGACCGCGACGCGACCGGCTCTATGAACATCCGTAACGCCTTCCGATCCTTGCGGAGCCGCCTCATCCAATGCAGGCCCGTCGCTCGAACAGCACACTTGGGTGAAGCGCCGTTCGCTATCCGGCCCGGCATGCGGATGGGGATTGCGCCCATTGGTTTCGCAGACGGCTTGGACTTCTTGAACTGTGGAGTGGCACTAGTGCGGGGATGTCGGGCACCGCTACTGGGCGGCCCTTCGCTTGAACACACCCGGCTGGATCTGACCGAGATACCGCAAGCCCGCGTCGGTGACGAGGTGGTGTTCGTAGGCAGCCAAGAAGGGGCGGAGATCACGCCCGACGATGTCCTTGCCTACCTCGGCGTCGGTCAGCCTGCGAGAATGGCCACGTCGGTGCGCGAGTCGGTGCGCCGCATGTATCTGCGGTCGGCCACGTGAAGGTGCATCTGGCGCAGGATGCCCGCGCAACGATCGGCGAGGGCCCCGTGTGGGATCAGCGTAGTGAGCGCCTCCATTGGGTCGATATCTCGGCCGGTCTCGTTCACCGCTTCTCGCCGAGAGACGGATCCGACTCGACGCTGGACGTTGGCCAACCTGTGGGCTCGCTGGCTCTCGGAGTCCGTGACGGGCTCGTCCTCGCCCTGCGCGACGGCTTCGCTCTGATCCCGGCAGGCTCGGAACGGGCAGAGCACGTGATCGACGTCGAGCGACTGGTCAGGAACAACCGAATGAATGACGGGCGTTGTGATCCCGCAGGCCGCTTCTGGGCAGGCACGATGGATCGGGATCACACGCCTCGCGCTGGGTCTCTCTACCGGCTGGGGCAGACTAACGGTGCGCTTGCCGCTGCGCGAATACTTGGCGATCTTACCGTGGCTAACGGCATCGACTGGAGTCCGAGCGGCGTGATCATGTACTTCGTCGACAGTGCAACGCAGCGCGTCGATAAGTTCGACTTCGACGCCGCTTCCGGATCGCTCAGCAACCGGCGAGTCTTCGTCAGCATCGCGGCTAGGGACGGAATGCCGGACGGGTTAGTCGTGGATGTTGATGGGTACGTGTGGGTGGCGCTCTTCGGGGCGGGCACGATAAGGCGCTATGCGCCTGGTGGCCGTATCGACCAAGAGATCCGCCTGCCCGTAAGTCTCGTGACCAGCGCCGCGTTCGGCGGTCCGGACTTGGCGGAACTCTACATCACGTCCGCCAAGCATCGACTCGACCCCGCACAACACGCCAGCCAGCCACATGCTGGAAGCCTGTTCGTTTGTCGGCCCGGACCGACCGGCCGCCCAGCCAACCGTTTCCTCTGGATCTGACTCCGGCGGAGAGCCAGATCCTGGTCAGCACTGTGAAGCGCGGAGGCCTACAAGATGGATCACGCGGCTCGGGGAGGCATCGACTTGACGAGGCGTCTGGCCGGAGAGGTCGCAGTTGTTACCGGCGGCTCTCAGGGCATCGGGCGTGCGATAGCGGGCCGGCTCTCGCGCGAAGGAGCTTCTGTTGCGATCCTTGCACGGAACGTGGCCCGTGCGCGAGCCGCGGCAGATGAGCTGGTAGCGGGTGGGGGGCAGGCGATCGCCATTTCGTGCGACGTTACCAGACGTGACCAGGTGCAATCCGCCATCGATGCCGTCACGACACACTTCGGCAGCCTCACGATATTGGTGAATGACGCCGGCATCTTCCGACCCGCATCGTTCGTGGACACCACGGACCAGATGTGGGCAGAGCTACTCGACGTCAATCTGACTGGCATGTTCATCGTCGGGCAGGTATCTGCGCGCCAGATGATCAAACAGGGGTCGGGCCGAATCGTGAACATGTCCTCGTCCGCAGCGCACATTGCACACAGCGATCAGACCGCATACGCGGTAACCAAAGCCGGCGTCGAGGCCATGACGCGGGCTATGGCATTCGAATTGGCGCCATTTGGTATCGTCGTCAACGCCGTCGCGCCGGGGACGATCGAGACTAGCTTTTCAGTGGGCGTGCTCTCACGGGAAGCGGTTGCCGCGAGAACTCGGCGGATTCCTGTTGGCAGGCTCGGGCAAGCTGAGGAAGTTGCCGCCGTCGTCGCGTTCCTCGCCTCGGCCGATGCGTCCTACGTTACCGGTGCCGTGATTTCAGTCGATGGTGGCCTGATTACGGCGGGCGTCCGCAGCCCGGGGGCGTAGACCTTCGCCGGTCGTCGCAGTGTCTCGGCGGCGTGCGCCAACTCCGCGGTAGTCAGACGAGTCGGAAGTTCTCCCACCACCGCGGCGACATCGTCGATGTTCGGCTCGAATACATTTCCGTGAACCCGCAACCCAGCCGAAGTCGACCGACTGTCCTGCAGCGCTCGAGTCATGGCCCGCGAACGTCCGCAGTAGACTGGAGGCGCAGCTTCTTCCGGCGCGATCGGCGCCCAGAGTTGGCGAGTGCCTTGTCGGCACAGGACCGAGCCCGCGAGACCCGCAGTGACCAAGACCATCACGCCCGTCTCGTCCTCAAGTCTTCGGGGTCGTTCTTACGTCGCCCTCTCTGCGCTCGCCTGGTCGAGCGCCGGCGTCGTCCAGCGCAACCTCACGGTAGATCCGATGACGCAGGTCGTCGGCCGCTCCGCGTTCGCCTGCCTCGCAATCTTCGCGTTCGTTGTTTTTGTCGAGCGGGCGGGGACGCAGCGAGCGTTCCGATCGATGCGACGTGTCGAGCTCGGATTCGCGGTCTGCACAGCCATCTCGTCGGCCGCCTTCATCCTCGCACTAAACGCCACAACCGTGGCCAACGTCCTCGTCCTTCAGGCAGCCGCGCCGCTGCTCGCGGCAGCGCTTGGGCAGGTGTTCCTGGGGGAGCAGGTCACTGCGCCTGTCTGGCTCGCCACGCTCGTGGCGCTGACGGGCATGGTAATAATGGTTGGAGGACCGGGCGGCGGACTCTCCGCCGGCCTGCTCCTCGCTGGCGTTGTAGCAGTTTCCTTCGCCACCAGCATCGTCCTGGCCCGTCGGCGACGCGATATATCGATGGCCCCCGCCAGCTGCCTCGGTCAGCTACTGCTAGTAGTGTGCCTCGCGCCCTTGTCGCATCCAGCGCAAGTGGGCGCGCACGACCTTCTTCTGCTAGGGGGCCTGGGCATTGGGCAAATCGGACTCGGATTCGTCCTGCTCACGCTTGGCGCGCGGCTCATTCCGGCCGCCGAGATTGCGCTCCTGTCGCTCCTCGAGGTGGCTCTTGGGCCGTTGTGGGTCTGGCTGGCACGCGGCGAAATCCCGGCGCCCGCCACCCTGGCCGGCGGGTGCGTCATCCTCTCGGCGGTCTTGCTCGCAATGATGTGGAGGCCCAGACCGGCCGCCGCATCGGGCTGAACAGCCGCCTGCCATTACCCAAACCGGCTCAGCGGCTGTCGTTACAAGTGTCCGCGACATTCGCTCGGCCTATCGAGCTGTCATCTCCTGGCGCACTTGGAGCGCTGCACAAGAGTTGACATTTGTGGTGTACGCCCCGCAATGTATCCCAGTCTCGCGGCCAGCCGTAGGCCCCGCAGAAGTCGAGGCTTTCCTTGGACGCGACCGGTCCTCAACGTATCGCCGCCGGCGGCGGGAGGGAACTAAGCCTTGGGCAGCGTCGCCAGCGAGATCCTAGATCTGTCGGCGAGTGCGCTCGCTGGCCGCGTCCGGAGCGGCCAGGTTTCAGCAGTCGAAGTGACCGAGATCTTCCTGCGCCGGATCGAGGAACGTGTTGCCGGCCACGCCTTCATCACGACCTGTCCTGAGTATGCGATGCGCATGGCCGCGCGACGACCAGTCGGCCCGCTTGCGGGCGTGCCCCTGGCCGTCAAGGACATGTTCCTCACGGCTGGCATTCGGACAACTTATGGATCTTCGATCTTCCGCGAATACGTGCCGACGCGGACTGCGACGGCGGTTCGCACGCTCGAGGCAGCCGGAGCCATTCTCGTGGGCAAGGCTAATCAGCACGAGTTCGCCTGGGGCGTCACGAGCCAGAATCCGCACTGGGGCACGGTCGAGAACAGTGTCCACCCCGGGCGAGTGGCGGGTGGCTCGAGCGGTGGAAATGCCGCCGCTCTTGCGGATCGGCTCTGCACGATTGGGCTCGGCACCGACGCCGGCGGGTCCGTCCGGATCCCGGCAGCCTGTTGCGACGTCGTGGGCTTCAGGCCCGCGCGGGGAGTGGTGTCGACTGCCGGGATGTTCTGCCTTACGGCCTCGTTTGACACGGTGGGCCCGATGGCGCGTTCGGTGCGGGACTGTGCTCTCATCTACTCTGTCCTGACCGGCCGGCCGATTCCGGCCCCGAGGCTCGCCGGCCTGCGGGTTGGCGTACTTGCCCCGACCGGTCTCGAAGACGAGTTCCGCCGGCTCGGCGCGCTGGTCGAGGAGGCCCGCCTGCCCGAGCCTGAGGCCGACCCGGCTGCGGTCTTCGCGACGGAATGCGCGCTCACGCATCTTCCCTGGTTCCCGCAGCGGAGGGACGAGTACGGCCCCGATGCACAGGCCAAGTGGGACGCGGCCTATCGTGTCACGGCGGTCGACTACCAGCGAGGATTGACAGCCGTCCGGGGCTTCCGACGACGGGCCCGTACCGATCCAGCGGTGGACTTGTTCTTGAGCCCGACCATTGGCATTGATCCGCCTTCGGCCGACTGCTGGGAGCCAGACGTCCGGCCCGGGATGGTGAAGTACACGCGTGTGTTCAGTTACCTTGGGTGGCCCGCGATTGCGATCGGCAATTTGCAGCTGGCTGGGCGAGATGATGCTACGGTTTTGGGGGCAGCCCTGGCTTGGGAGCAGGTCCATGACAGGGCCGTGCGTGAGTAATTGCTGAACCACAGGCCGTGTGCGTCAGCAAGCTCGAGTCGGGTCTCTATTGCTCAAGTCCTTTGCGCGTGCGGTTCTCTCTACCAGACTTGAAGTCGGGGCCCGCTAGTCGGTCGGCGTAATACACAGCTTATCTTGACGCCTGCATCGACCCACACCTAGCCACAGTCGGAATTGGAGTCTCAGGCGCCTTCGACCTAATAGGATCCACACGTTCTGGTATCCTGATGCTCGTGGAGAACTTTCGCATCGCCGTCATCCCAGGCGACGGTATCGGCCAAGAAGTCGTGCCCGTTGCGGTCGAGGCGGTTCGCGTGGCCGCGGCGCCTGATAATGTCGGTCTCGTGTTCGACGAATTCCCTTGGGGATGCGCGTATTACCGGAGCGAAGGCGTGATGATGCCCGAGGACGGGCTCAAAACGCTTCGGCAATACGAAGCCATATTCCTCGGGGCAGTCGGGGACCCCCGAATTGTGCCGGATCATGTTTCTCTCTGGGGCCTCCTCATACCGATCCGGCGCGGCTTCCACCAGTCGATCAACGTGCGACCGGCCCGATTCCTGCCCGGGATGCGCGGCCCGCTGCGCGACCCTCAGGACTTCGACATCCTCGTCGTGCGGGAGAACTCCGAAGGCGAGTACTCACAGATCGGCGGAACTATCCATGACCCACCCGACGACATGGCGCTCCAGGTCAGCGTCTTTACCCGACGGTCGGTCGAGCGCGTCGTGCGCTTCGCGTTCGAGGCCGCTATGAAACGGCGGCGGCACCTGGTCAGCGCCACCAAGTCGAACGGGATCGTCCACACCATGCCGTTCTGGAATGCGGTCGTGACGGATGTCGCGCGTGAGTATCCAGACGTCCGCGTTGAGTCGGCCCACCTCGATGCCCTCCTCGCCCGGCTCGTACGCTCACCGGGCTCGCTCGACGTAATCGTCGGCAGCAATCTGTTCGGCGACCTGCTCACGGACCTGGCAGGCGCGTTGATGGGGAGTATCGGGATGGCCCCGGCGGCCAATCTCGATCCCGACCGCCGGTTCCCGTCAATGTTCGAGCCCGTGCATGGTTCGGCCCCAGACATCGCTGGCCAGGGGATCGCTAATCCGATCGGCCAACTCTGGACCGGCGTCTTGATGCTCGAACATCTTGGCCTCCAGCCAGCAGCGGACCGGCTCATGACGGCTATCGCGGGCGTAATTGAGGATGGCCCTCGCACGCCCGATCTCGGAGGTGTGGCCACGACGCGCGAGGTTGGCGACGCCGTGCTGCAGCGCCTGCGGTCGTGACGGACTTCGGCAGCTACGACTCCTGGTTGGGCCAATCCTCCGCGTGACGCACGCCGGGCGCGACCAGCGGCGATCGGCGTCTTCGCTCGGGGTGCGGCCCGCGCTCGAGCAGGGGCACGCGCTGGGCGACCGACGATGCCCGGGCAAGCCGAGGAGTCATGGCCAGGGCGGCGGAGTCCTCCGATTCTTGTGCGCATGGAACCATTGCATGTTGCGGCGATCGTGCTCGACCCAGCTGACAGGACCGGGGAAATGTCCTCGGACTCTGTCGCATCCCGGCCAGGTCATGACTTACAGCAGAGCACTCGAGGCATAGGCCCGGGCGCTAGGTCGTGCCAGGCGCGGCCTAGAATCAAGAAAGGGATCAAGCCATGAAGATCGGGCTACTCGTACCGCAGGGTTGGAAGGGCGAGTACAAGGGCTGGGACGCCGCCCTCGCCTGGGAACGCACGATCGAGCTCGCTGTCCAGGCGGAGAACTTGGGTTTCGAGTCGCTGTGGGTCTTTGATCATTTCACGACGGTGCCCCCGGCCGATGAGATCACCTTCGAGTCGTTCTCTACGCTGGCTGCGCTCGCCGCGTTGACCCGACGCGTTCGCTTAGGCCACCTTGTGATCTGCGCGTCCTACCGCAATCCAGCCCTGACCGCCAAGGTTGGATCGACGCTCGACATCATAAGTAACGGGCGGTTTGAGCTGGGCATCGGTGCGGGCTGGAAGGAGGACGAGTGGCTCGCCTATGGCTACACCTTCCCGCCGATCGGTGAGCGATTAGACGTGCTCGGCGAGCACCTCGCGATCATCACGAGGATGCTCGGTCCTGGCAGAGCGACGTTCGAAGGACGTTATTCACGCGTTCGCGAAGCCATCAACATCCCAAAGGGCATTCAGCCTCATATCCCGATCATCGTGGGCGGCAATGGCCGGCAGCGCACCGCGGGGTACGCCATTCGGTTCGCCGATGAGCTCAACCTCGACTTCCTGAGCCCGGCCGAGGTGGCGGGGCGAATGGCCGAAGTTAGGTCCAGGTGTGAGCAGGAGGGACGCGATCCGGCGACTCTCCGCTTCTCGGCCTATGCGGTGGACGAGGATATGCGGCACGCTGGCCAAGCTAGAGTCGATCTTCTCGGCGCCTACGACGCGATCGGTCTCGACCGATTAGTCTGCTTCCCGACCCGATGGGAGCCGACTCCAGACGCTCAGGCACGACTCGCTTCGGACTGCCGGTTGGCCGGTCTCACGCTGGATGGCGCCTGATCAGCGCTTACCTCGTGGACCGGCTTGGCGGTCGCGCGGTCATCGCATGGAGGTCCGGTCAAGTCACGCTCGACGTGGGGCGGCCGCACCACTCTGCCGGGCACACCAGGCGTCGCAGGGCCAGTTACCGATCAGCTGGCATCAGACAAATGTCTTCTGGACTGAGCCAAGCGTTGAGAACGACGCTGAGTACGCAGAGCCCTGTTCGATCGGGGTGACGGGCGTGATGGTGCCAGTCATCACGAGCATCCCTGCGGAGAGGCTCCTGCCGCGCTCGTGCAGGCTCCGTGCCAGCCACACGACTGCGTTCGCTGGATTCCCCATCACCATCTCGCCCGTACCCTCGGCGATTCGATGCGAGTCCTTCGTCAGAAAGACCGCTTCCCGGGACAGGTCGACCTTGCGGACTGGCACCCAACGGCCGGGAAGCACGATCCGGGCGGCGAAGCCATTGTCGGCGAACCAGTCCGGATATGGGCATTTCCAGTCCTTGATGCGCGAATCGCACACCTCAAATGCGGCCGAGACCGCGTCAGTCGCATCGAGCACTTGCTCGATCGTGAGGTCTGGGCCTTGCAGGTCTGTTCGCATCCTGAAGCAGATTTCGCTTTCGATCCTCGGCGAGATGAGTTCCTTCATCAACAACTCGCCACCCGCGAGGACAACCATGTTGTCGAGGAGGTAACCGTAGGTAGGGCCGGGCAGCCCCATGGCCTGGCGGACGCGAGCGTTAGTGGAGCCGACCTTGTATCCCACGAGCCGCTCGCCGGCGTCGAGACGCTTCTGTATGTTCGCCTCACAAACGGCATGGGCCATGTCGAGCGTAAGACCACCCGCCACGAGGTCCGAGACGGGACCGACAGCGGATCGTGACTGCTCGGCGAGGCGCAAGACCTCACTCATCTGGTCGACTGTGCTCACGTTGTTGCTCCTTCTGACGCCGCTTGGTCGCAGCGGGTGGCCACTGTCAGTTGCGCTCCTGCCCACGCTGCTGGCTGCCGCTGAAGATCGAGCCATGAGCGCTCGGGCTCAATTGCTCGCCCGTCCCCGGTCGACGGTTGGTCGTCGGCCGGGAGAACATCCGTAATCGCTTTGGCGCCATCCGAACCGTTCGCTCTCCGGATCGTTGGTCGGTCGTTGGGCGGCCGTGGACAACTACCGTTTCTTGTTCTCCACGACCCTGCAGGCGGCTTCGACAATGTCATCGATGCCCATGTGATACTTGTCGAGAAGTGGGCCGGCGACGCCGGACTCGCCGAAGACGTCTCTCACGCCTATTCGGGCTAGCCGTGCCGGCGCTTGTTCAGCGATGACCTCGGCGATGGCACTGCCTAACCCGCCGATGATGTTGTGGTCTTCCACAGATACCGCAGCATTTGTCAGTCTCAGGACCCCGGCGATTCCGTCCACGTCGAGAGGCTTGAGGGTGTGGACCTCCACGACTGTCGCCATGACTCCAATCGTGGCCAGCGCGCGCGCGGCTTCCAGCGCTCGCGGCAGCATGTACCCGCAGGCGAACAGCGCTACATCGTCGCCGTGCCGTTCGAGAATCCGGATCTTCCCGAGCTCAAGA
>JBIOII010000057.1:0-11656 GCA_044449785.1 Candidatus Limnocylindrales bacterium
CGGGAAATCTCCTCCGGTGGACCGAGTCTGAAAGCTACCGGAATGGTCGAGGGAAGTCCAAGGCTTCGGCCTCAGACGGGGCCGAAATGAATCCGAACCGCAACCTTCCGCCGAGCCGGCCCACGCGCCGCCACGGCCCCGCGCCGCCATGTGAGCCGCGCGCCGCCACGACCCGCGCGCGCCACGACGCGCGATCGGTCATGTGGTCGGCAGACCTCAACGGAGCCCTTCGTGGCATTGGGGCTCTTTCCTTGTACGTCTGGGCAGAGTGCGATGGAACGAATGCGCGCCGGCGGCACGCGCGGGACGGATTCGTACGGCGCTGGCACGGCCGATTGGGACTCGAAGGCCCCCGCAACGGGCCGAAAACCACGGCGCGCCGGTCTCGTATCGGCGATTCGGCCGGATCGGGGTCACGGAACGCGACCAGCGCCACGGTCGGCGGGCGATTGTGAACTCGGGCTACCGGGCGGATTCCACAACAGTCCACCCAAATGGGTAGAAGGAAGTCGCTGCGCCAGGATGGAGGACTCGTCAATCCGGAGTCACCGGCGCCCGGGCAGTCGATCGGGGTGTGAACCACGGCGGACGCCGCGGCAGGGCGCCTCGGCGGTCCGGAGTCGCCGTCACGGCCGCCCTCGCTCAGAATTGGGCCAGGACCGCGTTCTCGTATGTGAGTCCGGACTCGCCCGAAATGACCACCAGCGACCGACCGCCCGGCGACCAGGCTGCGTCGGGGATCCCGCCCACGGGCCACGCCCCGAGCGTCAGCGGCGGCTGCGTGCCTGAGGTCGAGTCAATCAGTGTCGACACGCTCAAATCGCTGGACGTCTCAGTGCCGATGACCACGAGGCCCGAGCCGGACGCACCGACGATCGTCCCCGTTCCGTAGACGCTCAGCTCTCTACTCGTGGCCGACCACGAATAGACGCTCAAATCGGCGAAGAGCAGTTTGTCGTTGGTACCCCACGTGAATGGCCCGAAGCCGCTGATCTCATTCAGGCGCCCGGACCCGATATCCAGCACTCCGATCTGCTCGCCCTTCGTGGCGGCGGCGGTGTCGTCGCGGAAGGCCACTCGCATGCCATCGGGGCTGAAGGCTGCGGCGGGCATCATCGTGCCGGCCTCAACGTCGCGGGCGGCGGCGATGCTCTGGCCCGACGGGCCCACGACCTCCACCCAGCCCATGGCGCTGCCGCCGAAGCCCGAAGGCGTCGCCAGGTTGGGATGGATAACCGCGAGGGCGCTGCCGTCCCGGGACCAGGAGATCGGGTAGCCGCTTCGTGGCCCGCTCATGGCGCCGTTCGAATCAACGACGACATATTGCGGCGGCGACGTGATCGTCCCGTCCCAGGGCAGCATGAGGGCAACGGCGCCCGAAGGACCTGCAACTAGCCAGTCGCACACGCCGAGCGAGTTCAGACTGATCGATCCGACAAGACCGAAGTAGGCACGGTAGGCGCCCGAGCCCGGCGAGCCCTCACTCTGTGCGAACCGAAGGATCACGTAGTGGTTGGAGTCGACCCAGGCGAACTTCGCGGCGTCGACAGTGGCCACAGCAGCCCCATTCCGGTCGAACATATGGACCGTCCATGTAGGCGGCATCGGACCCGAACCACTCTGGGCTGCGTCGATCACGGCGAATCGGGACCCGTCGGGCGACCAGCCGGGCACCGATAGGTTCTGGCCGGTGTAGACGACGGGCAGCGTCTCGTGAAACGCCGGGCCGATCGTTGGCGCGACCCAAACGGCCGAGGGCACGGTCGACGTCGACGTCTGCGCCGGCGACGAACCCACGGTCGGCGGAGTCGCAGACTTGGGTGTTGCCGGCCCGCCCTGGTATCGGCTCAAGACCGCGACGGCCACGATCGCGACCAGGATCCCAGCGACACCAATCAGAGCCAGAGTTGGGCTCCGCCAAGTTGACACGTTCCCCGCGCTCCCTCGATCCCTCACAACGGCGATGATGGCACAGCCTCGTCACCGGCCGCCACTCGCTACAGCAGAGCCGGCCTGACCCATTCCTTGCCGAGCACATGCTCGTCGAGGAAGGCGAGCACCGTTTCGTACCAGAGCCGCGCGTTCTGCGGCTTGAGGATCCAGTGGTCTTCATCTGGGAAGTAGAGGAACCGCGCCCGGACTCCGTGACGATGCAGGTCCGTCCACAGCTTGAGCGCCTCGCTCACCGGAACACGGAAATCCTGCTCTCCGTGGATCACCAGCATCGGTGTCCGGATGGCGGCCACGTTCGCGGCCGGCGACTGCCAGTCGTACAACTCCGGCCGCCTATACGGGTCGCCGATCTCGTGCTCCCAGTACACACCCGTGTCCGTGGTCCCGTGGAACGGCCGCAGATCCCACAGCGACGCGTGCGTCACGATGGCCCGGAAGCGGTCAGTCTGACCGGCAACCCAGTTGGCCATGTAGCCGCCGAAGCTGCCACCTGCCAGAGCGGTGCGGGTCGCGTCCAGGTCCGGCCGCTGCAGGGCCGAGTCCACTGCCGCCATCACGTCCGTGTAGGGCGCGTCTCCCCACCGTCCCCAGCCGCGCTCGACCATCCGCTGCCCATAGCCGAGCGAGATGGCCGGGTCCGGCATCAGCACCGCGTAGCCGCGCTCGGTGAGAAGGTGCGGGTTCCAGCGCCAGTGCCAGCCGGCCCACGTCCCCAGCGGTCCACCGTGGACGAAGACGACGAGCGGCGCCGGCTTGTCGGCCGAGGCCCCCGGCGGGAGGGCGAGCCACGATCGAATGGGCGTCCCGTCTGCAGCGGTCGCGGTCAGCCGCTCCACCGGCGACCCGGCGGCTGCGCCGCCCTCGCCGATCCCATTGGGGAGCTCGACGGCCGATTGCTCGGCCGTGTGCGCATCGAAGCGAACGATCCGCGCCGGGTTCGAGACCGTCGATCGGAGCGCGTACACCGTCTCCCCGTCCGGCGACGGGCACAGATCGCCCATGACGCCGTCGGCGACGAGGGTCGTGACCGCCCCGTTCGACAGCTCGACTCGGAAGGCCGCCACGGACCCGTCGCGGTCGGCCGTGAAGAAGACCGCGGACGAATCGGGCGACCAGACCGCGGAGTCGGGCCAGAGGTCGAGCCCGGGCGTGAGGTCTCGGCCCTCGCCCGTCGCTGCGTCGACCAGGCACAGCGTGACCTCGGCGGCCTCGTCCGGGGATCCGAATGTGCTCCGAATACAAACCATGGACCGGCCGTCCGGGGAGACTCGCGGCGCGGCATACGCGGCATCGCCGTGCGTGAGGTAGCGGCGTTCGCCCGTTTCGACATCGATTGCCACCAGGTCCTCGCGGATCGTCGGCGACTCCGCGTAGTCCACCCAGATCGTGTAGAGCGTCCGGCCGTCGGGCGAGAGCTCGATCCCCGACTCGATTAGCGCAGCGGGTCCGGCGTTGCCCGTCAGGTCGCGTGGCTCGAGCTTCGTCTCGGGGTCGTCGGCTGCGGTCGGCATCGCGGCGAAGAGCCGGCGGTGGCGCGGGGCCAGCCACTCGTCCCAGTGGCGGATCGGATACTCGTCGAAGAGCAGGGCGCCGACTCCAGCATCCTTGCGAGCCCTGGCACGCTCGGCATCCTCGGACAGCGTCTTCGCGGCCGGATGGACCGCGGCCCCGAATGCAATCGCGTCGGCGTTACGGGCAGCCGCCACGCCGTTCACTCCACCGTCGGGCGCGAGCAGGAGCCGGGCCTCGCCCCCGCCCGCCGGCAGCAGCCACAGCGCGTTGATCTTGTTGTCGGGGTCCGCTTTCGTGTCGGGGTCGGGCCGGCTCGAGGTGAAGAGCAGCGATCCGTCGCGCTGGAAGCACCCGGCCGACTCGCCCGCCGCCGAGCGCGTTATCCGCCGGGCCTTCTCGATTCCAGCCGGGTCGACCTGCCAGAGCGCCGTCCTCATCTCCTTCCCCTCGGGGCCCGGCCGGGCGACCGCCACCACCAGGCGATTGCCGTCCGGTGAGAGCTTCAGGGCCGAAAGGCGTGGCAATGCCAGGAATCGATCGAACGTGAAGGGCTCACTCATGGCGCGATCATCGCGCAAATCCCACGACATGGGTGGGTAACTACGTCAATCGCGCCCGGCGCCGACGGCCCGGTTCCTGCGCGGCGGCGCGTTTGCTATCATTCCGGGGCCCTCAGCGGGCATTTCGGTCGGGGCGTGGCGCAGCTTGGTAGCGCGCATCGTTCGGGACGATGAGGTCGGAGGTTCAAATCCTCTCGCCCCGACCATTCCCATCACAAGTTGCGTAGGCAACAATCCGGCATTCATCAGCGCCTGGCCAATCAGCCAGGCGTTTTCGTTTGGCTGAGGGTGGGCAGCGACCAACGTGCCGCCCTCGACATCGAAGCGGACGAACAGTTCGTGGACGGCCTGTTCGCGGAGACGATCCGGCACCTTCGGATCACGCCAGATCGTGCCGAACTTGGCCAGGGCATCGCGAGCCTCGCGAAGTTGAACCTCGTCCGGCGACATTGCCTCAGTGGGCTCCGGGCGCTCCAAGCGACGCCAAGCGCGGCTGAATACGTCGATGCCAATCGATCCCGCGGCCAGTTGAGCCTGAAGCTCGGCCCGAGCTGAGGCGAGGGCCTCCGGGTCCGGCGGCTCGGCGGGCGGGCGGAACTGCCGCATCGCCGCGAGCACCTGCTCGATGTTCACTTCGTCGAATCGCAGATCATCGAAGGAGCGGGCCAGTTGCTCTTCGTACCACTCGGCGCGGTACGTGGCCTGCTGGCCGCAGGCGGGGCGGGCGCTATGTCGAATGCGCCTGCGGCCGTTGCCCGCGTCGCCGTGGAACCCCGAGCCACAGCCAAGGCAGCGCATCAGATGCACCAGCGGATAGGACCGGCGACCGTGGGAGCCGCCACCTGCGGAATGCGCGGTTCGGCGATGCTCGCGGATCGCCTGGACTCGCTCGAACAGAGCAGGGTCGATCGGAGCCGCGAAGCTCGCCGGCTTCTCCTCCTGGTCGGGCTTGCCCTTGTGGCGGATCGCTCTGCCGGCATACAGCGGGTTGGTCAGGATCTCGGTGAGTCCGGCCTCGGCCAGGCCGAGTTCGTCGGCTAGGTTCGTGTCGCTCCAGGCACCTGTGGCATACAACTCGAAAGCACGCCGGACGCGATCGAGGTCCGGCCCTTCGACCGGAGCCAGCAGCTGACGCTCCCCCACCCGAGCGAAGCCGAGCGGAGCATTGCCTCCCGGATCCGAATAGAGACGCCACTTCTGGGCGTAGCCGTTGCCCACGTTTCGAGACAGCCGGCGGATGTACGCGGCATCGGCCACCGTCTTTAGCCCTTCGAGTTCGTAGGTGTCGACGTTGCCGCTGATCAGCCCATCGGCACAGAACACGACGATGACCCCGCACCGAGCGAGCTTCTCGCGGTACGTCCAGGCATCGGCGACATTGCGCGCGAACCGGCTCGTGTCGTAGCAGAGGAGAACCTCGAAGGCGCCGGTGTCAGCGTCCGCGAGCATCCGGGCGAAGTCGGTCCGCCGGAGCGTGTCCTTGCCCGACACGAGATCGACGTACTCGCGCCGGGTCGGGCGCAGCCCGTGGCGCTCGGCGAACGTCGCCTGCTCGGCGCGCTGGATCTCGGGGCCGTAACGGTCCGCCTGGCCGCGTGTCGACTCGCGGATGTAACCCGCCCAAGTCTTGCCTTTGAGATCGTCGGCCCGCAGGTCGACGGTGCGCGCGAGGCTCATGCTCCATCATCTCCTCTCGCCCAAGACCCTCGACGGATCCGGGTGAGGCAGGAGATGGTACCGCGGCTTCGGCGTCCTGACCTTCGCGCCCCTGGAGCGATGCGTAGACCATCGCCGCGATGATCTCGGCGAGCCGGGGCGTCATCGCGCATCCCGTTGCTGCTCCTCGTCGCGGCCGTCTTGCCCGAAGAGGACGCGATCGACATCTTCGCCGCCGCCGGAGCCGAGCAGTTCAACCCACGCGGCCGATCCGACTGGCGCGGCCGAATGCCGCGACCGAGGCTCGGCGATCAGGTCGGCGAGGCGCCGGCGTTCGCCACGCCAGCCCACAGGCGCGGCAGAAGCGTCGTAGCCCGCGGAGTCGAGATCATGTGCCACGATCACGAACGAACGGCCATCGAGGGCTGGGCGCCGCTCGAGTCCGCTGTTGCGGCGCAGCCAGACCAGGCGTGCTTCTGTAGGCACGACGAACACAAGCACGAGTTCGGGGCGAACCGCGAACACGGTCGCCAAGTCATCGAGCTTCGAGCGGATCTGCGGAGCATGTTCGGTTGCTTCGTCAATCTCCAGGCAGACCACGGCGGAGCGACCGCCTCGCTGCAGGACCACGACGCCGTCCGGCCGAGCCGGCAAGACGTTTGCATCGGCCGAGGTCGACTCGGGCAGCCAGAGCTCCACTGACGTTGAGACTCGCTGGCCCGCCCGCACAAGCGCGCAGACCGTCTCGACCGAATCGAGCGCATGACGCAGATGAGCGAAGCCACCGATCCGGGACTCGTCATACCCGAGCCGGTCTACGGCCTTGCGGGACAGTCGATAGGCGATCGGTACTGCTCCGCGCCTTGGTGGAAGAAGCACGACTTCGACCAGGTCCAAGAGCCGGAGCCGAGCCAGATGCCGGTATGAGGTACGCCGGCTCGAATAGACCAGAGTCGTGAGCTGATCAGGGGTCGCTATCGCAGTCCGATACAGGAGTCGCAAGACAGCCCTATCAACCAGGCTGAGCAGCCCAATGTCGAGACTACGACGCCGAGGATGGACGGGACGAGGACGCGGAATCGAGCTCATACGAGCAGTTCCTGTAAACGAGAAGCCGCTCGCAGCACGAAATCGCGGCACAGGGATGGCACGAGTCGGACCAGCCTTGTGCCACTTCGTCGCCACTTCAGTGCCTCATCCATCGACCCGTCGGGCTCGAGGGGCGCCTGCCTGTCCGGGTGCGGCAGTGTTAGATGGCTGACCGCCCGATCGGAGCCGGACCTCTTCGTGAACTGCCGCAGGATCGCGAGCATCGCGGGCATCGCTTCGGGCAATGATCGCCTCAGCGACCGAAGGATCGCCCTGCGGCGGCCGGCGAACCATGCCGCCATAGACGGCCGGCCGGCCATCGGGTCCAGGCATCCGCACAACGAGCTCATGGGCGCGGAGACCCAGCAGGTCCTCCGGGGGGATCGGATCAAACAGTCGACGGACGGCCGAGACGTCGTCTGGGCCGGGCGAGATGAGTGCGATCACCCCGGCGTTGGTCAGCACGGAGTCGCGCAGGCGCTCGCCAAGGCCTCGCAGAGACTGCGCCGCAGTGACCAGGGCGAGGCCGAACTTGCGGCCTTCTTCGTGGATCCGCCGCAGGGCCTCGGTGTCGAAGGTCGGCACCTCATCGACGATGAGGAAGTGCGGACGGCGTGACTCTCGCGGCGTCCCCTGCCGCCCTGTGGCGTCGACGTAGTAGCGGCTGATGCACATCGCCCCAAAGAGGCGGGCGTTGTCGCCGCCGACACGAGAGCAGTCGATTACAAGGAGGTCGCCCGCGTCCATGATCTGCCGCGGCCGCAGAGTGGACCTCCCCTGGCCAACGACGTCGCGGATCGAGTTGTAGCTCACAAAGGCACCGAGCTTGTTGAGGACAGCCTTGATCGATGCGTCGTTCTCTCGCCCGGCGGCCGATGGCCATTCGGTCTTCCAGAACGAGGAGAGCAGTGGATCGTCGAGTCGGGCGCGGTAACGCTCGCGGAAGGCGTCGTCGGTGAGGACCCGGATGAGCTCGAGGATCGTCTGAGGCTCGGGGTCCGAAAGGATCGTGAGCAGCGCGTGGCGCAGGTAGTGCTGCATCTTGGGACCGGTGAACTCAGGCCAGAGGTCGTGAATGAGCTGGACGAACTCAGAGGCAACGAGCTGCGTCTCGTCGGGGGTGGTTCGCTCCAGGAAGTTGAAGCCGCGCGGATGGGCACGGTCGGCCAGGCGAAGGACATGGACCCGCTCGGCATGCCGTGCAGGTACACGTTCGAGGATGTCGTTTGCGAGATCGCCGTGTGGATCGATGACCGTGGCGCCCGCTTTGGCGTCCAAGACTCCGAGAGCCAGCTCGGCAATGAGCGTGCTCTTGCCAGAGCCCGTCGCTCCAACGACAGCCATGTGCCGCTGGACCGCTTCGAGCGGTACACGCATCGGCTGCCCGCGCGACTCGCCGATGACGACACCAGCTGAAGTGCCTGGCCGTTGCGGCGGGGCCGGAGCGGCGAGGGCTCGCTGCCGTGGCAAGCGGGCCTCGTCGAAGTACGGATCTGGCAGATACCAGAGGCTCGCGAGTTCGAAGTCCGCGAGTTGCACTCGCGGCGGCCGGGCGACTTGTCCCGCACGAAGATCCCAGGCGATCGCCTGCGTCCCGTTGTCGAGCGAAGAGGTCGCGTGGATCACGGACCAGAGAATCGCCTTTGCCCTCGCCGCATCGACGCCGGCGACTTCGACCAGGAGCCCAACCTCGAAGCCTGTGACACCCTGGCGCTTCCGCTTCCTGGCATCGAGGTCGGACGCGGGCAGGACCGGTGCCGAGCGGACGCGATCCGAACTCTCTCGATTGAGGATGACGTCGACAATCGCCTCTCGAAGGATCTGCCCGAATGAGGCCGAAGCCTCTTCGGGATAGAGCGACCGCTGCCAGGCGGCAGGATCGATCGGTCGAGTGAGCAGGCGCAGGCGAACCTCAGCGTCGCCTGGCTGCGATCGGAGGATCGTGGCAAGGCGCGTCAGGACGCTGCTGCCGGCGGTGTCGGGCTGGCCCAGCGCGAGCCCAGACGAGCGACGCAGCTTTCCGATGGCGCTGTATGCGGCCGGTCGGTCGGAGCGGGACACCTTCGCAATTTCCAGCCCCGGATACAAGGATGCCAGAGTCCCTTCTGCCATGGCGAGTTCTCCGCTCGCAGCCTCGACCTGCCAGGCCAGCTCCCCATCGCGCCAGACCACCCGCAGTTCGACCGGCGGCCAGCCACGGGGCCACCACCGATCCAAGCCCATCCGCCGACCGGGGTGCAGTCCCCGGATCGCTGCGACCGCCGCCTCTGGCCCGGCCGACCGCACGAGTCCGACCGTCAGCTCCAGTCGCACCATGTTCGGCGCCACCGCCGCCTCATATGCTGCCTGCCGCTTCCTCGCGATGAGCCGCGGCAGGGCAGGCGCACAGGAGGCCGCAATCAGCAGGAGCAGCGGAACGACTACGAGCAAAGGCAGCGGTATCGGATAAGAGACAGACATAGATAACCCATCTGCGTACCTAGGGAAGCTCGCATCAGCTGCGTCAGCGGGTCGATTTGCGGACCAACGCGTCGTTTGTGCGAGCAACATGACGCTACGCTCGACCGGCGGCGGAAGTCAAGACTTTCTGCGTACCATCTTGCGTACGAAATTCGCCGGGCCCCGCTGTGCAGATTTCGTGGCCGCCGTCTGACAGCCGTCAGCCGTCACCGGTGTTCAGATCCTGCTGTCCCTTGATGCCATGAAGGAGCGGGCCTCCGCTCCAATGCTTACGCGGTACCCCGCGTGGGTCCGTGCAAGACAAGCGATCAGATGGAGGCCCAGATCATGGTGTACCTCGGAGTAGACCTGCACCGCAACATCAGTCACGTCGTCGCCCTCGATGGAGTCGGCGAGGTCATCCTCGAGCGCCGGTTCGGAAACAGCGCCCACGAGTTCCAGAGGGTGTTCGGCGAGCTCGAGCCGGAACCGATCGAAGTCGCCTTCGAGGCGACGTACGGCTGGAGCTGGTTCGCCGAACTCCTGGTTGACGCCGGGATAGAGGCCCACATGGCCCATCCCCTGGCCACCAAGGCGATCTCCTCGGGGCGGGTGAAGAACGATGCTGTCGACGCAAGAACGCTCGCCCACCTGCTACGGACGAACCTGCTGCCCGAGGCGTGGATCGCGCCGCCCGACGTGCGCGAGGCACGGCGCCTCGTCCGGATGCGGGTCTCGCTGGTCCGGATGCGCAGCCGCCTGAAGGCCCAGGTCCACGCCCTGTGCGCCGACGCCGGCGTTCCGGTGCCGGTCAGCGATCTGTTCGGGAAAGCTGGCCGTGAGCTCCTTGGTGGACTCGCCCTGCGTCGCACGAGCGCCGGTCGCCTGGCCGCGAGCCTGCGCCTGATCGACGACCTGGGTCGCGAGATCATCGAGGCTGACCGAGAGCTCGTACGGCTGTACCGAGAGGACGATCGGATCCGGCGGCTCACCCCGATCCCGGGCATCGGCTTTCTCACGGCGACCACGATCATCGCCGAGGTCGGCGACGTCGGTCGCTTCTCTTCGCCGGAGCGGCTGACTTCCTGGGCCGGCCTCACCCCGACGGAGCGCTCCAGCGCCGACCACACCCGGCGCGGCCACATCAGCAAGCAGGGCAGCCGCTGGCTGCGCTGGGCGATGGTCGAGGCGGCAGCAAGAGTGGGCAGAGCGCCGGACCTGCACGGCTTCGCCGACCTGATCGCCGACCGGCGGGGCAGCAAGATCGCCCGAGTCGCCCTCGCCCGGCGACTGCTCACGCTCGCCTTCTACGCCCTCCGTGATCCTGAGGGCTGCGGGGCATACCCGCCGCTGCATCGCTCATCTCATTCGGTCCGGGCGCGCTCGCTGCGTGTCATGGCCTCAGCTTGACGGCCGTTCCCTTGATTGAGCCGCCCCTCGGCCGCATGTCCACCATGAGCGATCGAATAGATGACTGGTCGGCTCCGACCCCACCCTGGTGCCGCGGCCGCTGAACCCGGAGCCCCCTTATGAGTCGATTAGCGCACCCGCCTCCTTGACTGGGCCCGTTCCTTCATAGATGACAATCACCAGGGACCCAACTCGTCGGGCCGACCGCAAAGCCACCGAACAGAGGGCCGTGCTCTCGAACGCGGGCGTCGATCGTCTGAAGCTAGGGGGTGCCCGCCCGCATCCGAGGTTGTTGATCATCAACTGGAACGAAAAGAACTCCGCGAAGACGACCGTCTTCGACAGCGGTTATGGCAGAAATACCCGGACCGGGGGCAGTATCCAGAGACCATTCGACCAACGAAACGAGATCGCGAGCGGTCCAGAAGCCGTTGCCCGTCGGCTCAAGCGTCACTAGCGAACCCGGCTGGATCCAAGTCGGGTGATCGCTCGCGGCGCTGAAGAAGATCGGCAGGGCGCGAGCCGCATCGGTCTCGAACCCGAGGTCGTGCTCGGTGGCCGAGCCGGCTATCGCGTTCTCGGCATAGTGATCTCGGATAACGGCACGACCAGGCTCTGATCGTGCCCAGGCGTCGACTCCCTCAAACGTTACGGGGCGATCCGGCGGGTATCTCCTCGCGATTGCGATGGCGCCGAGACGATCGGAGACACCCAGGAGTCGAAGATAGGCCGCAACGGGCGTGTTGACGCCAAACCTGATGAGGTATGGAAGGAACAGATCCACGGCTGCGATTTCCGGGTCCGCAGAAGCGATCCCAACGACTGAGCCAGCACCCCACGCAAGGAAGCTCGTGATCTCGTTGACTGCCCGCACGGCGCGTGCCGCTGTCATTCGCGGCCTGTTGAGAATGGACGCCAGGCCATCGTAGGGGACACCCTGGACCCAAGAGACCACCATCGCGGCAACCGCTTCCTGGCGGTATCCGTCTCCGAGGCGCTTCCTGACGACTGACTCAAAATATGGGACGCGCAGCAGC
>JBIOII010000058.1:0-11615 GCA_044449785.1 Candidatus Limnocylindrales bacterium
GACCCCGGTGGGCGACAAGTACATCCTCGAGGGGATGCTCGTGAGCGGGGCCGGTCTCGGCGGCGAGAAGAGCGGTCACGTGATCATCATGGAACACACCACCAGCGGCGACGGCGTGGTGACAGCTCTGGAGATCCTGGCGGTGATGGCGCGAAGCGGCCGCAGTCTGGCCGACCTGGCCTCGCAAGTTCCCATGTTGCCCCAGCAGCAGCGGGCAATTCCGGCTCGGCACAAGGATCAGTGGGAAGGCGACCCGGCAATCCGCAAGGCCATCGCTCGAGCTGAATCCCGTCTCGGTCCGTCCGGCCGCGTGCTGGTTCGCCCATCCGGCACGGAGCCGGCGATTCGAGTGATGGTGGAGGGCACTGATGCCGGTCTCGTGGCCGAACTGGCGGACGAGTTGGCTGCCCTCGCCGGGGAGCGGCTAAACTAGCGACCTTCGCGGGGCCGTGGTCTCGGAGACCGGGAGTGGAACTGTATGTGTGGCATCGTCGGGTACACCGGACCTCGAGAAGCTGGGCCAGTCCTGCTCGATGGGCTGCGCCGCCTCGAGTACCGCGGCTACGACTCCGCCGGCATCGCCCTGGTCACGGATGATGGGGATCTCTTTGTGGAGAAGCGGGCCGGCAAGGTGGCGGTCCTGACCGATGCGCTCGGGGGCGGGCCGCCCAGGGCCGGGATAGGCCTCGGCCACACCCGCTGGGCCACGCATGGTCGCCCCAGCGATCTCAATGCCCACCCGCACAGCGATTGCACCGGCCGCATAACGGTGGTGCACAACGGCATCGTGGAGAACTTCCGCGAGCTTCGCGAAGAGCTGGTCGCAGGCGGCCACACCCTGAAGTCGGAGACAGATACTGAGGTCGTCGCGCACCTCGTCGAGGATGCGTACGACGGCGATCTCGCCAATGCAGTGCGTGTGGCTCTGGGCCGGCTCGAGGGTGCCTACGCGCTGGTCGTGATGCATCGCGACGAGCCCGAGCGGCTGGTCGGTGCCCGGCTCAACGCGCCGCTGATCGTCGGCGTCGGCGACGGCGAGAGCTTCCTTGCGTCGGACGCCGCGGCGATCGTCAGCTACACGAAACGAGTCATCTTCCTGGCCGATGGCGACGTCGCGGACCTGCTGCCCGGTGGCGCCACGATCACGGACGGAGCCGGCAATCCACTCGATCGCCCGATCGACGTGATCCCCTGGTCCGCCGAGGCGGCCGAGAAGGGCGGCTTCGCCCACTTCATGCTCAAGGAGATCCACGAACAACCCGCCGCGCTCACATCGTGCATGGCGGGACGGCTTAGACGCGAATCCATCCGCCTCGAGGAGCTCGATCCGATCCGAGACCGGCTGGCAACGATAGATCGCGTCGAGATGATCGCCTGCGGGACCGCGTACTACGCATCGCTCGTGGGCGCGGCGCTGTTCCAGGAGTGGCTCGGGGTCCCCGCCAGGTCCACCGTCGCGTCGGAGTTCCGCTACAGTCCGCCGCCGATCGATGCGCGGACGCTCGTGGTTGCGGTGACGCAATCCGGCGAGACCGCTGACACGATCGCCGCGGCGCGCCTTGCCGGCGACCGCGGAGCTGTCGTGGTCGCCGTGACAAACACCGTAGGCTCCGCGATCACGCGCGAATCGCACGCTTCCGTCTTCCTGCAGGCCGGACCCGAAGTTGCCGTCGCGGCGACAAAGACGTTCGTGACCCAGGTTGCGACGGTGGTGATGCTGGCCGCCGATGTGGCCACCCACCTGAAGCGACTCCCGCGCGACAAGGAGAGAGAGCTGGTAGCCGCGCTGCGCCGGCTCCCGGAGCAGGCCGCACGAACGATCGAGCAGGCGTCGGTCACAGAGGAGATGGCGGCCCGCTACTCGGATGCGGTCGGCTTCATGTACATCGGCCGGTCTTTCGGGTATCCGGCGGCCCTCGAGGGCGCGCTCAAGATCAAGGAGATCAGCTACCTCCACGCCGAAGGTTACGCGGCCGGCGAGCTCAAGCATGGCCCCATCTCGCTCCTTGATCGGACGGTGCCACTCGTCGCCGTGGCCACGCGGTCGGCGGTGTACGAGAAGCTGATCAGCAACTTGATGGAGGGGAAAGCCCGCGATGCCAGGGTCCTCGCGATCGCGACCGAAGGAGATACTCACATCGAGCACCTGGCGTCGGACGTGTGCTGGGTGCCGAACACACTCGAGCCGCTGAGCACCATCCTGGCGGTGATACCGCTCCAGCTCTTCGCCTACCACGTTGCGGTTCGGCGGGGACGCGACGTCGACCAGCCGCGCAACCTGGCCAAGTCGGTGACGGTGGAATAAGTGGCCGGCCCGCGCCAGCGATCGATCCCCCAAGGCGAACGCGGCGCGTCCGGGGGCCGCTCTCGCGTCGCGGCCCGCGGCGGCTCAGATGGCGCAGACGTGGCCGTGCCGGCGCCGCCACCGGAGACCACCGAGCTCGGGATCGACATCATTCGCGTCTCGCGGATACGGGCTTCACTGGAGAGGTTCGGTGATCGATTCACCCGGCGCGTCCTGACTCCGGCCGAGATGGCCTACGTTCGCGGGCGCCCCGAGACGATGGCGGGGCGGTGGGCGGCCAAAGAGGCCGTCTCCAAGGTGCTTGGGCTCGGCGTCCGGGGCATCGGATGGCGCGACATCGAGGTCGAACGCCTGCCGACCGGCCAGCCGGCGGTGAAGCTGCACGGTCGCGCGGCTCGTAGGGCGGAGCAGCTCGGCATGGGTCGCATCGCCGTCTCGATCAGCCATGAGTCGGAGTTCGCCGTGGCGATCGCCTATGGGATCCGGACGGCCGGCGGCCGCTTCCTCTTTCCGCCGGACATCGAGGAGCGGCTCAACGACCGGGAGCTCGCGCTGATGCGCCGCTTCGAACGGCTGCGCGGCCTCGCCCGGGAGGTCGCCACCATGGAGGAGCAACCGGCCGCCGGGTCGTCGACGTCGGTGTCCGCCGAGGCCGCTGCACGCCAGGAGGGGATCGATGCCTAGCCGAGTCATCCCGGAGCCCATCCTCCTCGACCACGCCGCGGCGGCCGCGTTGCTTCCGCCCAGACCGGCTCGAGGCCACAAGGGAACTTTCGGCAAACTGCTGGTGATCGCGGGCTCGGTCGACTACGCCGGCGCGGCGCTGCTCGTCTGCACAGCGGCCGGTCGTGCCGGAGCTGGGCTGGTGACGCTGGCGACGCCTGAGTCGCTGCAGCCGCTCTTCGCCGCCAAGGTCGTCGAGGCCACGACGCTGTCGCTGCCGGAGGACGATGTCGAGGAGGTCGATCCGGAGGAGGCGCTCGCCCGAATCCTCGACCACGATCACGATGCAATCGTGGTGGGCCCGGGCCTGCGCCCCAGCCTCTCGATGACCGAGCTGATCCGCGGCCTGCTCGCCCCGGACGAGGACGGGGAGCCGGCGCCGGCGGTGCTGGACGCCGAAGCGCTCCGATCGCTTGCCACCGTGGATGCGTGGGCGGCGGAGGTCGCGGCGAGGTGCGTCCTGACGCCCCACGTCGGTGAATTCCTGAGGCTCCGAGCCGCCGATGGCGTCGATCCGCAGAAGCACGGCGACCTCGTATTCGACGATGGGCGCCGGCTGGCGGCGACTCGTGACGCCGCCCGCGACTGGGGTCAGGTCGTCGTCCTGAAGGGCGCCCGAACAGTGATTGCCGACCCAGACGGCCGGACCGCGGTCTCCCCGTTCGAGAACCCGGCGCTGGCGAGCGGCGGAACGGGCGATGTCCTGGCCGGGACGATCGGGGCGTTGCTGGCCCAGGGCCTCGGCACCTTCGAGGCCGCGCAACTTGGCGTGTATCTCCACGCCATGGCCGGCGAGGCGGTTCGCGAGCGGCTTGGTGATGCGGGTCTGCTCGCGTCCGACCTGACGGGGGAGTTGCCGCTGGCCCGCAAGCGGCTGGCGGCCTTGCCCGGTGCGGGCTCCGGCATCGGCTCGGGCGCTCACGCGGCACCGACGCGTCGCTGATGGATCGCCTGGCAGATCCGGCCGTTGCCGGCGCTACACGAGTCACCGCCGCGCGCCACCTACTCATCGAGGCCGCGCCCGGCGGAGTATTGCCGCCGCTGCCAAAGACAGCCTGGCTGGAGATCAACCTCGACGCGCTGATCTCCAACGTTCGGCTTCTCAGTGGCTTGCTGCCATCGGGCGCTCGCCTCGAGCCCGTGGTGAAGGCCGATGCGTACGGGCACGGGGCGGTTGCGGTCGCACGGGCCCTCGTCGCCGACGGCATCCGGAGCCTCAGCGTCGCCACCTTCGACGAGGCGCTCGAGCTTCGCCAGGCAGGGATCGAAGTCCCAGTCCTCGTCCTATTCCCGATACCGGCTGAGCTGGCGCCCCAGGCCCTGAGCCACTGCATCTCGATCACGGTCGGTGACGAGGTCCTCCTCGCCCGGACGCTGGCGGCACTCGACGCGGCACCTTCACGGGACGGCGGCAAGCTGGCGATCCATCTCGAGGTGGAAACCGGCCTGGGTCGAGGCGGAGTCCACCCGGCCGAGGTCGCGGCCGCTGCGGCGGCGGTGGGCGGCAGCCCACGCGCTCGGCTGGCCGGCTTGTGGTCCCACCTCCAGTCGGCCGGAAACGTCGACATCACCGAGCGTCAGAACGCCCGCTTCGAGGCCGCTGCGGGTTTCCTTGAAGCGGCCGGCCTGGACCTTCCCACCCGCCATATCTCGGCGAGCGGCGGGCTGCTGGCGGCGACCTCCGGTGCGTACGACGTAGTGCGTGTCGGCATCGCTATATACGGCATCGTTCCGGACGGGCTGGCCGTCGCCGAGCAGAACCGTCTCGCCGCCGCGGGGCTTCGAGCGGTGATGTCGCTCCGCGCGCGGCCGATACGGGTGGCTTGGCTGGAGCCCGGCTCCGGTGTCAGCTACGGCCCTACCTTCACGACGACCCGGCGCAGCCTCATCGCCACGCTTCCGCTCGGGTACGCCGACGGATACCCTCGCAGCCTCTCGAATCGAGCTCAGGTCCTCGTCCGCGGCGTACGGGTCCGGCAGGTGGGGACGGTGGCGATGGATGCCGTCATGGTCGACGTGACGGACGTTCCCGGGCCGCCGGTCGCCATAGACGATGAGTTCACGCTGATGGGGGAGGCCGGCGGGGAGCGGATAAGCGCGTTCGATCTGGCGCGGTGGGGCAACACCATCTCACACGAGGTCATGGCCGCAATGTCGGGAAGGTTACCCCGGGTGTACTATGCGGCAGCCGAGGCGGTCGGGATGCGCGTAGTCGCCTACGACGCCGGTCGAGGCCTGGGGAAGCTCGACGACCGGCCGGCCGAGGCGGAAGCGGAAGAACCCGGTCCGCTGGGTTGTGAGTGACGCACTCGCAGACGACGACCACGGAGAACTATCGGACTTGATCGAGATGCATGGCCGCTCGGAGGAGCAGCGGGACGACCTCGTCGAGCAGGCCGCCCGCGAGATCCAGCTGCGCGGCTTGACGGCGCCGGCCGTTCTGTTCCTGCAGGCCAGTCGCCCGTATCGTCCGCTTGGCAGCAGCGCGATGGTCTTCTTCGACCCGACGCTGCGCCGCGTCTTTGGCGGCGAGCTGCCGGTCGCGTCCGAAATCCTGGCCGACGACCTCGGAATCGAGCAGCTGATAGAACGACTGCTCGATCCCGATGAGGAGATCGCCTGGGACGCCTGAAGGCGGACAGCGCTGATGCAGCCGGGTAGCATAACCAGGTGACAAGCCAGCCTCGAGCGTTCTTCGCCCTCGACCTCGGCTCGGCTACCACGTCCGGTGCTGTTCTCGGCCATGTCGGTGGGCGGTGGCGGCTCGTCGCACACACGGCCGCTCCGAGTTACGTCGAAGTCGACGCGCTCCTGCGCGGACTGCTCGCGCAGATCGAGCTGACCGACTCCGAAATGCTTGCAGAGCTCGCGGCCGGCGAGCCGCCCGACGTCCATGCCCTCGTCGCCAGCTGGCCGCGACTCGTGGCGAGGACGACTCCCGCTCGGCGGATCGCGGTCCTCGCGGGGTCGCGCCGGCAAAGGCGGCGACTCGAAGATGCCGCTTTGGGCGCCGGATGGCTCGTGGTCGGCGGAAGCGCCGACGAAGACGATCCAATCGCCCTCAGCCGGCTCGCTCTCTCGGCCGAGACCCATGCGGTCCTGCTCGGAGCCGATCGCTCTCCGGCGGGCGACGAAAAGCGCCATCTGCCCGATCTTGCGGCGCTCCTGGCGGCGGTCGCGGGGTCGCGACCCGAGCTGACGGTCGTGCTGGCCGGCGGAGCGGCGTCCTACGACTCCTCATTCGCGACCCTGACCGAGTCGAGATCGAGCCAGGAGCTGCCGACATCGAGCGGGACTGCCTCGCCGGGCGGCTCACTTGCCGAACCTTTCCCGGCCGCGGCCACTCCCCAGACGAAGAAGGTTTCGCAGAAGGCGGCCGCCATCGCGCCGCCGGGGGCCGTTGGTGAGGGTGCCGAAGGCGTGGGGAACGGCGACGGCGTTTCGGCCGGCGATCGCAGGAACGGAGGAGCCGGCCGCTCCGGATCCGGAGGCCCCGCGCTCGCATCCGCGGCCGACCCATCGGTTGCCGGCCAGTTGAGTCTCCCTGCGGTTGCAACAGCAAGAGCACCGCGCACGGCTGAGGATCGGGCCGCGGCCCGCCACGTTCTGCTGGCTCCGGATGCGGAAGCCGGCCAGCCGGCAGGATCGTCGCTGCGGCAGGTTCTCGAAGGGCTGCGCGCCGCCTCCGATGACAGCCGCCTCGGGGTCGCGCGGTCGATCTCGTCGCTCGCGTCGGTTCTCGATAGAGCAATCGAGGTGGTTGAAATCGGCCTCCAGGGTGGGCTCAGAGCCCGATCGGAGCCGATTGCTCCGAGCCACCTTGCAGTCACCTCATTCCATACGTCTCTTGCCGACGCCTCGTTCGCGCCGCCGAAGCCGTCCGAAGAGGTGATCGATGGTTTGCTCGCGTGGTCGACGATCGCCCTGGATCGCCACCGGGCGATGGACCGGCTGAACGACCTGCGGCTCACGCCGTGGGGCGAGGCCGATGGCGACGGCGCAGTCTTCCGGCTTGCCGCTGCCAAAGGTGCCTTCGCCCGCTTGGTGGCCGCCACGCCGGAGATCGACGCCAAATCCATGCCGGACCTGCTGGTCGTGGCGGGCGGCATCTTCGCGGCGCTGCCGCCCTCGGTCGTTGCCCTTGCCATGGCGGACCTGGTGCGGCGTCCGGGAGTGGCCCAGCTCGCGTGCGATCAGGCCCGTCTGCTCGGTCCGCTGGGCGTGATCGAAGACGAGATGGAGCGGCGCCGGATGATGGCAAACCTGGCCGACGACATCCTGATGCCGCTCGGCAGCCTCATCCTTCCCGCCGGCCTCCGGCAAGGTCGCAGTGCCGGCTACCTTCGGATGAAGAGCGCGGAGTCGTCGGCGGAGATCGAGCTCCACCCGGGCTCCGTCCAGGTCGTCGATCTGCCGCCCGGTCGAGCGGCCAAAGCCGGCCTCGACTTCCGTGACGCGGTGCGACTGGGCACGCGAAGCCATCACTTCACCGTGGAGGTGGGCGGGGGGCTGGGCGGCCTTCTGATAGACCTGCGGGACATCCCTATGCGCATCTCAGACCGACCGGACTCGCGCCGCGCGGCGCTCGAGGCCTGGCAGCGCGGCATGTGGCCGGAGCTGGACGAATGAGCGCCGTGGAGCCCCTGCCGCAGGTCGAGATATCGCCCGATCTTGCCCGCGTGGCCGGCCGCCGCATGCTCGTCCTCTCGCCGACGATCCGTTTCGCGCTCGGCCCGGGCGATCGTGCCCTCGTTGCGGCCGGCGATAAGGTCGTGCCCGGCATGCCGATCGCCGAGCGGACGCCGGAGCCCGAGCTGGTGGACGTCGGTCGGGTCGACTTCGAGCAGAACGCCCGGCCGGCGAGACCCGCGCCTTCGGTCGCGCCGGTCGCCGGTGCGATGCTCGCCCCACTCTGGAAGGAGCGGCCGGACGCCACGGAGTCGAGGCCCACGACTCGTGGCCCGATGGCGATCAGCTTCGAACCCGCACCGGGGTCGGGACGGGAACGGCGCCGCCCACCGGAGCCGGGGAAGTGGTGGGTCGGCGGGTACGATCGGCGCGGCAGGCCGGACAAGGGCCGGCCCGCAGTACGAGTCGGCGGGACGCTGCTCTTCGAGGCGAACGGCCGTTGGCGCGCCGCGGCTGGGGAACGCCACGAGATCGTCGAGTCGCCGGTTGCCGGTGTCGTTCGAGCCGCTCGGAGCTGCATCGAGGTCACGATCGAAGTCGTCGGCGCCGCGCTTCCGGCGGCCGTCGCCGCGGGCGAGCCGTCGCGCGGCTATCTCGATGTGCCGCGCCTCACCGATGGCGAGTTGTGGGCAAGCGCGCTTGACGTAGGCCGTTCCGGCGCCGTCGTCGTCGCCGGCAGTCGTGTCTCCGCTCAAGCGATCAGCCGGGCTCGGGCGATGTCGATCCGGGGCCTGATCGCCGGGTCGGTCGGCGAGGGCGAGCTGCGGGACCTCGAGGCCTCTGAGCAGCGCCAGAAGGCCAGCCTGGCGCCGTCCGTCCCATTCGGGCTGATCGCCCTGGACGGCCACGGGCGCCGACCAATTGCGACCCCGGTGATGGCGCTCCTGGCGGCACTTGCCGGTCGCGAGGTGGCGATAGTCACCGACCCGCCGCTGCTGGTCTTCGACGTGGCCGAAGTGCCGCTGCCAGATGTGCCCCCCGACTGGATTCGCGCCCGCAGCGGTCGGCACGCCGGTCGCGAAGGTCGCTGGATCGGGCCCTCGGGGCTCTACCGGTTCCGCGGTGGTATCCACCTCGAGGCAGCCGTCGTACGCTTCGCCGACGAAACGGAAGCGACCGTCGTCCCGGTGGCGGACCTGGAGCGCTTCATCTTCTAAGAGGACCCGATGATCAGCCGAATCTTCGCGCGATTGCCGCGACCGACCGATCGGCGCGGCCGCGAGTGGGCCGGCGTCGCCGGGATGCCCGGCCGGCTGGGTTTGATCGATCTTGGCTGAAACCGAGAGTTCTGCGTTGCCGGATCCACCCTCCGGTGGCGAAGCATCCCCGAAGAAGCGCACGCCTGTCTTCAATGATTTCGAGCGAGGGTTTCAGGGGCCGCTTTACGGGCCCAAGGGCGCTGCCCTGTTCGGGGCCGTCTGCGCGTTGCCGTTCATCTCGAAGCTCTCGACGACCGCGCCGTTGGCCACGCTCGGGCCGCCCCTGGTCGCATTTCTCGCCGGGGCCGGCTGGATGCTCGGGATCATGGCCCTGATCCACTGGCTTGGGGAGAAGCCCTGGCCGCACCGGACCAAGCGCAGGGTCTTGATCGCCGCGTTCGTAGCGGGGCCGGTCGCCGGTCTGATCGTCCTGAGGATCGTCGGGGCCAATTGAACCCGGCCAGGAGCCGGTCCACCGGCTGCGCGAGCGCCCGCGATCGGAGCGGCGAGCAGCCCGTTTCAGGTAACCTCGCGGAGTGATTGCGGGACAGGACCTGGAACGAATCGTGGTGACGCGAGACCCGGCGGAGACGCGCGCCCTGGCGGCGGCGCTCGCGGCGGCCGCGCGGCCCGGCGACCTGATCAGCCTCGTGGGCGAGCTCGGCGCCGGCAAGACGCAGTTCGCCAAGGGGTTTGCGGTAGGGCTCGGGATCACCGACACGATAGTTTCGCCGAGCTTCGTGCTGATGGCCGAATATCGCGGCCGGCTGCCGCTCTACCACGTCGATCTGTACCGGCTGGCAGACGCCGCGGAGGCGCTGGCCGGCGGGCTGATCGACGAGCGCCAGGCCGAAGGCGTCACCATCATCGAATGGGCCGAACGGCTGGCCGATGCACTGCCGGCCCAGCGACTGGACGTATTGATCGACGGGTCGGGCGACGAGCCGCGTCGAATCGCGATCCGGCCCGGCCACGCCGGCTACGCTCGATACCTAGATCTGGTGCCGATTGCCGGTCCCGAGGTCGAACGATGACGGGGCGGTTGCTGGCGATCGATACCTCGGGTACGAGTGCTCTCGTGGCGCTGGGCGAGGCCGACGGCACTCTCGTGGCCGAACGCCGTTGGGCGGCCGGATATCGCCACGGCGAGGAACTGCTGGCCCAGGTCGACGAGATGCTCGGGTCTGCCGATGTCGCCCTGGCCGATCTCGGCGGGATCGTGGTTGGAACCGGACCGGGAGCTTTCACGGGTCTGCGAGTTGGTCTCGCAACCGCGAAGGCACTCGCCCATGGGCTCGGCGTGGCCATCGCCGGCGTCCCGACGTCAGAGGCGCTTCTCCGGGCGGCAGGCGGGGCAGGCGCGTTCCAAGGGACGCAGGTGGCCCTGCTGCTGCCGGCCGGGCCTTCAGACAGAGTCGTCGTCGCCGGAGGGCAGGCCAGA
The DNA here is from genome assembly GCA_044449785.1 of Candidatus Limnocylindrales bacterium. Lineage (GTDB taxonomy): Bacteria > Chloroflexota > Limnocylindria > Limnocylindrales > CSP1-4 > Fen-1039. The sequence goes on from JBIOII010000058.1 coordinate 10,358, forward strand.
TTAGTCCGCGGCGGCGATGAGCTTGCGCTTGCTCCCGGCTCCGTCGTCGTGGCCGTCGACCTCCCGGGCCGCGCTCCGGAGGAAGCGATCGCCCTCGGCCGGCAGGCGGAAGCCGGTTTCTCGGCCGCGCTGCTCGGTCTGGGCGCGATCAGGCTTGCCGCCGGAGGCGACGACGTCGCCCGGCTCGTGCCCGAATACGTTTCGTTGCCGCGCGGAGTCCCGGCGCTCAAGGGGGAGGTTCGATGGTCGCGCGACCACCGGTGAGGATCGTCGTCGACCTGATGAAGGTCGATGACCTGCCGGCCGTCCATGTCATCGAGCGTGAGAGCTTCAGCGCGCCGTGGCCGGCCCACGCCTACCGTCAGGAGCTCGAGAACAACCGGCTCGCCCACTACATCGTGGCCCGCTGGGGCGACGAGATCGTCGGTTTTGCCGGGATGTGGATGCTCGTCGACGAGGCCCACATCACCACGTTTGCCACTCGTCGGGCGTGGCGCCGGCAGGGGATCGGGGAGCGCTTGCTGCTCGCCGTGCTCGACCTGGCACGGACGCGTGGCGCTGCCGAGGCGACGCTCGAAGTCAGGCCGTCGAACACGCCGGCTCGACGCCTCTACGAGAAGTACGGTTTCAAGGTGGTCGGCGTCCGGCCGCGCTACTACAGCGACAACAACGAGGACGCCCTGATCATGACCACCGAAGCGCTCGACGGGCGCGGGATGCGGGATCGGATCGCCGCCCTCCGCGCGGCCGTGGCGGGGCGACCGGACATCGAAATCGGGGCCGACCGCCTGCCCATCCCTCCAAGAGCGAGCGCGGGCGCCGACAACGGCCCGGGCGCCCAGGATTCGGGCGGCTCATCCGCGGGCGGTCCGGCTCCGGAGGCCGATGCTCCGGACCGGCCGCGAATCATCCGCCCGAGCAGCGTCTCCAGGAAGCGGCCGTGAGTGGAGGCCTGATCCTCGCGGTCGAGTCCAGCTGCGACGAGACCGGCATTGCCGTCGTCGAGGACGGCCGGCGCATCCGCGCGAACGTGGTTGCGAGCCAGGTTGCGATGCACGCCGCTTCCGGCGGGATCGTGCCTGAGGTCGCGGCCAGGGCCCACCTGCGCTGGATCGTGCCCGTCCTCGACGAGGCGTGGGGCGCCCCCGGCGGCGGCGGGGACCACAAATCGGCCGTGGCCGGGGACCCCGGGCCCCCCCCCCCCCGCTCGCGGCGGCGGGGGGAAAAAAAAACCCAAACCCAGGCCCACGACCACCCC
>JBIOII010000059.1:0-11592 GCA_044449785.1 Candidatus Limnocylindrales bacterium
AGGTGCTGGGTTTGCCGTCGCTCGACGACGTCGTGCGCCTCATGCCGCCACTTCCGAAGCGCCGTCGCCGGGCGACTCGGGTACTGCGCCCTCGACAAGCACCGCGAGCCGCTCACCGGAGAAGAGGAACGAGCCTGCTGGGAGCGATTGCCGGCGGAAGCACTGGCAGGCGCCGGCGGCGGCTCGGCGGTCGGCGAGCCGGCCACGCGTGGCAGTGGCCTTTGGGGTACACCCGCGGCGGATGAGACGCCGGCCGACCGCGACGCCAGTGGGCACGGGCTATGGACCGAGCCGGCCCTTGTGACCGAGTCGGATGGCAGCCACGAACAGCACGCCGGTTCGGTAAGGTCGCGGCCCTGGGGCCCCGTCCCGGGCCTGCGTGATGACACCGGTTGGCGCCGCGGGATCAGGACCGCGAAGCCGAAGCGCTAGGGGCTACGCTGTGGTCGGCGACGGCGACGGCGTCGTCGGCGCGGGCGGCGGCGTCGGCGGGGGCGTCGGCGTTGGGGTCGGCGTTGGGGTCGGCGTCGGCGTCGGCGTGGGCGTAGCGGTGGGCGTCGGCGTCGGCGTTGGCGTTGCGGTGGGCGTGGCCGTCGGGGCGGGACCGTCCGAGACGACGTAGTCGACCGTGGAGCCACGCTGGACCGAGATGCCGGCCCGCGGGTTCGAGCTGATGATTTGCCCGGTCGGGATGGTCGGGTCGTTCTGGTCGGTGCGCACGCCGGCCTGCAGCCCGGCCGTTGCAAGAGCGCTGCGGGCATCGTTTTCGGTCAAACCCACGATGTTCGGGACGATGACCGTGGCCTGACCGCTCAGGACCGTTACGGTGATCGTGTCGCCCGAGTGCATCTGGGTGCCGGCCACGGGGTTCTGGTCGACCACGGTGTTGTCCGGCTGAGTAGTGTCGTTCGCCTTCGTGGTCACGGAGACATTCAGGCCGACCCTCTGGGCGTCGAGCTGCGCCTGAGCCAGCGACTCGCTGACGAGGTTCGGGGCGTAGACGGCCGGCGGGGCGCTCTTGCTGAACACCAGGATGGTGATCAATCCGGTGATGACGATAATCAGGACGCCGAGCACCCCGGCCACCCAAACCCACGGGCTCGCCCCGGATGGCTCCTCCGGTTCCGGCGGCTCCTCGGGCTGGGGGCGGCGGACCGGTCGGCGCGCCGGTTCGGGCGAATAGCCGCTGACGTTCTTCTCTCCGGTCTCGAGGCCGCCGCCGGGTCCGGACGCATAAGCGTCGGGGGAATACGTCGGGCGCCCGGCGCGAGCGGCGGCCGCGGCACCTGCAGCGCCGGCGGCGCCGAGGCCAGCGGCGGCACCGAGGCCAGCGGCGGCACCGGCTGCACCTGGACCGGCAATGCCCGGAGTGGACGCGAGACCGGGCGTGGCACCCTCAGCGCTGCCGGGCTGGGCGGCGCCGGCGGGGCCACCGAACGTCGCGGCCGGAGAGGCCGGAACGGCGCCACTCTCGCCCAGGAACGAATCCAGTGCATCTGCGACGGCGGCCGCGGATGGGTAGCGCTTTTCGGGCGAAAGCGAAAGGGCGCGCATCGCGATCTCATCGAGGCCGGCCGGCACGGCCGGGTTGAGCGACGACGGCCGCGGGGGCGGACCTGCCTTGCGCGCAGCGACCACAGCCTCGACCGTGTCTCCGCCCCACGGAGCGCCGCCGGTCAGAATCTCGTAGAGCAGGAATCCCAGGGCCTCGACGTCGGACGATTCGGATGGCACTGAGCCCATCCGGGCACCGGGGACGGCGCTCGCGACCGGGGCGATTGGATCGCCCGCGTGGCGCTTGATGTTCGTGGACGCGGCGTCCGTGACCGCCGAGGCGGCCCGGGCGATCCCGAAGTCCGTGACCTTGACGTGGCCGTCGCGGGTGACCATGACGTTGCCGGGCTGCAGGTCGCCGTGCGGCAGCTTGCGGTCGTGGGCGGCCTGCAACGCCCTCGCGATCTCGGTCGCCGCGCGGGCCGCGCGGCGCGGCGGCACCGGTCCGTTGCGCTGGAGCAGCGTCGCCAGGTCGGCGCCGTCGACGTATTCGGTGACCAGATACGTCCCGGTGTCGTCAGTGCCGAAGTCGTACACCGCGGCGACGTTGGGGTGTTTGAGGCTCGCGGCGGCTCTCGACTGCCAGCGGAAGTCAGACATGAAGTCGGGGTTGGACGCGTATTCGGGACGCAGGAGCTTGATGGCTACGTCACGGTTGAGCTGGATGTCGGCCGCCCGGTAGACACTGGCGAAGCTGCCCTCGCCGAGGATCTCCATCAGACGGTAACGACCCCCGATGATGCGTCCGATCTCGGCCACGATGGTCCTTCTTATGGCAGGCGCTGAAACGCCGGCCGATACGTCTTGCCCTCTCCTGCCGCGCCCCTGGCTACCTGCGTCAGCTCAGGTCGAGGGTCTGCAAGTATTGGCGGAATTGACCGCCGATGTCCTGTCTCTGGAGCGCCAGCTCTACAGACGCCTTGAGCCAGCCCATCGTGGTCCCGGCATCGTATCTCACGCCGTCGAAGGCGTAGCCGTAAACGTCCTGCTCCTGCATAAGGGACTGGATCCCGTCCGTCAGCTGGATCTCGCCGCCGGTGCCGCGCGGTGTCTGCTCGAGCTTCTCGAAGATCTTCGGGGTCAGGACGTAGCGCCCGATTATGGCCAGGTTGGACGGCGCGTCGGCCGGCTCGGGCTTCTCGACCACGCGTGACACCTTGTACAGGCGAGGGTCTTCCCCGTCGGCGGCTTCGCCGGCGATGATGCCGTAGCGGCTCGTATCCTCGTGAGGGACCTCCATTACAGCCACGACCGAACTGTGGGTCTGCTGGTAGGCGTGGATCAGCTGGCCGATGCACGGGCGCTCGCCGACCACGACATCGTCGGAGAGGATGACCGCGAACGGTTCGTGGCCCACGAGCTCCTTGGCCATCAGCACGGCGTGGCCGAGCCCCAACTGTTCCTTCTGGCGGACGTACGAGATCTGGGCCAGGTCCGATATAGCCCGGATCTGGCGCAGCATGTCGATGTCGCCACGAGCCTCGAGCAACTGCTCGAGCTCGAGGTTCAGGTCGAAGTGGTCCTCGATCGCCCGTTTCTGACTGCTGGTGACGATGATGACCTGCTCGATCCCGGCCTCCACAGCCTCTTCGACCGCGTATTGGATGACGGGTTTGTCAACGAGCGGGAGCATCTCCTTGGGTTGGGCTTTGGTGGCGGGGAGGAAGCGAGTTCCCCAGCCCGCGGCCGGGAAGACAGCTTTGCGAACGCGCATCTGACCTCAGCTTCGATCGGCCGCGCCGGCGATCGGCTCGACGAACTCGTGGTCGTCGCGATGGATGCCGTCGCACAGGCCGAGTCGACGCGGCTCCGCCGGAACCCAGACCGGCCGCATGATCTCGCGCACCTGTGATCGCCGGCAAAACAGCATTCCTCGTTTGGCCATCCAGGCCAGAACATGGCTCGGGTCGCTGTGGAACTCGAACGGTCCGGGGTTCAGCGGAGCGGACTCCGTCCACGAGACGGGGGCCTCGGGAGCCACTGGATCCAGAATGCTGACTCGCCAGGGCCGACCCTTGATGACCTCGCCGCAGCCCGAACAGCGGCCGGCTATGTTGTCGGTGACGATCGTGGGGATCCGGACGCCGTAGAGTTCCATCGCGGCCGGATCGTAGCAGGTCGCCGGGAGAAAGGAGCGACCCTTCACTCGATGGACGGTTACGACGACGACCTGCCGCCCGCCGAGCTGGCACGGGAAAAGCGCCGCGACCGCGACGCCGATGCCGCCGCTCGCGCCGGGATGAGGACCGGCCTGGCGAAGCAGTTCAAGCAGGTCCTCGACAGCCAGCGCAAACGGGTCGAAGACGACGAGCGGGCGGCGGCCGGCGACGCGAGCCGCGGCGGGCGCGACGCTGGAAAAGCAGGACCCTCGCGCCCGAAGAGATGACCCGCCGGGTCCCGCCGGCTTCAGGCCCGGCGATAGCTGTGGCGCCCAGGCGCAAGCCCCGCGCCTCGCTCAGCCGCCGAAGGTGAACGAATAGGCGCGCGCGCCGGTGCCTTTGAAAGTGACCACCACCGTGCCCCGAGTTGCGGCCGGGAGATGGACGAGGTGGTATAGCCGTGCGGCCCCGATCGTCATCGAGCCGTCGGCGGCGACATCTTCGGTCGGGGCGGCACCGGCTGTGCCGGTCACCTTGACGGTCGCCTGGACGGGCGAATCGGCCGCCGCGACGAGGTAGACATCCCGGGCGAAGAACGACAGCTCGAGCTGGTCGCCACCTGCCAGGGCGGTGGCGTACTCGGGCTGGAAGTCGAACGTGCCCGACACGGCAAAGCCGTCATCGGGGAGCGTGCCCGGGAACGTGTAGTGGTTCGAGCCGGGAGCCGCCGACTCAGGTGAGGCGAAGCTGGCCGCCCGGTCCGTTCCGATGTACGTCTCGGGCGTTTCGTTGCTTACGAACGGCGGCGCAGGCGCAGGCGTGGCGGCGCTTGGAAGCGCCTTCGGGCCGATCTCGGCGATCAGGCTCCGGATCTCGGCCTCCGTCGTGTCGTAGTCGCCTTCGCCGAAGTGCGTGGATCGGATATGCCCGGTGGAGTCGATGAGGTAGTCCGCCGGCCAGTACTCGTTGCTGTACGCCGTCCAGGTGTCGTACTCGTTGTCCTGGGCCACCGGGTACGTGATCCCGAACCGCGAGATCGCCGCGGCCACGTTGCCGGTGTCGTGCTCGAACGCAAACTCCGGGGTATGGACCCCGACGACGACGAACCCGTCCGCGGCGTAGTTCTGATACCAGCTCTCCACGTACGGCAGGGTCCGGATGCAGTTGATGCAGGAGTAGGTCCAGAAGTCGACCAGCACCACTTTGCCGCGCAGGCCCGCCATCGTCAGCGCCGGCGAGTTGAGCCAGTGGTCGATGCCGGTGAAATCCGGGGCGAGCGGACCGACGGGCAAGCCTGATGAGTTCGAGCCGCCCGACGTGTCGCCCGAACTGGCGGCAGGCGCCGCGCCCAGGTCGTGCAGCGCCGCCTGGACCGGACCGGTCCTCTCGAGCGTCTGCAGCGCCCCGGTCCAGTCCGGCAGGGCGCTGGTGAGATCCGCGGAGATGGCGGTGTCGGCGCCGACCGCCATAAGGCCGGCCGTGACCAAAACCAGTACACCGAAGGCACGCCCGGCCCAGGCCGAAGCGGATCGTAGCCGCAACCGGGCGAGGACCGCCCGGCCGCCGAGCGCGATCGCCAGCAGCGGCAGACCCGCACCGATCGCATAGCTGATCACCAGCTGCAAGGTCGAGGCCGAGCCCGGGGCCGTGACCGCGAGACTCGTGATGGCTCCAAGGATCGGGCCGGCGCACGGCGTCCACACCAGACCGAGCCCGACGCCGGTCACGAGACCGCCGACCACGCTCGCTCGCGGCAGGTCCAGGGTCGCGTCGCCGCCGCGGATCGCCGACACGTTGATGTTCGAGCCACCGAAGCCGCGCTGCTCTTGTCCGGCTGCGATCCGCGCGCCGAGCGCCGGCAGGCGAGCGGTCAACCGCTCGAACCGGACGGTGAGGCTCGGCACCAGGAGCGTCAGCCCGAAGAGAGCGATCACGACGATCGCGGCGTCGCGCAGGGTGGCGCTCGGGAGGTGCAGCGCCTCGATGATCTGGACACTCGCCAGGGTGAAGAACGAGAAGCTGGCGATCAGGCCGGCGATGACCAGCACGGGGCGACGCCGATCGCCATCGGCACCCGTGGCCAGGACGATGGGGAGTATCGGCAGGACGCACGGCGAGACGGCCGTGGCCAGACCGGCGATGAAGGCAACAACTATTAGTACAACCATTAAGGTTGGTAGTACTGCAGCGGTCCCCGACCGTCAAACGAACGGGTCGGGCGCCGCGGCTGGCGGCCTCCCGACCGGCGAACCGGCCGCCCGGGTAGGGCCGAGCCGGCCTCCATCCCGGGTACCATTCCGCCTCTTGGCCGACGCGGGCCTTCATCTCACGATCTCCGAAACCCCATTCCCAAGCAAGGTTGATCTATGCACATCCCACGCGGTCGAGGGTTGCGTGCGCCATCGCTCGCCCTTCTCGCGGCTGCCATCGTGGCTGTTGCGTTCCTGCAGGCCGCCGACAAGGCTGGAGCCGCGCCGATCGACGCCACCAGAGTCGTTTCAGTGGTCGCGACTGCCGGGTCGTCCGGCCCGATCGACCGATCTGCGGAGGCGGCCGCCGGCCAGGCAGCCGCGGCGCCACCCGGCGTCACGGGCACAGAACCGATCGGGCAGGACCCTATCCCGACCGCCGGCCCGCAACAAGTCGTGGAGTCCCAGGCGCCGCGCGCGCCCGTGGCGGCAGCTTACGGCGTCCGCGGCGTCGATTTCGTGGGCAACGTTCCGTTCACCCAATATGTCAGTTGCGGCCAGTACTCCTGCCAGGTTCAACTCGACGTCTACGTCCCGACCGGGCCGGGACCTTACCCCGTGGCAGTTCTCGTGCGCGGCGGCCCAGGCGGCCTGGGGGGCCGGACATACCTCGACTTCTTCGCGAGCGAGCTGGCCAGCCGTGGGGTGCTCGTCTTCAACGCCGACTATCGCGACACTGCAACGCAGGGTGGCGGCTATCCTGCCGCCTTCCAGGACGTTGCCTGCGCGGTCCGCTTCGCCAGATCGGACGCTGGTCTATACGACGGTGACGCCGGTCCGGTGACCCTTGTCGGCCATTCGCTGGGCGGCTGGGTCGGATCGGTCGTCGCCCTGGACCCGACCGAGTTCCAGGGAGGCTGCCTGGCCGGCGGCTCGGGTCGGCCGGACGCGTTCGTCGGGCTCGCCGGCAACTACGTGCTCGAGGCCGGCGAGGTCTCATCTGACCTGGCCACGTTCTTCGGTGGATCCCCGGCGCAAACGGCCAAGACTCGCGCCGCGAGCAACCCCTTCAACTACGCCAACGGATCGCAGATCCCGGTACGGCTCGTGGCCGGCACCTCGGATGGGACCGTCAATCCGGCCGCATCGGTCTCGCTGGAGACATTCCTCGCCACTCGGGGCTGGAACGTGACCCTCCAGCTGGTCCCCGGGGCCAACCACATGTCGATCATGCGTACCGACGACGCCCCGTCGGCGGCCTCGGACGCCGTCTTCTCCGCGATGGCCGCGGCCCGCTCCGCCGCCGACGCCATCGACCCGATCAGGGCACGCTCGCGCCAGTAGCTGGATTCAGGCCCCTTGCAGGATTCGCGATCAGGTTTGGCAGAGATCCGACATACCTGGCCGGGCATCCCACGCATCAAGAGGCCGGCATGCAATCATCGACCGCTCGCGTGCGGCGATGGCCAGCGATACCCCGATCGGTTGTTCTCGCGATTTCCGCGCTGCTCCTGGCGGCCTGCAGCTCCGCCGCGGGCGAATCCGCCATCTCCACACCACACCACCCGGCGTCGGTGGCCTCGGCCGCGATCGTGGCCTCAGAAGTGAGCGCGGTGTACGGTGGCTCCGCGGCCGACCCAATCGCGGCCGGCTCGGAGACCGGGCAGGTGCTGCCCGGCGGCGTCATCACGGACGTGACATTCGTTCGCCCCGAAGGCTGCTCGGCGGCCGCTTGCTCGGTGCTGCTCGACATCTACGTGCCACGAGGCTCCGGGCCTTTCCCAACGGTTGTCCTGGTCCGCGGAGGCCCGACCGGGGCCGGCGGACGCGGCTACCTCGACCCGTTCGCGAGTGAGCTGGCCGAGTCGGGGATCATCGTCTTCAACGCCGACATGCGCGACATGGCGTCCAAGGACGGCGGCTACCCGGAGGCGTTCGACGACGTCGCCTGCGCAGTTCGCTTCGCCCGAACCTGGTCCTTCGCTTACGGCGGAGACGGCTCGTCGGTGACCCTTGTCGGTCATTCGCTCGGTGGCTTCGTCGGCTCGGTCGTCGCCCTCAACTCCGCGCAATTCACCGGCGATTGCCTGGCAAGCGGTTCCGGCCGGCCGGATGCTTTCGTCGGCCTCAGCGGCAACTACAACCTGTCCGACCCCAAGGTCGCGAACGATCTCCAGGTCTTCTTCGGCGGCACTCCCGAAGAGACCGCGGAAGCTCGGTCGGCGAGCAACCCGTTCAACTACGCGACCGGTTCGCCCATTCCGGTCGACCTCGTCGCCGGCACGGACGACCAGACTGTCAATCCCGCCGCCGCCGTTTCGCTCAACGCGTACCTGACCGAGCGAGGCTGGAACGTCACGCTGACTCTCATTCCCGGTGCGACTCACAACTCGATAATCGTCCCGACCGGCGCGGGACCGCAGAGCATGGCCGTGGTCGAGCGAGCGGTCGAATCGGCGGCCGCCGGCTAGCTCCATTCGGCGTAGAGCCGGCTTCGTCAGGCCGGACGTCGCGCCTCGCTCCGCCTCGAAAGCCTGAGGGGTGCGGGGACCTGGAACGAGTGGCCGTATTTCAGGACTCCCCCAGTGAGACAATTCATAACTCGACGGCGAGACGTGGGTTTCTTTCGTTCCCACGCCTGCGTCCCAGATTCCCGCACGAAACGCGGGTGGGTCCGAGAGGTGTCGGTGTGAAGACGTCGCTTCCGCGATGGCTGGTGCTGGTTCCCGTCGGGGCATTGATACTCGCTGGCGTTGCCTCAGTCGCATTCGCGTTGGGAGTTGCCTCCCGGGCTGCCCCGGCGGCTCAGGCCGCACAGGGATCGACCATCCCCGGCCACCCCGAGCTAGGACCCGGGTGGTTTGCGCCGAGCACTCTCCGCGGCACAGCCGGCGGGGAGGCGATAACGATCACCAAGATCGACGGCAGCAAGCTATCGCTGCAGACGACCGACGGCTGGACTCGCACGATCGACGCCACCGGCGCCACGATCACAAAGAGCGGCAAGACGATCGCGATCACCGACCTGAAGGTCGGCGACCAGATCAACTTCCGGCAAGCCCGCCAATCCGACGGCACCTACAAGATCACCACGATCACGGTCGTCTTGCCTACTGCGTCGGGGACGGTTACGGCGGTCAGCGCCGGCTCGGTGACGATCACCCAGTTCGGCGGCTCGTCCAGGACCCTCACCCTGACCGGCTCCACAACCTATTCCGAGGCTGGGGCCACCGTCACGAACGCCGCCCTGGTGGTGGGCGTGCGGATCTCCGCGCAAGGCACGGTAGATTCAGCCGGTAACTTCACGGCCACCGCGGTGACGATCGCGCCGTCATCGCTGCTCGGGACGGTCGCCAGCAAGACCGCTACCACGATCGTCTTAACGACGACGGGCGGCAAGACGGTGACGGTGAACGTCTCGTCGGCGACGAAGTACTCGGTCCGCGGCGTGGCCTCGCCGACACTCGCCGACGTCGCGGTCGGAGATCGCATCGCGGCTTCAGGCATGCTCAACGCCGACGGTTCTCTCACTGCCACCCTGGTGCAGGCTGCCCCGAACGACCAGCCCGGCTTCGGCGGTTTCGGCGGCCCCGGCTTTGGCGGGCGTGGCTTTGGCGGTCGTGGGTTCCCGGGCGCGGTGCCTTCGGGTTCCCCCTCCGGTTCGAGCACCTGAACCGACGGGGGACGCCGCCGCTCACCACCTCGACGAGGTGATACTGGACCCCGGGGTCGCCATCTCGCCGGCACCTGCGTCTTTGGTCAAACATGCTGTCGAGTCAGGGCAAAGGTGTGATGTACGGAGCCGCCGATAGCGCTGACCTCACCCGGTGCCGGCCGTTGCAGGCCTCAAGGGTCGCGCGTCCGCATTGACCCTCTATGATCGCCAGGCCGAGCCAAGCGTCCTGGCGCGACCCGCTGAAACGGGCCTCCATAACGTAGATGCCCGGCGGCCACCCGACCACCGAACGATCGAGCGGGTCGGCCCACGCACCGAGTGAACCCGGCGAAGGTGTCAGCCGAGCAGCCTGCCGCCATCCGGTGGGTTCGCCGGGATCGCCGCCCTGTCGCCAGAGCGTGCCATTCCAGGTATTTCTGCCGTGGTCCGAGGCTCCGGCCGGGGCACAGAAGCCGAGCTTCTCGACGGCGTGCGAGACCAGCGAATTCATGGGGATCGACGTCCGGATGGGCGACACCATCGAGTAGACGACGGAAGCTACAAGCCAGGTGCGAACGGACCGGCCCAGCTCGGAGTGGCGGGCAACCACCAGCCAGCCGTCCGGGCTGGCACACAACGTGTTGTCCCAGTCGCTCGGTGTGGGACCCGGGGATGACGTGGGCGCGCCCGCAGCGGCCGTGGGCGTCGCAACCATCGGCGCCTGCGGCGCCGTTGGCTCCGAATCCCGGGTCGCGTCACCGGCCCACGGTTTGGCCACGGCGATGACCAGGAGCACGGCTACGGCTGCGATTCCAATGGGCAGCGGCCGGGCGCTGCGGCCGAGGCTAATGAGTTCCTCGTCGATCGGGTCCAAGGGAAAGACCTTTCCAGACTCCCAGGCAATAGGTCGCCGACCTCATGCCTCATCCCCGTCGATCAGGCTTGCCCCGGCTTGTGGAACGCCCGTCTTCGCCTTCGATCACGCGAAGTTCGGAGGTCGCCACATCCACGAGCATCAGCCTTCCGACTGCCGCCGCCAGTTGCTGACGCGCCACCAAGTCGAGCCCACTGTCCGTGATGATGGTGTCGGCCTCCTCCAAACGCGCCACGGAACTGATGCCGATGACGCCCCACTTGGTACTGTCGGCCATAACGATCAACCGCCGACCTGCCTCGATCAGGGCCCTGTTCGTCTCGGATTCGAGGATGTTCGGCGTCGTGAAGCCGCACCTCAAATACATGCCGTGCGTGCCCATGAAGACAGTGTCGACGTGGAGCGATTGAATGACTTCAACGGCGAAAGGTCCGACGAGCGCATCCGATGGGGTACGGACGCCCCCCGGTGAGAATGATCGTCTGGTCCGAGCGGCCGTTTCGGTAGAGCGTGTCCGCAACCGGGACGGAGTTCGTGAGAACCGTCAAGCCAGGAAGGTCCACGAGCCGGCAGGCCAGGGCAAAAGTCGTGGTGCCGGCGGATATCGCGATCGCGGTGCCGGGCGCTACGAGCGAGGCGGCGGCTCCGGCGATCAGGGTCTTCTCGGCCTGCATCAGGTTCGACTTCGCCGAGAACCCGGGCTCGAACAGAGAGTTGCCGTCGATAGATGCGGCCCCACCGTGCACCTTCACGACCAGGTCGCGCTCTGACAGGATCTCAAGATCGCGCCGAATGGTCATGTCCGAAACGCCGAGTTCCGACACCAGATCGGCAACGCGGACCGCGCCCTGTTCGCGGACGCGCTCAAGGATCAGAGTCTGACGTTTCCTGGCTAGAGCGGGCCTCTTGCCGACTGCATTGGGAGCCGGCACGTTCTCGATCATCTGGTCCATTGGTCCAAACCAGCCTCCCTCCTGGCCGGAGTGCCTCGACGACCGCTCCTCGCTCCCTCAATCCCGCCGCAGTACGCGCGCCTGCCATGTTGGTCCCTTAGGGCGCTCATGTCTAGGCGATACAACAAAGACACGAATGGCGCCAAGAGCAGTTGAGCGGGCGGTATGGGTCAGTGGCCGGCTTGTATCCTCGTATTCAATTCCACTAGAGGGATGAACGCTGCTCGATCTCCGTCGAGATCCGAGGGTCCGTGACGGACTGCACCGG
>JBIOII010000060.1:0-11548 GCA_044449785.1 Candidatus Limnocylindrales bacterium
ACCCAGTGCCCACCCCAGCGCCACCCCAGCGCACGCCCGCGGGTCCAGACGGGACGGCCGAGATGCCGCTCGGCGACTCCATCGCGGCGAGTGGCGACTGCGGCCACTAAACCCGAGGAGTATTGACAGGCGCGAGCCTCCGGCGCTAACATCTACCTCGCAATAAGAGGTAGATGGATTGAGACGGCCGAGCATTCGGACCCAGCTCCTGAAGGGGACTACTCCGCTCCTGGTTCTCACGGTGCTGCGCGACGGCGAGTTGTACGGCTACGAGATCGCGCAGCGCATCCGGGAGCGGAGTGGTGGAGCTTTCGTGCCCGGCGAGGGGTCGCTCTATCCGGCGCTCCACGCGCTCGAGGCCGAGGGGGCGCTCCAGGCCGAGTGGCGTGGGAGCGACAAGGGGCCCAAGCGCCGCTACTACCGGATCACGGACAAGGGGGGCGTCCTTCTGGCCGAACACGAGGCCGAGTGGGCCTCGTTCGCCCGAGGAGTAGCACGAACCGTGACGGGCCCGACCGATGCGTGAGCCCGACGCTTCTCACGACCCCAGCTCCAGCCCGGACGAGACGCCGCTTCCCGCCGAAATCGACGAGTACCTGAGCCGCCTGGGCGCCGGCCTGGATCTGCCGGCCCACGTTCGGGCCGAAATCGCCACGGAGATGGCAGACCACTTCCGCGACTCCATCGCAGCGATTGAATCGGAGGGCCTACAGGCCGACCGTGCCGCCCGCGAGGCGATTGCCCGTCTCGGCAACCCGACGGAGCTCGCCGCGGAACTTACCTGGGCCCACCGCACCACCCGTCGCCTCCTGGCAGGGGCCGCCGGCGGAGTCTTCCACGCTACGCTAGGCGCCACTGGGGGATTGCTGCTCGGCATCGCGATCGTGGCCGCCGCGCTGTGCGCGTCCGCAGTCGTGACGGGCACGCTGCTCAGGCCGCCCACGGAGTTCGTCTTCGCCAGCCTGCCCGCCCTCCGCGCCGCCCTCGCCGGCCTACCAATGGTCACGGCTCTTCTCGCCTGGGCCGGCTGTGTTGCGGCGTTCGTCGCTGCCCGCCGGGGAGTGGCCTTCTCGACCCGAATCAGCCGGCGTACGCCGGCCACCGTTCGGCGAATATGGGCGGCGGCCGGCTTCGCGACGTTGTTCGTGGCGGCCGTCTTCGCAGTGTCCGCCCCTCAGAACCTCGTTTCGGTTCTGTCCGTGTTGGCCGTTCCGTTCGTGTTCGCCACTGGCGCGCTCACCAGCTCGACGCCTCGAGTTTCGCTCCCGCGCGGGAAGGTAATCGCGGCGATCGGCGTTCTGGCCATCCTCAGCGCGAGCTTCGCCCGCAACGTCCCTGCCTGGAGCGGACCGCCGCCGGACGTCGCCGACACGCCCCAGGCTCACGCCGGGCAACTCCGCGACTTCGACCGGGTGGCTCCGGCTTGGACCTACATCGACGGCCATCCGGTGCTGTCGGAGGGCGGCGGACTATGGGGATCCGGAGTCATAACCCAGGCAGTCAACATCTGGGATTTCGTTCCGGGGAACCCCGGAACGGCCCCCCAGGCGCTGTCGCTGTTCAAAGACGTCCGGTTCGAGGCATGGCGCGCGGTCCGCTTCGACGCGTCTCCGGACATCGCGGAGTGGATCCCGGACCCGGCCTATTCGGCGCCGTATGCAACCGCGCCGGCGGACTTCAACGCCGGCCAGATCGACGCCGGCCACGCCCAGGTCGAGTTCGACGTCGGCCACGTCCGAACGACCGAATGGATCGTGTTCGTCACGGGGATTGGGCCTGACGGCCGCCGTTACCGCCTCAACGAACCCGAGTTCAACATGGGGGGCGGCCCGCTGGAATCGAGCTTCACGGGCACGATCTGGCAGTGGCTGACGGCGGGAACGTGAGGGCTACCGTGTCGGCCGAGTCACTCGGGGCCGTCATGGCGGCAATCGGGAGCGACCGCCTGTCCGGATACGAAGTCCTGGTTCGGCTGGCGAAGCCGCCGGGGGCGCCCGAACCGCCCGAGCCGGCCCTGTACCCAGCTCTCCACCGGCTCGAGGCCGTAGGGCGTCTCAGGGCAGGCTGGTCCACGGGCCCATCCGGTCGAACGCGACGGCTCTACCGCAAGCCCTAATCGGCCGTTGGATGGGTTGCCCCAAAGTGATCTAGCGGGCCCTCGCGTCGCTAGTCTCCTCCCAAACGCGCAGCTAACGGCGACCAGGGCAGGTACGCTCGACGCGTTGATCGGCATCCCGGCGGTCGCGCCGAGTCGGCAGCGGTTTCGACAGGTGTCAGCCCAGGGCTTGACGGAGCGGCCAGCTTTCACGCCACTCTGTATGGCAGAAGCATAGAAAGTATGGAGAAGCATGCTCTCCCGTTCGGTCGCCAGGGTGAACTCCGTGTTGATGCTGCATCCCGAGGTGCCGCTCACGATCGCCGATGTTGCGCGCGCCTCGGAGCTGAAGTACACGCCGGCCGCATCGGCGCTTGCCACCTCGTGCGGCGTGGCCTCGCTCGCCGGGTCTGGCGGCTGGCCAGGACGCGTTCGAGCCAAACCGCGACGACCCGCACTACCCGATGGCCTACGGAACGGCAATCGTCGATCTCCCCCCTGGCCGAGGCGCTCGGCGGCGAGCATGGCCAGGCATGGGGCAGGGTGGCCGCGGATTTCGTCCCAGTCTTCGTACGCGCGAGCGAATGCCTCGTGGACGGCGTCCTCGGGGCGCGCCGGATGCCGTGTGACGAGCAGGACCGCCCGATCCGTTGGATCAAGGGCTACTGCATAGAACGAGGCGAATTCGTCCGGCTGCCGCTTGCTCTCGGCGACGTCCAGTTGCTCTCTCGTCGGTCCTGTCGCCTGATTAACGCAGGGCCACCCCGAACCGTTTACACGATCTCGGCCGCGCAGCTCGGATCGTAGCGCCCCGTATTCGCTCAATGTCGTGCGGACCATGAGTCTTCACAGACGCAGCGACGCGGCAGCGACGCAGCTGGCCCAGCGTTGCTGACCCGCCAAGAGCCACCCAACAAATGCCCTGGCGAGGAGTCTCTGGGTGCCAGGCGGAGGGCCCCGGACGTAGCTGCACGACTTGACCGCCGGGCTCGGCAGATGTACCAGGCGGTCCGATGGAGTCTGGGGAGTTTCGGTGTGGTGTGGTGATCAGAGCCGGTGCCCGGCGACACCACAGAATCAGCCGCAAGTACCAGATTCGTCGCTCCAAGAGTCCCCCTGATGCTAGGTTCGCAGTTAGCCCAACAAAGGGGCAGTCTGAGAGTCCGCCGGGTTCTTCCCGGCCGTCGCCCGAACGCCAGCGTAGGGGAATTAGCGTGTTTTGGAGCCGGTCAAGCCGCGAAGTGCGCCGTCAGAAGGTGCTCGAGGAGTTGCTCGAGCTAGACCCAAGCCAGTGGCGCGCGCGCCTGGAACTGGCGGTCGCTGCCGCCGATGTTCGCGCCAGTGAGGTCGATGAAATCCTCCGCCTGATTCACAGGCTGGATGGCGTGCGTGTGATGTCGCTCTATCCCTCGGGTGAGAGCGCGCCCGGTGAGGTTCTTCCGGCGGCCGTCCACGCAGCAGCCGCGCCGCGCAAGCCTCCGCGCCCCCGCAAGGCGGCTGCGCCCAAGCTTGCAGCGCCTCAAGAAGCCATGGCACCGCACAAGGCTGCGCCGTCTCGGAAACCGGCCGCAGCGTCTAGGCCCCGAAAGGCCAGAGCGCCTGTGGCTGGGGAAGCGCGACCCGTGCCCCGGGACTACGCGACGATCCGCGTGGTCGCCGATCAGGCACCAGCCCGGCCAGTGTTCGAGTCGTCCGCGATGCCGATCGAGGTCTTTGTGACCGCCAGCCAGCTCATCGATCGCGATCTGGCCGCTCGCCGCTCTCGCGCCGGTTCGTTCTCGTCGCGGCAGCGCCGGCTGCGGGTGCTGGCCGGCGGCGGTTCCTCGCCCGCCGCACGAGCAGTATCGATCCCGGATCAATCCCTCAACGAGCATGGACCCGAGCACGAGGCCAAGCCGAGTCGGCCCGACATCTCCTGGTTGCGGCCCTGAGTGCGAGCCTCGGCGGGCCAGGCGGGCGGCTCAGGCACCGGGCGTCGTCCCTTTCACGGCTTGAATCGCGCCCTCAAGATCGTCGCCAGTCCACATCAAATCGGCGAGCAGCGCGGGGCCGGTGACGAATACCTCAACCCTTCGGATGCCGGCTACGCAGAACGACCGGGCCCCCAGCGCAGCTACTTGACCGGCCGGACGACGCCGGGATCGTCGGCGACCAGCGGAGTACGGCGCCAGTAGCAGGTTTCACCCACCTATAAGCAGGCCCCCGACGCAGCCCGGCTCGACTGGCCGGCACCACGTAAGGCAAGCCGCCCGAAGAACCCGAGCGGCTTGCAGGTTGTGGGGCGCAGATCCGGGGAGCGGACTTCTGGTGCCTAAGGGCCAATCGGGCCGAATGTGCCGATCTTCGGGTTATAGAGCTCGGCTGAGGCAAGAAGCATCCCGCTGCCGACACCGGGCGAGATAGAGCCTCCAGCGACGAGAACGCGTCCGTCGGAGAGCAGCGTGGCGGTCTGATACGCGCGGGCCGTCGTCATGGAGCCGGTGGCTGTGAACATGCCCGTTTTGGGGTTGTAGAGGTCGGCGGAGGCGACAGTGTGGTCCATGTCCTTGCAGCCCCCGGCAATCAGGACGCGCCCGTCGGAGAGCAGAGTGGCCGTCTGGAAGATGCGAGCGGTCGTCATCGGGCCGGTCACGGTGAACGTGCCCGTCTGGGGGTCGTACAGCTCGGCTGAAGTGGCTGAAAAGCCTCCGGCGAGCAGAACGCGTCCGTCGGAGAGCAGCGTGGCGGTCTGCCACGTGCGATCGCCCGTCATCGAGCCGGTCGCGGTGAACGTGCCCGTCTTGGGGTCGTACAGCTCGGCCGATCCGAGAGTGCCTGCGCTGCCCTGCCTGCCGGCGACTAGAACGCGGCCGTCGGCGAGTAGTGTGGCGGATTGAGCGAAGCGAGCGACCGTCATCGAGCCGGTCGCGCTGAAGGTGCCGGTCTTGGGGTCGTACAACTCTGCGGAGGCTTTCGGCTCGCCGTCGTCCTTGCCGTCGCCCCCGGCAATCAGGACGCGCCCGTCGGAGAGCAGAGTAGCCGTCGGGAGGATGCGAGCGGTCGTCATGGAGCCGGTGGCTGTGAACTTGCCCGTCTTCGGGTTATACAGCTCGGCGGAGGCGATACTGCCCCCCGAGTTAAGGGAACCTCCGGCGATCAGCACGCGACCATCGTCGAGCAAGGTGGCGGATTGCATGAGGCGAACGGTCGTCATCGAGCCGGTTGCGCTGAAGGTGCCCGTCTTGGGGTCGTACAGCTCGGCTGAAGCTGTGGGGCCTCCGGCGATCAGCACGCGTCCGTCGGAGAGCAGGGTGGCGGTGTGCCACACGCGAACGGCCGTCATCGAGCCGGGGCTGGGTAGCGGTGTAGGCGTCGGCATCGGCATGGGTACCGATGTCGGCGTGGCGGCCGCAACCGTGGGCGGCGGTGTCGGGCTCGGTGTCGCCGAAGGCGACGGGGCTGCGCTGGCGCTGCACCCGGCCAGCAGGACTGCGAGGGCAAGACCCGATAGAACGCGGCCACCCGCGCTGCGTCCGGTCATCCCGCTCCTCCTTGAGACGCATCCATGCGCGGGTCGGTCTCGCCAGTGGCTCGGCACGGTCCCGGCGGCCGGTGTGTGGGCCGCGCGTCCAAGCCCCCCGTGTATAAGCAGTCTCTCAGGGTTCGGCCGGATGACCAAGCGCACAGCGGACAGCGGAGTCGTCTGCTCGGTGACAAGGCCGTCGACGCGGCCGCTCGACTGGCGGGATCTGGGCGACGACCGCGGCACGGCTCGCTGGAAGCCCTTCACCTCTCCGGCGCCGGGATATGGAGCGGCCGGCGAGCCTCCTCGGCTAGGGCTTGGGTGAGAATCGTCCCCGATTCTACCGCCACAAATCGGCGATCGTGCGGCCGGCTACTTTGGGCCACCCTACAAAAGGCACGCCGCGTGGTCGGCGCGATCTGGTTCTCGCGTAGGCAGACCCGCCCGCAGCGCCGAACCGAGCCTCTCAGCCCGGGCCGCTATCCCCCTTGGCAGGGGTCCGGTTCGCCCGGCATGAAGACCCGCACGATAAGTTCCGCGAAGGCTCCGCTGCCGTCGCGGAATAGCGTGGTCGCGGAAGCGCCCTTCACGACCGCGAGGAGCGTGGCAGCGTCCGAGCCCGACACCACGGCGCAACGGTCTCCATATGAGGAGATCCCGAATGAGGCGAATGGCGTCGCCAGCGGCCACGGCACCACGTTCGTGGGGTTCGGGGTCCCGGCCGAAATGTCTGCTGGCACTGCCAGGACGGCCAGCTGCGCCGGGTCGTAAGGCGTTGGTGGGCCGGCCTGCGTACCGAGCCAGCTCGCTGGATCGGCCAGGAGTTTCTTGAAATGCTCGAAGGCAGCCCACGTCGCGGGGGACGGGGCGCCAGGACCGGGGCTGGGCTGTTGGTATGGGCAACTCGCGCTGAGCTCGTGGGTTACGCCGACCACGATCAGCACCAGATGATCGGTGCCGGTTCCCGCCATCATCGGGTCATCAGCGCCGTGTGGGCAAATGAACGAGCTCACCGTTCCGAGCAGACCGTCGCTCTGAGCCTCGGTAACGATTGTGGTGAGCCCGACCTGGCTGATGGTCCGGCGCATCGGAGGCGCATACAGCGGGTACGGGTCAGTGCCCGCAGCGTATGTCGCGGTTAGAAGCTGGCCGTCCGAAATAACAAGCGGGACACTGCCGAAGGAGTTATCCGGCCCGATGGGCGCGAGAGTCCACGACCGAAGATAGAAGTCGCTCACCGCGGAAGACGGCGACGCTGTCGCGATGCCGCCGGCGGTTGGCGTTGGACTGGCAGCTGTGATCGCTGAGGCGCCGGCTGTAGCCGCCGGGGGGACGCTGGCGCTGCCAGTGGGCGTGACGGTTGCGCTGGGGTTCGGGGTAAGGGCGGGGCCGCTGCAGCCCGATGCGAACACAGCCGCGGCGAACGCGGCCGCTACCCACGCTCGGTGTCTTCGCACAGCTCGGACCTCCGTTCCCTGGTGCGGGGTGGTGTCCGCATCGGCGACATCCGTTCCCAACAGCACGTCTGTTCGATTGGGGCACACGGCCCGAGACCGCGACATCGAGAGGAAGTCGACGGATGTCGCGAGACGGGCACGGCCGTGAGTTTGGACGTGCCTTTGAGTTCGCGTGTGTTGATCCTCCCGACTTCGACGCGGGTGTCCGTCGGGGATCGGATAGTGAGGAGCGGGCTTACCGGTGCCCGTGTCGACCTGCGGCGCCGAAGTCGCGGCGACTGCGATCGGCTTTCATCCTCTCGTCCGCGAGGCGCAATGCATCGGCGAGGCGGCCTCCCGCAACCGGCTGGGCCCAGCCGACGGCCAGGCGAACGGCGATTGCCCCCGCCTCGAGCCACATGTCGCACTGCGAGCGAACCCTTTCGGTGTAGTTGGTCGCGGCGATCTCGTCGGTCTCGGGCAACATGGCGACGAAGCGGGTAGGGCCGGTGCGCGCGATGACATCGGCCGCGCGGGCGCTCTGCCGCATTACCCTCGCCAAGGGCGCGATCAGTCGGTCTGCGGTGTCCCAGCCGAACCACACGGCAAGCGAATCCAGGCCGTTTAGCTCCGCGACCACCAGCGTTACCGGTCTGCCCTGGCGAGCGAAGCGGTTCTCCTCGTTGCGAAGAACCTCGCTCCAGACCCGGAGAGAGGCCAGCCCAGTCGCTGGATCAGTGAGTCCGTCATCGACGGCTCCGCCGCCACCGATTAACGGATATGGCGTCGCCTCGCCCGGCGGGTTCTCGTACGGCGGGTTGGGCCTGGTATCCGACTTGTCGAGGGAGATGTCGGAGACCGCCGCAGATGGGATCAGAGTCCTGCCGTCCGCGCTGAGCAGGCGGAGGACATCCTGCGAGAGGCCCTGGCTCCGCTCGGCGTTGAGCCGAACCGCGGCCAGCGCGCGGAAATGTGGCTTAGACAAGCGCGATTATCTCCCCGACGACGGCCCGATCGTCGCTCCGCTCGGGCTCCCGGCGAGCGCAGCTCTCCGCTAGTTCGATGTCGACGGCTATGCCGCGCGCCACGTACCGAGAATGTGATTTGCCGGCGAGGACGTGCCGACCGCGGTGATCGCGCCTGCTTCCCTATCGTATACCCCGGCGCCCGAACCGAGGCCGCCTGTTCGAGGGTCCGACGATCCTCTCGCCCTATGCCGTCCCGCACGTCGCACGGAACGACAGACGAGTGGGAAGAAGCAGCCGTCAGACCGATCGTCGCGGGTTCGAAACCCTCTCCCTCCCTACTTCCCCTCATTCATCCTCGAAGCGACGCGACGACTGCGCCTCCTCCGGTCCGATGCATGTGACGAACCGAACCATCAGCCCTGCGGCTTCCTCGTCCGTCAATCCCTCTTTGGCCAGCGATCGCCACGTCTCGAACCCGACCGCGTGCCCGATGGCTGCGTGCCTCCGGTGCACCCCTGAAGGTCCTATCCAACCGGCTTCGAGAACCTGGATCGTGGTCGGCGGAAACCCGACGATGCCCGGGCGGAATCTCTCCGGAATCACGGCGATGTCTCGCAGAAGGTTCGTCCGCATCCGCTCCGTCGAGCGGTAGTACGCATATAGCTCGTCGAGCGCGGCACGGAGCCGGTCAACTGGATCGGAGACGGTGGCCCAACCCGAAGGGTCCGGACGAGGGTTCGCGGCAAGCCAGTCCGCGCTGCACGCGGTGAACAGCGCCTCCTCGTTCGGAAAGTGCCGATAGAGCGTTGCTCTTGTGACCCCAGCCCGTTCGGCGACTGCGCTCATGGTGGTGGCGGCCGGACCTATCGTCCCGTGGAGCTCCACGGCCGCGTGCGTGATCCGCTCGCGGGTCCGCTCCATGCCGGCTGCGCGGGCTCGCAAACGATACCGACGGCCAGATTTCGTGAGACGGTTGTGTTCAGCCATTGACAGATGCGCCATTTCGCATGAGGATCATCGCGATCACGATACATCACTGACTCACGAACTTCCAGGAGATCCGCCCATGCTCGCACCACCCAGGTCGCACCTAGCCGTCGTTCAGCCTCACGGCCCCGACGCCCCGCTCGTCCCCGGCTTGAGCGCATCGACTCGGCTTACCTCTGCTGAGACCGGTTCGATCTCGGTCGTCGAGCACGTCTTCTCGCCGGGTACCCTCGTGCCACCGCACCGGCACACTCTCGAGGACGAGATCTCGTACGTCGTGATGGGCGAGCTCGGCTTCCGCTCGAACGGCAACGAGGTCACGCTCGCGGCCGGCGGCTACATCGTCAAGCCGCGCGGCGAGCTCCACTCGATGTGGAACGCCGGCAGTACGCCCGCACGCATGATCGAGATCATCAGCCCCGCAGGGTTCGAGAAGTACTTCGTCCAACTGGCCGAAGCCGTCGCGGCAGCGGGCGGGCTTCCCGACCCGTCGACCATGGGCGCGATCGCCGGACGGTTTGGCCTCTCGTTCGATCTCGGGGAGGTACCGGACCTCGTCGCCCGGTATGGCCTCATTTCGCCCGGCGGCGGGCCGCGGTGATCTGCCCGAGCTGAAGCCGACCTGTCAGAGAACGAGTCGTCGGTCCGTTCCTGGCTTTGTACGGGCTCCAGTGAGCGGGCGGGAGGCTCTTGAGGCTGGCTAGGACCTCACCGTCGGACCCGAGTGCCCGTATCTCGGTGATCCACCCCCTCCCGGGCCACCAGGCGGCCAAGAGAGGGCTATGAGTCGATGCCTCGACCACAACCCCGTCGGTTCGGACTATCTCTACGCTGGTCGCTCCGGGTGCGCGGCCAACGACATCGATCCACGACTGGTCCCCCCAGGCCTCGATGCCGCCGGACCATTTCGATCGGATCGCCCGGATGCTCGGAGCGACCTCGGCTCAGCTCAGCGGCGGATGCTCTCCAACCATCGGTGGCGGTGCTGGTGGAACGGCGGTGTTCCGGACGCCCGGGCGGCGGTGTCTCATTGAGGAACATCTGATTGGCTCTGTGACCATCGTCCCATTGCGCGATGCGACGTCTGTCGCAGACTTGTTAGGCATCCGAACAGGAGAGGTGCCGCAACATGGCGAGTGGGCGGACTCCTCGCCGGCGGAATTCCGACGGCCCGGGCGAGCCAGCGACCGGAACCCCCAAAGACGCCGTGACCGTGTCCGAATCGAATACCCCGGCGTCCAGTCGCAAGCTCTCGACCGGTTCGGTTGACGCACGTACCGGACGCCGTCCTGCGAAGTCGGCCGAACCGAACGGCGCGAGCAGAAGCTCGAGGCCGCTATTCCTGCTGATGATCCTCGTCGCCCTGGGCGCGTTTTGCCTGGCGGTAGTGCTGACGCACCGACGCCGGCGAGACGTGGCTGCCCGCCGCGCGGTCGGCGAAGCGGCCACCGCCGCCCGGTCCGGCGAGGCCGTTTTGGCCCACGATCCCCGGTCGTCGTGGCCGCCCCCAGTCCCGGAGGCGGATGCGGGCGTGGCTGCTGCCTCCGCCGTGGGAGTTGGCGCCGCAATCGCCCCAACCGCCCTCACAAATGGCGATCTTGCCACTCCGGCTCCGACCGGAGCTGTGGCTTCGGCGGCGTTCGGGCTTGCGCGGACGCCCGCGCGGGCAGAGCCCACCATGGCAACCCTGCCCTCCGGGCCCCCGGTCACAGTTCAGGGCTACGTCCGTCCGCCGGCCAGAGAGACACCCGGCATCATTCGTGCCGCCGTCGAACCGGCCAGGCCGGCCGCCGAGCCGCTCTTCTCCAACGAGGGGCTCTTGCGTACGCGGAAGGCCCTTCGACCGAGCTGGAGGGCCCGCATCCTCGGCGCGATCGCGGCAGCCGTGGCCTCGTTGCGCGCCGCCGGAACCGCCCTCGGGCACAACGCCGGCACCAGGCTGTCGTATCTCGAGGCGAGCGTCGTGTCCATGCCGAAACGAGCCCGCGGCGCAGGCGCCCCGGCTCAAACAGACGGCCTTCGAGCCCGCTTCTCCGACGGCTTCAGCCAGTTCAGCGACACGCGCGCTTTCGCGTGGATGACCTCTGCCACCCTGGTGGTTCGCGTCGTCGCGGTCGGGGTCGGCTCCGCCCTGGCCGCCGTCTTGCGGCCGATCGTCCTCGGCTTCGGCCGCCGGATTTCGCCGCAGGCCAATGCGGTCCGCCGCTGGGCCGGGAGCGGCTGGTCTGGCCCGCCCGACTCCGACGAATACGGCGACCCGCGCAAGAAGCGCCGAGTTTCGCCCTTCTGGGTCGTCTTCGCGGGCTCTTGCGTTCTCTTGGGCCTGACCATCGGCACGAACTTGGTCCTCAGCCCCGCATCCGCGGCGTCGTCCCAGGCCCCCGGAGCCGGCGTCACCACTCCGACGCCATACGTCGCGGGCGGCGGCAGCGGTAGCTCGCCCTTGGCCGTGCGCACGAACGCTGGGCGCAGCTCGTCGACCGGCGGCGGAGTGATCAACAAGGGGTCTCCGTCCGCGGGCGCCTCGTCCACGCCCACCGACGCCCCGACCCCCATGCCC
>JBIOII010000061.1:0-11487 GCA_044449785.1 Candidatus Limnocylindrales bacterium
ACATGGATCAGGGCGGGCCCGGCGAACAGGACCGTCATGTACGTCGGGATCGAGAACACGAACAGGGAGACCGCCGTATTGCGAGCCAGAGCGTGGAGTCGGGCCGGGTCCTGACGCCGCGCCGAGGCCTCGCCGAAGAAGACCTGGCTGACGGCTGCAGCGACGAGTGAGGTCGGCAGGACGAGGACCTTGTAGGCGAGGAAGTACTGGCCCGACAACTGGAGATTGAACAGGGCCGGGATCATCAGGAACGGAACCTGCAGCGACAGCACGTTCAGCAGGGACGCTGCTGTCATCACGCGGGCGAAGCCCCAACGCTGCCGGGCGGAGCGTCGCATCGCGCTGGTTGTGAGCGTAGTCGATCGAAGCTTTCCCATGAGAGGACGCAAGAGTTGTTCCGTTCCGAGCACGCGCCCCGCGGTGTCGCCGAAGATGAGCCCGATCGGGCCCACCCGGAGGATCCCGAGCCCGGCTTGACATAGCGCCTGCCCGAGTCCCTGGGTCGCGCGTAGCCGCCCGATCCGGGGGAAGAGCCGATGGTAGGTCGCCCACGACGTCACCGCCTGGGACGTGCTCGCGACGAGGAGTCCGACCGGCAGGATCCACAGGAACGGCGCGAGTGGAGCCGCCCCGAGCAGCGCCGAGAGCTGCGATCCCCAGGCGAAGACGACGACGCCGACCGCCAGGCTCGCGACGCCCCCAACGACCACGCATACGCAGAGGAGATGGACGGCCTCGCCGTCGTCGGCAGCAATCGGGACGGCGAAATCGTAGCGCAGCGACGATACGGCAAGGAGGATGGACAGCATAGCGGCGTAGACGGACAGCAGTCCGAAAGCCTCGGGATTGTAGAGACGCGCAAGCACGGGTGCCGCGAGGACGAGCGCGCCCTGGCCGATCGCCGTGGCACCGCCCACGACGACGAGGCTCCGGGCAACCCCGCCGACCTGCGGTCGCGGTAGCCCGAGAGCCAGCATCGGGGATTTCACGAGTGCATCTTGGTTGGCATCGCGTCCCGGCACCTCGGCGCCTGAGCGGCCGAGCACATCGAGATCGGTCTTATGGCGCTGATGTACACATGAGGGCGATCAACCCCGAGGCTCCTCGGCTCCTCGGACTCGCTTGTCGGGATCCGCCACGGTCCCGCGCGGGTCACCGTAGTACGCGTAGTAGTTCGAACTTGTGGCCTTGTCGGGCATCCGGTTGAGGACGGCTCCAACGACGGTCGCACCGGCACGCGTGAGCGTCTCGCACGCCGCACGAACTGTTCGTCCTCTGCTCCGTCGGGCATCGATCACGAGGAGCGTTCCGTCCAGGAATGAGCTCAGGACGGCCCCGTCGGCAACCGCCTGGAGTGGCGGACTGTCGAGGATGAGAAGGTCGCCTTCGGCCTTGAGCCGCTCGAGGACCGCCCGCATCCGCCGCGAGCCGAGCAGCTCGGCAGGGTTGGGTGGGAGCGGGCCTGTCGTGATCACGCGTAGGTTGTCCTGTTCGGTGACCTGGGCGATGGTGTCGACGCTGACGTGGTCATCGCGGAGAAGCGTCGTAAGACCACTCGCATTAGGCAGGTCGAAGACCTGGTGGACGCCAGGCTTGCGCAGATCTGCGTCCACCAGGACGACGCGACGGCCCGCCTGGGCAAACACGACGGCCAGGTTGCACGCGGTTACGGTCTTGCCTTCTCCCGGGGTCGCACTCGTGACGAGCAGGGTCGAGATCGGCGCGTCGACCGAAGAGAACTCGATGTTCGTCCGAAGCGCTCGGTATGCCTCGGCGACTGCCGACCGGGGGTGGAGCAGGACCGCCAACCGGTAGATCTCGCTGCGCGCTCGATCGCCTCGCATCTGCGCAATCTCACCGAGGGTACTCAGTCCAGCCGCCTCCTGGACTTCGTCGACATCTCTGATTGCATCGTTGACACTCGACGAAATGACCACAACACCTGCTGCGACGAGAAGGCCGAGAACGGCCGCCAGCAGTGTGTTCAGGAGCGGCCGCGGCGAGACCGGGGTGAGAGGCACCACGGCAGGCTCGACGACACTGAGCAGGTTGGAGACGTTGCTCGAGGAGAACGTGAGGAGCGTGGAGTACGTCGAACGGAGTGTCACGAGCTGGCCCTCGAGCGTGGCCAGGTTCGCGTCCTGCGCTGGCGTCCGGGCGGTCAGGGCGGTCAGGCTGTCGACCTTCGCCTGAGTCGCCGTGATCTGTCCCTGGGTTGCCTGCAGGTCGGCGTCGATCGACGCCTGGAATGCGGCCTGGCGGCCCTGGATGGCAGGGGAAGCCGCAATGAGCTGAGTCGCCATCGCGTTGGCGATGGCGGCAGCGCGCGTCGGAACGGCGTCATCAGCCGTGATTGTGAGCAGCGTGCTAGCCGTCTGCGCATCGGCGTGGACGTGACTTAGCAGGTCGTCGGACGTCATGTCGAGTCCGAGTTGCGCGATCGCGGCGTCGAGAACCGGTCGCGTGGTGGCAACGGTCGCGTATGTCGCAGACAGATCCTGTGAAACCAGGACCTGCGTGTAGTCCGGGTTCACGGCCGACAGCGACTGGCCGACGTTCAGCGTCGCCTTCGCCTCATAGACCTTCGGCAGATGGCTGCTGACCACGTATGCAGCAGCGCCGGCCAGCAGGGGGAGCGCGACGAGGAGCGGGAGCCATGACCGAACGATGGCGAACTGGCGTCGGAGCTCCACGGGGTCTCACACTCTCTGCCCCGACAACTCGGGGCGCACGCAACGGCTTGGGCGATCTCGGGCGACGAAACTCGCGTGGATCATCGATCACCACGCTCGCGGCCGTCAACCGGACCTATCTGCCCGCCGTTGCCAAGCCTGGAATCGTTCACAGGCCGTGTAATTGACGCTCAGGCAGTACGTCGACTGGCTTCCGGCATCGATCGATACCGGCTGTCTCCCGGCGTAGCAGCGATGGCTCGGGTGTGGGTATGTGAAGCGAGAGCGTGGATCAAGTGCCAATCCGAGTCGGGGGCAGCCAGGCGGGTCCGGAACCTGATGCTCGTCGCCAGCCATCCTTTGGATCATATCGTACGGGTCATTTCACACCGACCTCCCTGAGAAGGCTCACTGGCGAAGGTTCCTATTGGACCTTCGGAGCGCGTGATCATGGTGCGTCGGCGCAACGAATCGCGGCTCCACGGGTCCATTGGTACTAGGCAGGTCGTGCCGAGTGGCCTATCGTCTTGGAGTCAACGGCGTCGTTTGGCGTCGTTGTTCGGCATCATTTGGCGACATATCGGCGCCGCATTCATCGATGGTCCGACGAGGGGGATCTATTGGCGGTCCGCGTTTCGGTCCGAAGCCTGTTCGTCATAGGCCGCCGTTTCTCCGTAGGCCGGGGGGGCGGCCCAGCGATGGGTGCCCCAGTCCTGCTTTCCGAGGGCCGCCTCCTAAGGCTCGTGGCCCGGGTTCGCGGCCGGTATCTCCTCGCGATCGACCTGGTGGGGATCTTCGTCGCCGCTTACGCGGCGCTCGCTCTGCGCTTCGACCGCTTTAGCGGCCCGGTCTCGGTCCCGGCGTTTCCTGTGCTCGTTAGCCTCCTCCTTGTGGTCCGCACCACGGTCAACGTCAAGTTCGGCCTGTATTCGCGCCGCTGGCGTTACGCCAGCGTTCCGGACCTCGAGCGGGTGGTCGCGGCCGTCGCGCTCGGATCGCTCGTCGCCCTGGTCCTCTTCTACGGTGGGTCGGCGCTTGGAAACACGACCTGGCCGGACGGGTTCCCGCGATCGTTCTGGCTGGCAGAACTGCTGCTGAGCGTCGCGATCATCGGCGGCGTGCGGTTCGCGATCCGGGCCGCCTCCGACCTCGCGACCGGCCGCGGCCTCGCTACCCCTTCCGACGGACACGCCACGCTCCTCTACGGCGCCGGCCAGACCGGGGTGCTCCTGGCCCGGTCGGCTCGGCGGGATCCCCGCTCGGGTGTGGTCCCGGTCGGGTTCCTCGACGACGATCCGTCCCTGATCGGCGGCACGGTAGCCGGGCTCCGCGTCCACGGTGGCCTGAAGTCGATGGGACAAGCTGTCGCCGAGACCGGTGCGAGGACCCTTCTCATCACGATGCCCAGCGCCGCCGGCGTCGCAGTCCGGCGTGCCGTTGATGCCGCCCTGGCCCTCGGTCTCGAGGTCCGAACCGTCCCCTCGCTCACCGACCTGCTGGACGGTACCGTGGACGCCTATCGCGTCCGTCGAATCCGGGTCGAGGACCTCCTCCGCCGGCCGATGGTGACGGAGCACGGCGTGGGGGTCGCCGCGATCATCAGAGACCAGACGGTGCTGATCACGGGCGGGGGCGGCTCGATCGGGTCCGAGCTAGCTCGCCAGGTGTTCGCACTCGGGCCGCGCCGCCTGATCCTCGTAGACCGGGCGGAGAGCCCGCTCTACCTGATCGAGCGGGAGCTCGAGACCAGGAGGAACCACGGCAAGGGCAGCGGCGAGCTGCGGGTCCACCTGGCGAACGTGGCCAGCCGGGCGGCCATGGATCGGCTGATCGCCACCGAGGCCCCGAGCGTGATCTTTCACGCGGCCGCGTACAAGCACGTGCCGTTGATGGAGGAGCACCCCTCCGACGCCACGTACGTCAACATCGGCGGAACACTGGCCATGCTTGACGCCGCCGAGGCCGCCGGCGTAGCTCGGTTCGTCTTCGTGTCCACCGACAAGGCCGTGCGGCCGTCGAGCGTGATGGGAGCGAGCAAGCGCATCGCCGAGATGCTTGTGAAGGATGCCGCCCGGCGCACCGGGCGGCCGTACGTATCGGTCCGGTTCGGGAATGTCCTCGGCTCCAATGGGAGCGTCGTGCCGATCTTCCAGGATCAACTGGAGAATGGCGAGCCGCTCACGATCACCCACCCCGACATGACGCGCTACTTCATGACGATCCCCGAGGCGGCGTGGTTGATCCTCGACGCGGCCGCGATCGGCACCAATGGCGACTTGTTCGTTCTCGATATGGGTGAGCCGGTCAAGATCCTGGACCTCGCCCGTGATCTCGTTCGCCTCGCGGGGCGCGATCCCGAAAGCCAGCCGATGGAGATGGTAGGCCTGCGACCCGGGGAGAAGCTCCACGAGCAGCTCTTCTACGATGCCGAGGAGGTCGAGCCGACCGTGAACGCCAAGGTTCTCCGGGCGCTCGCGCCGGCTCCGCCCCAGGGCGTCCGAGAGGATGTCCGGCGCCTGCTGGCGATGGCCACGGGCGAGGACGAAGCGACCCTCCGACTCGCGCTGCTTGCCTATGTTTCGGGGCTCGCCGAGGCCCCGCGGACCACGGAACAGGCGGACGCGACCAGGTGGATTCCATTCGCCGTCACCGATGGCGCGCGCGGCCAGTTCGGAGACGTCACCGGGGTGGCAGGCAACTGACCGGTCCCCTCCTCCGGCGAAATGCCGGAGGATAGCGTCGTGTTCTTCGCGCTGGCGCATCTCGGTGGATCCCGAGACCTCCCATGGTTTCTGCCCGGGTTTGCGATCTCGGTCGCGGTCAGCCTCGCTGTCGGCACCCGTGCGGGTCGGGCGCTGGGCGTCCGGCGAGCGGTGGCCGTCGCACTGTTGGTGAGCCTCGGGATCATCCTCGCAGCCACCTTGACGCCACAGTGGGAAGCGCTTGCATTCGGCACCCGTGGCTCCGGGACCTGTGACTTTTCGAGGATCGGCCTCGCCTCGTTTGACAATCTGCGCGGCAAGAGCGACGCACTCGGGAACATCCTGATGTTCATCCCGCTGGGCGTGATGATCAGCCTCGTGCCTCGCTCCCGCCGCAAGGCCGCGATCGTGGTCGCGGCCATCGCCCTTCCGTTTGCGATCGAGACGACGCAGATGTTCCTGCCGGTCTTGGATCGGGCCTGCGAGAGCGCGGACGTCATCGACAACCTGACCGGACTGGTGTTCGGGCTGGCCGGCGGCTCCCTGGTCGGCTGGCTCGCGAGCGCGACGTATCGTCGGTCTCGCCGGCTGGAACGCGCGCCCCGCCGTTGACCCCCAGGTCCCCTAGGAGCCGCTGATGACCGCGCGATCGTCGCTTGGTTCTGCGCCTTTCGTCGCCGAATGGGACGGCGCCGCCGTGCGTCGCGGGGTCCGCCAGTTCGCTTAGGCGGACCTTCCTAGGGGCGAGGTCGAGATCCGGGTCCGCTGGTTGGGCGTCAAGCAGAAAGGTGGTTCAGCCACAAGGCACGTCAAGACGCGTCGGCGCTAGAGGTGGTAGTGGGCTAGCATCGGGCGGTAGGTCGCAAAGCGGCCGCGCCACTGGGGTGCCCGTCCGTTGATCGAGCGCCCACCTAGCGGCGAGGATGGGATCGCCGTCGAACACGGCGCCACGACCGCCGACGTCGCCTGGCTAGCCGTCAGGGCGCCGCCACGCGGAAGGCCGCCAAGCAGTCGCCACCATGTCCCGCTGGGTGATCCAGCCGAGGGCGAAGGCAGCAGCCGCTCCGAGAATGAGACCGCCGAGGACGTCGGACGCCCAGTGGTCACCGGTCGCCAGGTGGCCCCACGCGCACACGCTCAAGGCCGCCGCGGCTAGGACTGCCGCGGCCGTCCCCGCCTTGGTGCCGAACGTCGCGACTCGCGCCCGGGCGGGATGCAGGAGCAGCGCGAACAAGAGCGCCGCGACGCGCGCGGCGTTCCCGCTCGGGAACGTGTAGGGCGCGGAGAGGGTGAGGAACGGGCCGACCTGGAGATCGCTGGCGTTGTCGAACATCGTCCGGGGGACGACGTTCTTCGCGAGCAGCTCGATCGGCAGGGTTGCCAAGGGCGCGAGCAGGATGAGCCAAGACCATCTCCGCCGGAAACCGGCGAGGACGAGTCCCGCGACCGCGGCCAGGCCGGCGATCGCGAGGTTGCCTCCCTGGGTAACGGCGTCCGCGACCTCGCGCCCGCTCCCCCGCGGCAACCTCATCCGATGAAGGATCCAAGTGTCAGGGGCGGCGGTAAGTCCCATCCAGACGGCGATCGCGATGATGATGAATACGAACGAAAGAATGAGTGCGGCAGACGCAAGCCCGTCGGGGTGAAGGGCAGCGTAATCACCGCTCGGGATCAAGGGTGGGTCCCCTCCGCCGGAGTCGAGCTGCGGCCCCTGTCCAGGAGGAGGACCTCCACGATCCGAAGAGCCGCTGACCCATCCGACGGATGACATCACGGGGAGGCTCATGTGTTGAGTGTGCCCCGTCCCCCGCTGTCGCGCTGACGTGACCAATTCCACCTGGCAGGGGGCGGTCGCGGAACGCACCAGGTTCAGAGGAGCCTGATCCCAGGGTTCGCGCTCCCGCGGCCGGTGCCGGCCACGGGCCAGGCGTTGCCCATGCCCCCATGGCCAACACGGCCAGAATGCCAGGCAACGGTCGACTTGGCGCATCGGGGCGGACCGCATGGCCGGGGTCGCCCGAAGCGTAGGCTCCGCGCGATGGAGCCGCTCGTCCGCCGCATCGAACCCGTGTTTGCGGTCGACCTGCGCCTGACGCTGGGGATCCACCGCCGCGGGCCGGGTGACCCGACGTTGCGCTTCTCGCGGGACGGCTCGGCGTGGCGCGCGACCCGGACGCCCGACGGGCCAGCCACGCTCAGGCTGATCCTCGACGCCAACGCGATCCGGGCCCAGGCATGGGGTCCGGGTGCCGCCTGGGCCATCGAGCAGGCGCCCGAGCTGGTCGGGGCGAATGACGAGGCGGCCGGGTTCGGGGCGCTGGTGGCCGGCCACCCGCTCCTCCGGGACCTGCACTCCAAGCTCCCCGGGATCCGGATCGGGCGGACGCGCCGCGTGCTGGAAGCGCTCGTCCCCGCGATGATCGAGCAGAAGGTGACCGGGGGCGAAGCCACCACGGCGTTCGCGGCGCTTGTCCGTCGCCACGGGGAGCCGGCGCCGGGATCATGGGACGAGGCGGCGGCGCGTCGGCTGGCGCCGCTCCGCCTGCCGCCGGCGCCGGAAGCGCTGGCCGGGTTGCCTGGTTACGCGTACCACCCGCTCGGCCTGGAGCGACGGCGCGCGGATGCGATCCGCTTCGCCGCCGCGCGGGCAGCCCGCCTCGAGGAGTGCGCGGACATGCTGCTCCCCGAGGCTTATGCGCGGCTCCGCGCCCTGCCGCTCGTGGGCCCGTGGACGGCAGCCGAAGTCGGGTTGCGGGCGCTGGGCGACCCGGACGCGGTGAGCGTCGGCGATTTCCACCTCTGCCACGCCGTCTGCTGGGCGCTCGCCGGGGAGACGCGCGGCAGCGACGCGCGGATGCTGGATCTCCTTGCCCCGTACACTGGACAGCGCGCACGCGTGATCCGGCTGATCGAGGCGGCCGGGATCCACGCGCCCCGCCGGGGGCCTCGGATGGCTCCGCGCTCGATCGCCGACATCTGAGGCTGGCGGCCTGGGGCGGGCCGCCGTTCGGCAGTCGCTAGGGCAATCAGTGGTGCCTGCTTGAGCGAATCTGGTGCTGGTGGGCACCACATTGATGAGTCCACGGTTCGGCGTGGCCTCGGCAACCCGAGCCGAAAGACCCTCGCGGCCATCGACCAGGCGGGCGGCACACTGGAGGCTGAAGCGGCCTCCGGGTCGGACGGCCTGTGAACCGTGCGATCAGGACCGGCGATCGGCATCCCTCCCGTCGGTCACCATCGCGTGTTCGAGGCGCGCGTAGTAGGCGCGCATGGCGAGCGTGGCGTGCCTCCTGCGCGTCCGCGAGTCGAGGCGCTGGTGCGGATCAATGAAGTGGTAGAAGGGCCTCACGAGCGCCTTCTCGCAGGTCAACCCCGCCTCGGGCTGGAAGGGGTTGCACACGCGTGCCGAGATCGCCTCGCGGCATGAACAGCACGTCCAGGGCACGCCCTTGTCGGGGTAACACCAGATCGTCCCGCAGGTCGCGACGTCGGGAGCTGTTCCAATCCGATAGACGTAGGTGCCGTGCTTGTCGCGCAATCGGACCGCGACACGGACGTACGTCACGTCACCGGCATGTTCGACGACATGCCAGCCGTCGTGGCAGGTGAACATCCCTCGGTCTCCTATCGCGCCCGGCGGGAGCACCCTGCCGACG
This sequence comes from Candidatus Limnocylindrales bacterium, assembly GCA_044449785.1. Classification (GTDB taxonomy): domain Bacteria; phylum Chloroflexota; class Limnocylindria; order Limnocylindrales; family CSP1-4; genus Fen-1039. The sequence continues at coordinate 9,031 of JBIOII010000061.1, forward strand.
TGAGGGGTGTCGGCCGGTTGCTGCGCCGTCATCGAGCCGGGTCTCTCGGGCGCTCTGGGTAGGTGCGCGGAGGGGGTCCGCTAGCAGATTCCAGTAGTAGGCGGTCAGGCCAGAGAGGGTGAGGCGTGACCGGTCGCGCGGACCGCACAGCAGCGGCGCAGACACGCACACCACCTCACGTCCAGCGGATCTGCACGGCCGCGGACGCGACTGACGTCAGGTGCAGCGACCCAGGGAACTTGGCCCAAACCGAGATCCAGGCCGGCGTCAGCGACCGCCAATGGAAATAGGCGTAGCCGTGGGCGCCCGTGAGCCGGACGGTCAGGCGCTTCCATGGTCCCCAGTGCCCGGTTGAGTCCCTGGAGGCAACGTAGACGTCGAGGACCTGGCCGGCCATCGACGGGCTGAGCGTCCAGCGGACCGTGACGTACTCGCCGACCTTTGGCAGCTTCGTCCCCGGACTGAAGGGGCCTGCCACGGTGACCCCGAGCGCGGATCCCGACGCCAGGTGGGTTACGACGAGGTAGGGTGGGATGACCTGCACGCCGAGCGCTGTCGAACCCACGGCGAGGGGAAGTGCCAGCGCGGCGGCCACAATCATGGCCGCCGCTCGTCGCGTCAGCATCGGAATGACTCCTCCGATCTCATCACATACGCACACTGCCGAACATACGCACACTGCCGACGCGAGGAAGGCCCGCGCGGTTCCCGTCCGGTGGGAACTGGTGGGCGGGCCACGGAGCGGCCGCATCGGCTGAGGCGACAGGTCAATCGCGCGCTCGGCGGCCCGCCTCTACCTCGTCGGAGCGGCGACCGGCGTTTCGATGGCCGCGGCGGCCTCGAGCCGTAGAGGGTCAGCCGATCGCGGGCCGGGGGCGCGAATGCTGGCGCTGGCGCTGTTATTCCTGGCCGGGAACCCCCGGGCCACCCGGGGGTTCCCGCGGCTGGCCCATGCTCAGCAGCCGCTGTTCAAACTCTGCCCAGGTGCTGCTCCACTCCGCGAGCGGGCTGAGGATCTGCTCCAGCACGGCCAGTTGCCCATCGAACGCGGACAGCTGGGCTTGCAGCGCCTCGATGCTGCGCCGCTGCGCGGCCACGGTCTCAGCGACCGACCTCAGCTGCGCCCCGGACAAGGCACCGGGCAGCGGGAACGCGCCCGGCACCGGCGGCAGGGGCGCACCGGATCCGGCCAGGCTCTCCAGTCCGCCGGTGATGGCACGCAGCTGAGCGATGAATGCCTCGGCCAAGCCGGGAATCACGCCGGATGTGTCCTGCTCCTCGTCGGCCATCAGCTGAGCCCCCTCGGCGGGCGGCACACCAGTTCCGCCCTAGGAGGTCCTTCCCCGTCCCCGGCAGGTAACGCCCGCGCCGGCCAGCCAGCTTTCCGGTCAATCCGGCGAGGGCCACCTCCCGCGGCCCTGGCGGAGAGCTCAGCCTCCGCAAGGCACGGATCGCCGCAAGGCGCAGGAGCATGCGCCAGGACCGCCGCTCATACCTCTCGCGGTCCGCGGCGGCCCGCTGGCCGCGCAGATGGTCCCGGTAGCGTAAGGGGATGGCATCGACCGACAACATCGAGGCGTTCCTGGCTGAGCCGCGTAATATCATCGTGGCCGGCATCCGCCGCGACGGGCGCCCGCATCTGAGTCCCAACTGGTTCTACTGAGACGGCCAGCGCTTCTACGTCTCGACAACGCGAGACCGCGTGAAGTACGCGATCTTCCGCCGGGACCCGCGGGCCCAGCTGCTCATCGATGATCCGGCCGGCTTCCGTGCCGTGCTGGTCCCGGCCACGGCCGAGATCCGCGAGGATATCCGTGCTGAGCTGCCCCGCTTCCGCGCTATCCGGGAAAAGCACGGGCTGGCCGTACCGGACGACGATGAGCATCTGCGGGCACTGACGGCGGAGGCGCGAGTCCTGCTGGCCTTCACCCCCGACGGGCCCCCTTCGAGCTGGACGAACTGGGGCCTGGACTGACTGCCGGGGATGCGGGGCATTCGAGAACCTCGGCCTGCCTGCCCGGGCCGGCAGCCTGGGCAGGCGGGCTGCACCCGGTGTCCACGACCGGTCCGCGACAGGCAGCCTGGCACGCGCCTATGGCGCCGGATGAGCGGTTCTGGGCTGCCAGCATCGTGATCGCCAGCGGGCGCACTCGTTAAGATCCCGGGGTATGAGTCGCGTGGTCGTCATCGGCGCTACCGGGCATATCGGCAGTTACCTGGTGCCGCGGCTGGTGCGCGGCGGTCACGAGGTGATCGCGATGAGCCGGGGGCTGCGCGATCCCTACCAGCCGGGCCCTGGGTGGGACTCGGTGACCAGGGTCTCCGTGGACCGCGGCGCGGAGGACGCGGCCGGGACGTTCGGTGCCCGTGTCGCGGCGCTGCGCCCCGATGTGGTGATCGACCTGGTCTGCTTCACCCCGGCTGCGGCGGGGCAACTCGTTGACGCGCTGCGCTCGT
>JBIOII010000062.1:0-11420 GCA_044449785.1 Candidatus Limnocylindrales bacterium
ATGCCTCATCGATGCCCTCGTCGTGAAATGGATCGATAGGCCTATAAAGGCCGCGAGGGCGTTGCGCCTCCAAGTCGACGTGGGTTGATCCTACCCGGGGGCAGGCCCGGCTCGGCAGCCCACCAGTGGTACTAGCGGTTAAGGCGCCAGCCACCGCCCCCGGGCAGCTCGGCTATGACTGTTGGGTCAGTCTTGGATAAGTTCGCCGAGCCTGTTGACTAGCCGTTGGGATTCGCGTCGCGTCCACCGTGCTTCAACGACCACACTCAGAGACGGCTGGGTAGGTACCTGTTCGTAGAACCTCGGGATGGCGCTGGGCCCTGACTCGAGACGACCATCCGACGGAAGTCATGGGGTCACGAGCAATCCGATCGGCGATCCGAAGACGGCCGCCCCCGGATTGTTTGACACTCCAATCGGTCGGTCTATACTCATATCCGACGGTTTTTGTCGGAATTGGCCCGCGGCCATCGTCCCGTGGCTACAGCCATCGTCGGCGCCCGTCAGCAGGTCGCGGCGCTCGCCTCCACCGCAAGGTGGTTCAGGCGTCCCCCGAGCGCCACCGGTTCTTCGGAATGGAGCCATCTGATTCCGCGGAGACCGGCGAGACCTCCAAGGGCGGACGCGACCGCCGAAACGGAGCACCAAACTGGCCACCCGCACGTACCACAGCACAGGCGCCGTCTCCTTCTCAACCAAGGGTGAATACGGCGTACGCCTCATGGCCCAGCTTGCCCGCCGCTTCGGCGGCGGTCCTGCCAGCCTGACCGAGATCGCCGAGCAGGAAGACCTGCCGCGGGCGTACCTCGAGCAGCTGGTCATCAGCCTCCGCGACGCCAACCTCGTGCAGAGCACGCGCGGCGCTCACGGCGGCTACGAGCTGACGCGCGCGCCCGAGCAGATCGTGATGGGACAGGTCCTTCGGGCTCTCGAGGGGCCGATCGCGCCGATGATCTGCGTAACGGACGACCCCAATCACCTGACGTGCGAACGTGCCGGCCACTGCACCGTCAACTTCATGTGGGTCAAGGTGCGCGACGCAATTGCGGGGGCTCTCGACTCGATGACGCTGGCCGACCTCGTCCCGCCGGGCGCCCGCCTCATTCGCGCCGGGCTGCCGGCCCTAGGGGTTCGGCAGGATCGGGTATCGTCCACCGGGGCACCCCCCATCACCCTGGCCGACTGATCGACCCAACCGGCATCCAAGGAGCGTTCGAGCCAACGTGAGCGACCAAGACCTCGTCATCCGCGACCTGCACGTGGCCCCGGCCGCGAAACCCGATCACGAGATCCTCAAGGGGATCGACCTGACGGTTTCCAAGGGCGAGGTTCACGCGATCATGGGCCCCAACGGCTCGGGCAAGACGACGCTGGCATACGCGCTGATGGGCCACCCGGCCTACGTCGTCAAGTCGGGCGAGGTGCTCTGGCAGGGCCACAACCTCCTGAAGCTCTCTGTCGACAAGAGAGCCCGGCTCGGCATGTTCCTCGCCTTCCAGTACCCCATGGCCATCCCGGGCCTCTCCGTGGCGAGCTTCCTGCGGTCGGCGATCAACGCCCGCCGTCTCGGCCTGAACCCCGATCCGACGGTCGATCCGACCGATGCGTTCAAGGGCGGCATCCCGATGGGCGAGTTCCGCAAGCTCGTAAAGGAGAAGATGGCGCTCCTCCAGATGGACGAATCGATTGCGGCACGCTACGTCAACGAGGGGTTCTCGGGCGGTGAGAAGAAGCGGCTCGAGATGCTCCAGATGGCCGTCCTCCAGCCTGAGATGGCGATCCTCGACGAGACCGATTCGGGGCTGGACATCGACGCTCTCCGGATCGTTGCCGAAGGCGTCAACGCGATGCTCAACCCCAATATGGGCGTGCTGGTCATCACCCACTACCAGCGCCTTCTCAACTACATAACGCCGGACCGGGTCCACGTTCTGGCGGCCGGCCGAATCGTCGCCAGCGGCGGCAAGGACCTGGCCCTCCGGCTCGAAGAAGAGGGCTACGCGCCGATCCTCGCCGAGGCGGGCCTGGAAGGCGAGGTCACCGACGAGGCCCCCGACGCGGACGACACGGCGGGCAGCAAGGCGGTCGAGCCCGCGCTGGGGGCCGCCCACTAGGGCGGGCGAACGTGGCCGACACTGCGACTCCCGCCCGGTTCAAGCCGGCCGGCGCCCGGATCGACCCTTACCGTCTTCGCGCAGACTTCCCGATCCTGGCCACGGTCAATCGATTCGGCAAGCCGCTGATCTACCTCGACAGCGCCGCGACCAGTCTCAAGCCGCGCGCCGTCATAGACGCGGTGGACGGCTACAACCGCGAGTATTCCTCGAACATCCATCGGGGCATCTACGAGATCGCGGAGCGGGCCACGACCGCCTATGAGTCGGCGCGCGCCTCGACGGCCCGGCTGATCAACGCCCCCGAAGCCGCCGAGATCGTCTTCGTCCGCAACGCCACTGAGGCGATCAACCTCGTCGCCTATTCGTGGGGCCGGCGCAACATCGGCCGTGGCGACACCATCGTCCTGACCGAGATGGAGCACCACGCCAACCTCGTGCCGTGGCAGCTGCTCGTCCAGGAGAAGGACGGCGATCTCGAGTTCATCCCGATCACCGACGACGGCCTGCTCCGCCTCGAGGTCTACGAGGCGCTGCTCCACCTGCACCCCAAGCTCGTGGCATTCACGCACGTCTCGAACATGCTCGGGACGGTCAACCCGGTCCGCGAGCTGACCGAGATGGCCCATGCGGCGGGAGCGCTGGTCCTGATCGACGGCGCGCAAGCCGTGCCCCACTGCCCCGTGGACGTCCAGGAGATCGGCGCCGACTTCTACGTCTTCTCCGGCCACAAGATGCTCGGCCCGACGGGCTCCGGCGCCTTGTGGGCACGGCGCGAGCTGCTCGAGGCGATGCCGCCGTTCCTCGCCGGCGGCGACATGATCCGCGAGGTTCACCTCCGCCGTTCCGAGTGGAACGAGGTTCCTTACAAGTTCGAGGCGGGCACGCCCGACATCGCGGCCGAGATCGGGATGGGCAGGGCCGCCGAGTACCTGATGAGCCTGGGCATGGACGGGATCCGCGCTCACGAACAGGAACTGGCCCGCTACGCGATGGAGACGCTCCGCCGCGAGGTTCCGGGCATAGAGCTGTACGGGCCCGCCGCCGAGGCCCGTGGCGGAGTCGTGGCCTTCAACCTGCCGGGCATCCACCCCCACGACGTGGCCCAGATCCTGGATCGCTCGGGGATCTGCGTGCGGGCCGGTCACCACTGCACGATGCCGCTCCACGAGCGCTTCGATCTGGCGGCAACGGCCCGGGCGAGCTTCAACGTCTATACGATCCCCGAGGAGATCGACGCCCTGGCGGTCGGGTTGCGCGAAGTCATCCGTATCTTCGATCGCTGACGTATCCTCGACCCGATGGACGACCTCTACCGCGACTACATCCTCGAACACTACCGGCGGCCTCACAACTTCGGGGTCCTCGACGCGCCCACCGCCAGTTACGAGGGCTCGAACCCGCTCTGCGGCGACCGGATCACGATGATGCTCGCGATCTCCGACGGAGTGGTTCGTGACGTCGCTTTTACGGGTCGTGGCTGCGCCATCAGCCAGGCCAGCGCTTCGCTCCTGACCGACGAGATCAAGGGCAAGACCGTCGACGAGGTCGAGAATATGACTCCCGACGACCTCCTGGAACTGATCGGCATCGAGATCAGCCCGGCTCGACTCAAGTGCGCGCTCCTATCACTCGACACGGTGGCGCATGCCCTGGCCGAAGGGGCCGTCAATCACGACGAGGCGGCCCACCAGCCCGATTAGCAGGCGAAACGTCACCGAGCGGCCGGCTCGAAGTAACCTTCGGTGGCGAGGCGCCCATCGTGGGCCGGAGTCGGCGAACACCTGGAAGGCGGATTGAGCTGGTGGCTGGGGTGACGGCCGATCGCGGAGTGCTCGACGCCTGCCCCGGTTTGGGCGCCGGGAGCCGATGAGTTCCCACCGCTCCCCCAGCACAGCCCGCGCCGCGCGGATGTGGCAGGAGGTCGCCGACAAGGTCTACGTCAGGCGCTTCCTCGACTTCAACGTGAACGTGGGGCTCGTCGTCGGCGATGAGTCCGCACTGGTCGTCGATACGCGCGGCTCCGAACGACAGGGCCGCGAACTGAGCGCCGAGATCCGCTGGCTCACCCAGAACCGCCTGATCGTCGCCAACACCCATCACCACTACGACCACTGCTTCGGCAACTTCGCGTTCCTGCCCGGTGAGATGTGGGGCCACGAGCAATGCGCCGTGCGACTCCGATCCGACGGCCGGACAACCCAATACGCTCTGGCTGCCGCCATGCCCGAGGTGGCGTTCGAATACACCGAGACCCGAATTACGCCGCCGAACAGGACGTTCCGAGGCGGCATCTCGCTGGAGCTCGGTCGTCGGAAAGTGGAACTGACGCATTTCGGGCGCGGCCACACCGACAACGACATCGTCGCCGTCGTGCCCGACGTCCACGTGGTCTTCGCCGGCGACTTGATCGAGCAGGGAGGCCCGCCGTCGTTCGAGGATTCCTACCCGATGGATTGGCCGGGAACCCTCGGCCGTCTCCTCGACGTGGCACTCGGGCCGGTCGTGCCGGGTCACGGCGAAGTGGTCGGCCGAGCCTTCGTCGAAGGGCAGATGGCAGACCTTTCCGCCGTGGCCGGATTGGCGCGACGCGTCCGGCTCGACGGCGGCTCGGTGAACGACGCGTTGCCGCTTTCGCCGTTCCCGGCTATTGCCGCGCGACCAGCGGTCCTCCGCGCCTTCGCCCAGCTCTCCGGAGAGCTGTAGGCGGCCGCCGCGACTCGGGCCATGGACTCATGCGGAGGTCTGACGAAGCCCCTCGACAAGGCGTTCGGCGGCGCGCGCAACCACCAGGTCCTCGCGAGCCTCGATCCGCAACACCGCCGGTACCGCGCCGGCGGGGCTCAGAACCGCATCCACGCCGACTGCCAGCTCCGGGACAGAGGCAACGCCCAACGCCGCCAGGCGACGAACGATCCGCACCCGCAAGCCGGCCGCGTTCTCGCCGATCCCACCGGTGAAGACGATCGCGTCGAGGGCCCGCAGTGATGTCGTCGCCGCGGCAACGCACTCGGCGGCGCGTCTGACGAAGATCGCAAGCGCAAGCGCGGCCGGCTCGTCGCCCTCGGCCTCCAGCCGGAGAAGCTCGCGCACGTCGGAGGTTCGGCCCGACACGCCGACCAACCCCGACTCGTGGTCCATCTGCTCGGCCAGCTCATCGGCATCGACGCGGCCGGTTCGCAGCAAGTAGAAGAGGATCCCGGGGTCGATCGAGCCGGCCCGTGTCCCCATCATCAGACCTTCGAGAGGGGTCAGGCCCATCGACGTCGCGACCGAGCGGCCGCCGTCGACCGCGGTTACGGAGCAGCCGCTGCCGAGGTGAGCGACGACGATTCGCAGCTCCCCAACCGGCCGGGCCAGGATCGCCGCCGCTCGCTCGGCCGACCATGCCACCGAGCTGCCGTGAAAGCCGTACCGACGCACGCCCCATTCCCGATACCACCGCTCCGGCACGGGGTAGCGGTACGCGTCTACCGGCAGCGTCGAGTGGAAGGCAGTGTCGAAAACGGCCACGTGCGGGAGGTGCGGGATGGCGGCCAAACCGGCGCTCATCGTCTCAGCCGCGAGGCCGTTGTGGAGCGGGGCCAGGTCGCGTAGAGCGGTTACCTGCGCGATAACTTCCGGGGTCACCTGGACGGGCTGCCTGAACGTGGCCCCGCCGTGGACAACGCGATACCCGACCGCTGCCAGCGAAGCGGGCTGGATTCCGGCCGCCTCGTATTGGGCGACCAGCGCGCGGATGTCGTCGGAAGGGTCGCCGCCCGCGGTGGCGTCCACGCCCCAGTCCAGGCCGAACTGCCCGAGCGGCGCCAGCGACTCGGCGGTGCTGTTGGGAACCATGCCGCCCGCATCGGGCGCCGGGATGACGGCGGTCTCGATAACGGTCGACTTGAGCGAGCTCGACCCGGGGTTCAGAACGAGTACGCGCATGTGCCGCCTCTCTGGGCCATCGATCGTGGCCGCTGCTCGACCAAGCGTACGCGGGACGGCGTCGCGATGTTGCGTTTGGGGCGCCGCGCCGATGGTGGCGGCCCGCCCCCTCAGCGCCCCGCGCGGCCCCGCGTCCTGAGAGCCTCGACGAACGCCGCGTCCGTGGGCGTCGCGCCCAGACCGAGCCGCGCCCCCGCCACTGCCGCCCGAGGCGGCTCGAGGTAAGTGGCTCTGAGCTCGGGCCAGGCCGCCTCGGCGAACACCGCATCCGGCGGCGCGTCCAGCAGCACCCGTCCAGCCCGCATGACCACGACGCGCTCGAAGCACTCGGCCACGAAACGCATGTCGTGGCTTATCGCGACGACCGTCCGGCCCTCCGCCGCGGCCGCAGCCACGACCGCCCGGACGAGCGCCGCTCCCCGAGCATCCTGGCCGGTCGTCGGCTCGTCGAGCACCAGGATCGGCGTCCGCATCGCCAGCACCGACGCGAGCGACAGCAGCTTCCGCCTCGAATACCCGAGGTCGTACGGGTTCGCGGCGGCCTCCCCGCTCAGGCCCACGGCATCGAGGGCGGCGGCCACCCGCCCGTCCAACTCCACCCCGCGAAGGCCCAGGTTTCGAGGCCCGAACGCGACCTCGGCTGAGACTCGCCCGGCGAACAGCTGCCGATCCGGGTTCTGGAACGCCAGGCCCACGCGGCCAGCGAGCCTGGCGACGTGGACGCTCCCGATGTCGACGCCGTCGAGCAGAACGCGACCCGTTGTCGGCCGAAGCAGCCCGTTCAGATGCCGGACAAGGGTCGACTTGCCGGACCCGTTCTGGCCGACGATGGCCACCAACTCGCCCGGATCGACTCGCAGGCTGACCCGATCGAGCGCCTGCGTGCCCTCCGGATAGGTGAACGAGACCGCCTGGAGCTCTATCGATGGGGCGGACGGTGCCGAGCCCGGACTGCCCGGAGCGCCGAGCGGACGGTCGTTGCCGGCTGACCCGGAATCGGCTGCAGCTCCGGCGAAAGCCGCCGGAGCCGAATGGGCCGTCCTCCGATCGAAACCACTCACGCGAGCGCTCTCTCGACCTCGGCCGACCATTCGAGCCCGGCTGTTCGCACGGCTCGCTCGAGCCGGACTCGCGCCGGAGGCTCGACGCCCAACACCGCCAGGCGCGGATCGGCGAGCACCTCCACCGCGCGCCCCGACAGCGCCACGGACCCTCCGTCCAGGACCACGATCGCGTCGGCGATCCGGGCCAGCACGTCGGTCTTGTGCTCAACTATCAGGATGCCCGCGCCCGTCTCGGCCGCCACGCGGGCCAGGGCGTCGGCGACGAGAGCCGTCCCGGCCGGGTCGAGCTCGCTGGTCGGCTCGTCGAGGAGCAGGTAGCGCGGCCGAAGCGCCAGCACCGCGGCCAGTGCCACGAGCTGACCCTGCCCGCCGGAGAGCCGCGCCGGGTCACGCGGTGCCAGGTCCCCGATACCGGCCGACCGCAGCGCCCACCAGACCCGCTCGATCACCTCGGGGACCGGCAGGCCCAGGTTGCACGGACCGAACCCGACTTCCTCGAAGACGGTGGCGGTGGTGTTGGAGAGTTGCGTCGCCGCGTTCTGGAAGAGGAGGCCGCAATGTTGGGCCAGCGAGTGCGGCGGTATCGCCGCCGTCTCCACGCCGTCGATGCGCACGGATCCCTCGAGTCTTCCACCGACGACTTTGGGCGCGAAACCGCCCGCTACCAGGCACAGCGTGGTCTTCCCGGAATCGTTGGCCCCCACGACGCCCAAGACGCGACCCGGCTCGAGACGGAGGTCGATCGAGGTCAGCGCGAGCTTCGCGGCACCCGCATATCGGTAGGAAACGGCCGACAGCTCGATCGCCATCGCTTCAGCCGAGCCTCCCGGCAATACGCAATCCGACGATCGCGACGAGGGCCAGGACGGCCGCCCACCGAAGCGCCCGGTCCACCGCTCGATCGGGCGGCACTCGAAGCAGCGTCTGCCGGCCCGGGGCTGAGAAGGCGCGCGCCTCCAGGGCCATCGTCCGCTCCTCGACTTCGGTCAGGGCGCCAAAGACGACCGGCGCGGCAAGCGGGACCACGCCGCGAGCCCGCCGCCAGAAGCGGCCTTCCGTGTCCATGCCCCTGGCGCGTTGAGCGGCGACGATCTCGGCGGCGCGTTCGATCGTCCGGGGCACCATCTGCACCGACGCCCCGACGACGAAGACCGCCCGCCGGCCAAGCCCTCGGTGCGCCAGATCCGCCAGCAGGTCGTCGATCTCCGTGGTCAGGTAGACCAGGGCGATCGCCGCCGAGAAAGCAAAGAGCCGAGCCACCGTTTGGAGCCCGAACCAGAGACCGCTCCACGTCGGGGCGAACGGCCCAAGTCTGGCGATCGGGTCACTTGCGCCGGGAAGCAGGAACAGGTTGATCACCAGGATCGAGCCGACGATCGGCGAGGCCGCGAGAGCGATCGTCGCCAGGCCACGAAGCCGCCGCGCGAGCGCGGCGGTCACCAACGCCGCGCACAGGACGGCGATCGGTCCGGGCCAGCCGGGCACGGCGAAGGCCGCGACCACCTCGAGAGCGGCGATGGCCAGTTTGGTCGACGGGTTGGTCGAGCGATAGAAACCGCCGGGCCTGCGGGTGACGTACTCGGGCAGACCCTCGAGCCGGGCCGATGATGCGAGGGTCAAGCTCCGTCAGCCCTGGGCGGGCGCAGGCGCACCGGCTTCGGCCTCGTCCCCGACCGCCTTCTCGCCGTTGGGGAAGCGAGCGACGAAGCGGCGCGAGAGGCTGCCGATGATGAAGAAGACCACGAACGTCGTGATCATCTTGTCCAGCGGGTCCGAGAGCAGGCCTTGCTTCAAGGTGGCCTGATACAGGCTGTCTCCGCCGGCCCTGAACGCCGCCACCAGAGCGTCCGTTCCGCTGCCCGTCACGCCGCCGAATACGACGGCGGCAATCGGAGCCGAGACTACCGCGGCGACGATCCCGGTCACGAGGCCGGCGCCGATGGCGAGCACCGCACCGACGTCACGACGCAGGTAGAGCGCTGTCGCTACCAGGACGACGTAGACGACCATGACGGCGAGGAAGAAGATCCGCGACCGGTCGAAGTCGGTCGTCTGGAAACCGGTGATGTTGACGAATTGATCGGGGCTCGCGTAGGCCCGGGCATAGGTGTAGAGCGCCAGCGCGCCGACCAGCACGACCGCGATCACGGCGGCCACGATGCCGCCCGGCCCGCCGCGGCGCGGCCGGAAGAGACCGAGCTGGCCCCAGACCCCGGCGAGCAACCCGATCACGCCGGCCGTGATGGCGAACGGCCCGATCGTGCTCGTACCGATCGGGGCGGGCAGCAGGTAGCCCCAGATCAGGTTGGCGAGGATGCCGGTCAGGGCGCCGGCGAGAGGGCCGGCCAGGACGCCGACGAGGATCGTGCCGATGGAATCGAGGTAGATCGGGAGCTTGAGCGCCTGCTGAACCGTGGCCCCGAGGACGATGTTGATCGCGATCGCGACCGGCATCAGGACGATCACTCGGGTTGTGAACTGGCGAGCTACCCAGCGCCTCAGCAGATCCATCTCTCCTGCTCTCCTCTAGCGGAGCGCGGCCAGGTCGGATGTGCGGGTGCCGCGCCGCGAAAGCTTGCCAGGTCTTGAGGCCGAGTGCCAGCCCTACCGGCCCGCGGCGCGTCTCGCGGCGAGATCGCCGACCCGCTCGACGAAGGTGGTCATGAAGCGGCCCGCGTCCGCCTCGACCGCCACGTCAACGTTCGGCGGCCGGCCCCAGACCCGTCGCCAGTCCGTTACCGTCTCGCCGGTGGTCAGCCGCCCGCTCAGCTCCACGTCCACCGTGAGTGGCTCCGTCCGGACCAGAGTCGGGTCAAGGGCCGATGCCAGCGCCAGCGGGTCGTGGATGAAGGCGCCGTAGAAGCCGTCGTAACGGCTGTGGAACTCCATGTAGAAGCGCAACGCGTCGGCGAGATATCGAACGATCGGGTCGAGGCTGCCGTCCGGCCGGGAGCCGTCGGGAGTGCAGCCGGCGCGAGCGGCCAGCGCGGCAAGGTGCTCGGGCAGCATCTTGGCTCGCTCGGTGACATCGAGCCCGAGGGCGAGTGGTAGCGGCGAACGGGCGCCGGCCGCCTCCGGCCCGAAGGCTTCGAAGACGACCTTAGCCGCCTCGGGGTCGACGCTGACGTTCCATTCGGTCGTCGGCGCGGTGTTGCCGGGCGACCGATAACTCCCGCCCATGACTACGATGCGCCGCAAGAGACGCGGCAACTCGGGTTCACGCAGGACGGCAAGAGCGACGTTCGTCAGCGGCGCCAGCGTGACCAGCGTCACCTCGCCGGGTCTTCGGCGGGCTTCCTCCACGATCAGGTCCGGGCTGAAGCGGGGCGAGATCGGCATCTTCGCGGCGGGCAGCTCCGCGTAGCCGATGCCTCGCGGACCGTGGGTCTCCGGCGTCGTCACCAGCGCCCGCGCCAGCGGCGTCGCGCGGCCGATCGCCACCTCCACTTCCGGACGACCCGCCAGCTCGAGGACGGCCCGGGTGTTCTCGGCGACCTGGCGGGCGTCGACGTTTCCGGCCGTGCAGGTCACGGCAACCAGCTCGCACCCAGGAGAGGCGACGGCGTAGAGCAGCGCCAGGCTGTCGTCGATGCCGGTGTCGCAGTCGACCAGTATGGGAATGCGGCCACCAATCATGGCCGGATCGTAGCAGTCGTCAGCACCTGGCGGCTCCGGTCGAAGGCGTCCACGACCCCGGACTCATAGCCCGGCTCAGCGCGGGTCGAGCCGGTCAAATTCGGCCCGCTGAGGAGATCAGCCCTGGCGAGGCGCCTCGCCCTGAGGCACGACCGGCTGCTCGACCGGTACGATCGGTACGGGCTGGACGACGGGTGGCGCGTACGGCTGCGCCGGTATCGTCGGGTACGGAGCCGGAGCGTAGGGCTGCCCGGCGGGGTCAACCGGCGGCTGCACCGGATACAGCTGCTGCGCCGGATACGGCTGCTGCGCCGGGTACTGGGGCTGCGGCGCCGGATACGGCTGCTGCGCCGGGTACTGGGGCTGCGGCGGATACTGCGGCGGATACTGGGGCTGAGGATAGATCGGAGCCTGCGGCTGGATCGGCTGAACCGGCTGGGCCGGCGGAGCTGCCTGCTGCTGGTTCTCGGGATGGGTCTCGCCGGTCTCCACAGCGTCCTTGAAGCCCCGGAGAGCCTTGCCGATCGCCGCGCCGGTGTCGGGCAGCTTGCCCGGGCCCACGACGATCAGCACGATCACGAGGATGATTATCAGATGGGCGGGAGTGAGGCCCCACGGCATATCGTTACTCCTTGCGGGCCGACAGAAACGAGGGCCACATTCTTCTAGGCGGCCG
>JBIOII010000063.1:0-11297 GCA_044449785.1 Candidatus Limnocylindrales bacterium
CGTTCCCGCTCCCAGCAGGGCTCGCAAAGACGCTCGTTCAGACTCGGTGATCACCAATGGAGGTGCTGGATGGTTCGGCATGCACCGAATCGTAGCTGCGAACGGGCTAACTGTCTAGCCTGCTGCGGCCCGAGACACTAGTGGCACGACGATCACCGGATCGAAGGCGTGGACGAGGTAATCGGAGGTCACCTCGCCCATTGCCGTCGTCAGGACCTTGATCGCCCAGAAATAGATGGTGATCTCCGGCACCTTCGTGGCCACCGGGAGCGAGAGGGCAGCGGTCACGTGGCTGATCATCGGACGGGCAGGCACGACTGTCGGGGTCCTCGGGAAGACGCTGATGGCAGAAGCTTTGGGACTGTATCAGAACGCCACGCAACGACCGTCGTGCGCATCCCGGGAAGCCGGGCCCCGCGCACCGCTCCGACGCGCCGGTACATCTGGGGGTTCGTGGCCTGGCCTACCGCCAGATCAGACTTGAATGGCGAAGGCTACGATGCCGGGTAGCATCCCTTCGCAAGCGAGAAGGAGGACGCCATGGCGAGCTCCGCGCAAGGTGCGGCTCCGAAGAGCAGCGCCAGCCGGGCGGGGCGGTCGGCCGCCCTGCTCAGGCAGCTGGCTGCATCGGGCTGGGCAGCTCGCCGCGGATTGGTGGCGATCGCCCTGAGGCCCGTCTACGCGCTCTACCGCAGCCGCCTCCGGGCAGAGGTGATGCGCTTCCCCCGGCCCCGCCACGTGGCCGTGATCATGGACGGCAATCGGCGCTGGGCGGCGAGCGTCGGGCTCGGGACTGCGGCCGGACATCGGGCCGGGGCCGAGACGGCCCTCGCGCTTGTGGACTGGTGCGCTACCACGGGCATTCGCGAGGTAACCGTGTGGGCGCTTTCCCTCGAGAACCTGGGCCGTTCGGCCTCGGAAGTGGGCACCATCTCCGATGTCGCCGCAGACGCCCTGGACGCCATCCGGAGCGGCAAGAGGCGGACCAGGGTGCCGATCAGGCTGCACGTGATCGGCCGGGCGGATCTCCTGCCAGACAGGCTTCGTGAGTCGATCGCGGAGTCCCGGGCGCTCTCGCACGACGACGCCACGATGGACGTCACGGTGGCGATCGGCTACAGCGGCCGCGAGGAGCTCGTCGAGGCGGCGAAGGCCACCGTCCGCGAGCTCTTGGGCGAAGGCGTCGGGCCGTCGGAGCTCCCGGATCGCCTCACCCCCGACGCAATCGAGCGCCACCTCTACACCGCGGGTAGCTCGGACCCGGACCTGATAATCCGGACATCGGGCGAGGTGCGTCTCAGCGGCTTCCTGCCCTGGCAGAGCGTCCACAGCGAGTTCTACTTCTGCGACGTCTACTGGCCCGCGTTCCGCGAGATCGACTTCCTGCGGGCGATCCGGACCTACCAGCAACGTTCGCGGCGGTTCGGGCGCTAGGGCCGGAGTTGGTTCCGGCCGCTGTCGGCGATTTCGTGCCCCGAGCCCAGGCCGGGCATCCAACCTTTCTCCCCGCGCTCATCGGGTACAGTCGTCCTGCCCGGACGTCCGGCCGTGGCCCAGCCCCAATTCGAAAGGAAGAGCGTGGACTACGCGCAGGCGGTCATCCTCGGCCTCATCCAGGGAGTCACTGAACTCTTCCCCGTTTCCAGCCTCGGCCATTCCGTCATATTGCCGGCTCTCTTCGGTTGGTCGAACGTCGTAGCCGCGCAGTCGGCGAAGGAGTCGTTCTTCCTCGCCTTCCTGGTTGGGCTCCATGTCGCCACGGCCCTGGCCCTCGCCTTCTTCTTCCGTGACCAGTGGGTGAGGATCATCGCCGGCTTGCTCCGCTCGGCCGGAAACCGCCGGATCGAGACGCCAGATGAGCGTCTGGGCTGGCTGCTCGTCGTGGCGACCATACCAGCCGGGCTCGTCGGTCTGCTGCTGGAGCACCCGTTGCGAGTCCTGTTTGCGACGCCGGTCGCTGCGGCTGGCTTCCTCGTGATCAACGGCTGCATCCTGTTCGCGGGAGAGTGGACCCGGCGACGCACCGCGGTTCGGGCCGTTGTGGCCGCCCATGCCCAGACCCCCAGTGGCGACCGCCGCCTCGATACGCTCGAGTTCCGCGAGGCAGGAGTCGTCGGCGTGGCCCAGGTCTTCGCGCTCCTGGCGGGTATCAGCCGTTCCGGGATCACCATGGTGGCAGGCCTGGTCCGAGGCTTCGATCACGAGGACGCGGCCCGGTTCTCCTTCTTGCTTGCCACGCCGATCATCTTCGCCGCGGGCATCTACAAGCTGCCCGACCTGCTCGGCCCAAACGGCGACGGAGTCCGAGGCCAGGTGCTGGCCGGGAGCGTTGCCGCGGCCGTCGCGGCGTACGCCTCGGTACGCTTCCTGAGCCGATACTTCACCAGCCGGACGCTGACGCCGTTCGCCGCCTACTCGCTGATCATCGGGGTGCTGGCGCTCGTGCGTTTCGGTCTGTAGGGCGCAGCCCGGCTTTGAGGAGCGGCGCTCGACCCTGGCGACCGGCACTGGCGACCAGCGCTGGCCAACCCAGGCGGCTCCGATCGTGCTAGCGGATGCCGGTGTCGTACTCCAGGTCGAGCTGAACGGGAGATCCCGCGGTGACGTCGACCGAGGTAGGTGCGGCCACTCCCATCAGGCCCTGCACGGCCTGCGGGACGATCCGATAGTTGCCCGGTGGGAGCCGAAGGAAATACGACCCCGCGTCGTCGCTTACCGCCCGGCCAACCTCTTGGCCGCCCGAAGCCAGCGCCACGATCGTCGCTCCTGCGACGGCTCGAACGCAGGCGCTCTCACCTGCCCGTTCGACGGGACAGGTTGGGCCGGCCAGCACAGTGCCGCGGACGCCCGTCGAGATCAGTTGCGGCGTCGAAGCGATTGGTGGCGGCGCGGGTGCCGGGGTACACGCCGCGCTGAGGGCGAGGACGCATCCGGCGAGGGCGATTACCAGGCTCACGCTCCGGCGACGCGACATCGGCGGAGAACCCGGGATCGAGTCCATCTTCCTTTCCTCCGCGGCGCTGCCTCGTAGTCCCCCCGACGCAACGAGCGCCTCGTGGGTTCCCCGGCTACCAGGGCGATCAGCCTCCGGCCGCGAGTCCCCGCGCGAGAAGCTCGCCATATCGAGCTGGATCCACGTTTCCGCCGCTCAGGATGATCGCCACGCGCCCGCCCGCCGGCAGCTCCTCGGCGTGGAACAGCCACGCGGCGAGGGTGGTGGCGCCGGATGGCTCCAGCACCAAACGAGCCTCTCGCGACGCCCGCACCATGGCCCGCGCGATCTCGTCGTCGGTGACGGTCACGATGCCGTCGAGGTTGCGGCGCAGCAGCTCGAACGGCAGCCGGCCGATGTGGGTAGTCCGCTGACCGTCGGCGATCGTCCGGCCGACCTGTTCGGCCGACCAGGTCACGATCCGTCCCTGGTCCAGGGAATCGCGGGCGTCGGCGGCGAGCGCCGGCTCGACGCCCAGCACGACGGCGTCCGGGCGGAGCGATTTCACCGCGACCGCGACGCCGCTTGCGATCCCGCCTCCGCCAACGGGCACGAGCACAGTGAACGGGGCCCGTTCCGCGCCGCCCGGCTCCGTGGCGGTGGCGCGCGGCGCCTCGATGGCGGCCAGCTGCTCGACGATCTCGAGCCCGATCGTCCCCTGCCCGGTGATGGTCGCCGCGTCGTCGTACGGCGCAACCATCGATAGGCCTTCTAGCCGCGCCAGCTCGGCGGCACGCTCCGCCCGCTCCTCGCTGGACGGACCGACGAAGACGATCTCCGCACCGTCCTCCCTTACTCGCTCGACCTTGATCACCGGTGCGTCGGACGGCATGACGATGACGGCGCGGACCCCGAGGAGCCGCGCGGCCCGGGCCACTCCCTGGGCGTGGTTGCCGCTCGAATGCGCCACGACGCCCGCCGCACGGCGTTCCGCCGGCAGAGTTGCGATGTTGTAGTACGCGCCGCGCAGCTTGAACGCGCCGATCGGCTGGAGCGACTCCGGCTTCAGCCAGGCGCGGGTGCGACCGAGAGCGTCGCCATAGTCGGCCCGTCCGAACGGAAGCAGCGGGGTCCGTACCACCACGCCTTTGATGACCTCGGCCGCCGCTCGGATTCGGTCGAGGGTGACCGATGTTGGCTCGAGAGGCTCGGTCGCGGAGGGCTCCGGTAGATTCATGTTCGCTCAGGCGCGTCGAACGACGACCGAGCCGGACGCGTCATCCAGCCAGGCCCGCTTGTCAGGCTTCTCGCTGGCGACGACTGCGACGACGAGGCCGATGACCACCGTCAGCACGCACAGGAGCCAGATCAGGTAGCGAATCGTGGTCGCCCCAGCCCTCAGCGACAAGCCATCGGCCGCGCGCAGCACCCTCAGGCCAAAGGCTCGTTGGCCGATCGTGCCCTCGAAGGCCCACCAGCAGGTCGGTATGTACGCGACGAGCAGCCCGAGAGTTATCCACAGGATGACCGTGGCGACCGGCGAGTAGCCGGCATTGGGGCCGTAAGCCTGGAACCCGACCGCATCGGCGATGGCTGTACCGGCGACCAGGACGATCAGCTCGATGACCATATCGATGACCAGGGCCGCGAGCCGGATGCCCATGCCGGCCCACACGAGTCCCGGCGCCGGCCCGGCCGGCGCGAGCATACCGGGCCAGGAAGGCGATCCGTAGCCGAAGCCGGGCTGCCCGTAGCCGGGACCGCCCCCCGGCGGGATACCGGGCTGCCCGTAGCCGAGATACCCGATTGGCGGCTGCGGTCCGTATGGTCCGAAAGGCGGCGGCTGCCCGAACCCCGGCGGAGGCGGGTAGCCCGGAGGCACGTAGCCCTGGGCGGGTGGATAGGCCGCTTGCGGCGGGTAGGGCGGCTGACCGTATCCGAGCGGCGGCCCGAAACCAGGCCCCGCCGGATAGGCCGAAGGAGGCGGGTAGGCCGCCGGCGGGGTATATGTCGCCGCCGTCGGCTCGGCGCCCTCGGGCGGCGCTGTGCTCGAACCGAGCATGATCGACTGCGTCGGCCGCAGTTCCTGCGCCGGCGGGAGCACTGCCTGCTCCGGTGAGGGCGCCGGCTCGAACGAGCCTTCAGGCGCGGCCTCGCGCCCGGCAGGCTCGGGCGACGCTTCAGGCGCGGCCCCCGTCGACGTCTCGGACCCGCCGGAAGGCCAATCCTGGCCCGAACCTTCGATGTTCACGTCCACTCCCAGTCCAAGCCCATCGGCCCGCGCCGTCGTAGGTCGGCGATCCGGACTCGGGCCCGCCATGACCGCCCGAAGTCGAGCGCGCCACCGTCCCAATGCTAACCGCGCCGGCATCCCAACGGCATGTCGCGCGAGAATTCCGTCGGTAAAGCCGCGACATGCTTCATCCCCGCGGGCGGCGCTTACGGGGTTCGTTGGCGCGGCAGGGCCCAGATCCGCCGGCCCAGCCGAAAGATCAACATGCCACCGGATTGCCGGCCGACAGCCTCCGGTCAGGCTGGCCCATAAGGGTGATGCGCGGCCGCCACGGTGAGCCTGCGGGACTCGAGCCGCGGTTCAGGCGTCCGACGGGAGCAGGAAGAGAACGACGGCGTACATGAGCACAGCCATGGCGAACAGTGTGGCCATGATCATCGAGCTGTAGTCCGCGTTGAAGTCGAGGAAGCTCGCGCCGTTGAAGCCTGCCCCAAGGATGAAGAGGAAGCCGAACAGCGCCGTCACAGTGATTGATCGCTTCCCGACGCGGCGCCCGAGCGCGATCAAGACAACGCCGTTTACCGTCAGCAGGAGGCCCCACGTTGAATGGAAGACCAGGGCGGGAAGTCCACTCTGCGCTATTGCCCAGGTGACGCTCTGCACTGAACCCGAGAAATACTCGGAAAGGTTTGATCCCGGATGGCTATCCGGGATCTTGGTGAAGAGGTTCACGAGCATGCCGGCGGCGAACTGGATCATCAGCCCGACGATCATCCCGAGCGTGGCGCGGCGCATCTGAGCCCTTGCCCGCGCCGGGCGGGCAGTTCCCCGGCTACCCCGACGGTGAACGCTTCAGCAGTCATGCCCAGACCCTATCGACCGAGCGGCCGGCGGGTCAACCCCGTTTCGGACCGTATCGCCATGGGAGGCCGGGAGTTCGGTCGCGTGGCTCGGGCGCCGCTCATCGCCGCCGTCGTTGAGCCGGGTCAGTGAGGCGAGCCACGCCCGCGGCGCGTACGGATCGCCCAGCCCGTCGCGCGCGGCGAAGTGCTCCCCGACGATCGAGTCGACTCGCCAGCCCACCGAGAACGTGGCGCGAATCTCGGCCTGGCTGACCCGGCGGGGGCCCCATTCGCCCGGCTCCTCGTCGCTGAAACACAGGAAGAAATACCTGGCCTCGGGCTGGAGCACCTCGCGGAGGCTTCGCTCGAAGCGGGCTCGGTCCTGGTCCGAGAAGACGTGGAACAACCCGGAGTCGACTGCGACGTCGAACGTCCGGCCGAGCGACCTAAGGTTGAGCGCGTCGGCGACCTCGAACCTGGCGCGGATTCCGCGAGCGGCAGCCTTCTCGCTGGCCCTTGCGATGGCTGTCGGCGCAAGGTCGACACCTGTCACGTCCAGACCCCGACCGGCCAGGTACAAGGCGTTCTCGCCGGTGCCACAACCCACGTCGATCACGGACCCGGCGATCGCGCCTTGCTCCTCGAGGCGCACCAGCACCGGCTGCGGCCGACCGATGTCCCACGGCGGCTCGCCCGTCCGATACGCCCACTCGAAGCCCATGGCCGGCACGATACCGCCACCTCCCGGTGAATGGTTCGCGAGGCCCTCAGCGTGGAACTGCGGGAACGGCGCGGTATGCTCCGGTATCCAACGATTGCGGCGGCTACTCAGGAGGAATCGCGAATGGAGCTCGACGGCGCGGTCGTAATCGTAACGGGGGCATCGTCCGGAATCGGGGCTGCCACCGCCCGGCAGGCGGCCAAGCGCGGGGCGAAGTTGGTGCTTGCCGCGCGGCGCGCCGATCGGATCGAGAAGCTCGCGGCCGAGCTGCCGGATGCGCTGGCGGTCACGACCGACCTTCGGGACCCGGCGCAGATCGTTCGTCTCGTGGATTCGGCTATCGAACGCTTCGGGCGCGTGGATGTTCTCGTCAACAACGCGGGCCAGGGTCTCCACGTACCGATCGAGCAAGTCCGGCTCGACCACTTCGTCGCCATCACTCAGCTGAACGTCTACGCGCCGCTGCTCGCGATGCAGGCCGTCGTACCCGCGATGCGGCGCCAGGGCGGCGGCGCCATCATCAACGTCAGCTCGATGACGTCGCGGATGGTTCTTCCCGGCATCGGCGCCTACGCGGCATCGAAGGCGGCGCTGAACATGCTCTCGCAGGTTGCCCGCCGCGAGCTCGCGCCCGACGGCATCGTCGTCTCGATCGTCTACCCGGCCGTGACCGCAACGGAGTTCCACCAGTCACTGGCCGCCGGGGGGCTGGTGGGCGGTCGATCCGGGGCGCCCCAGCCTCACTCGGCGGAAACGGTCGCGGAGGCGATCCTGGGCTTGATCCGGTCGGGCGATGAGGAAGCCCTGCTGACGCAAGGCTGGGGCTGAGGGCGCGGAGCCGCGACTTGGCGGCGTCCGCCGCGCGCAGTTTTTGAGGTGCGGCCGAGCCGGCGCTCTACCCGTCTTCGGGATCCGCGGCCGAGAGTTCGATCGGAGCCGTAGACGGGCTGCTCCACGATGCCGAGACCTCGGTACGGACTGTGGCCAACAGCCGGCTAATTGCCGAGCCCGCGTACAGGGCCGTGTATGCAGGCCATAGCGCCGGCGCGACGACCAGGGCTGCGGCGCAGATAAGAGAACCTGCGCCGGCGGCTGCCGCCGTCGTGCCGACGAAGCGGCTCTGGCAGTGCACTCGAGACCGCTCGGGAGCGAGTCGATACAGCCGCTCGTTAGTGGCCAGAGCCCCGGCGTTGCCCGCCCCGTTGAACAGCGCGGAGCCGACCAGCAAGAACGCAGGCGCCACGGGATTGGCCGGGACGGCCACGGCGCAACACACCGCCGCGACTACCCGAAGCGCGAAGCTGGCTCGAAGCACGCGGCTGGACGATCCGCCCAGGAGGAACGAGCCCGTCACCAGGGACCCGGCGAGCGCGCCGGCCGCCGCGACGCCCGAGAGGGCGACTGCGAAGCCCGCCGACATGCCGAGCACACGGAGCGCGTACAGCGACAGAGACGGGATCAGCCCCTGCCCGAAGGACGCGACCACGCTCACGTCCTTGAAGCGCCGGAACGCCGGCGGCATCTCCGACCCGCCGGCCGAACGGGTGTCGACGAGGACTCGGCCGGGGCGCGGAAGACGGGAGACGGCGATCGGTGTCAAGCACGCCATCGACCCGCCTACGACGAAGAAGGCCACGTAGATCCACAGACCGATCACCCGGGCTCCGGCGTCGAGGATCAATCCGGCGGGCAGCAGGAGCACGGTCGAGAGGGCCATGTTGAGGGCACCGACCCGGGGACCGACGAGGCGGCGCTCCCCGTCGGGCAGGACGACGGCCGTCCACAACACGATGTTCGAGCCCGACAGGACGCCGGCCGTCTGACCGACCGCGACCGTCATAGACACGAGGACTATCCCCAGAGCTTCGCGCATGAGGCCGGACGCAACGCCGGCCACGATCGCCGCGAGCACGAAACCGCGGATCTCGGCGATCGCCAGACCCAGGGTCAAACGGCGCAGGTCACCCTTGAGGCGGAGTAGGATCTGCGGCGCGAACGCCTGCAGCGCGGCGCCCCCGACTGGGGCCGCTCCAACGAGGATCACCAGCGCCGGCGGCGCCCCCAGCCGGAGTAGAAGCGGAACGAAGAGCGCGTCCGATGCATAGGACCCGGTGAAGGCCTGGCCGATCGCGATCGCTTGGAAGGGCCGGTACTGCCGCGCGGCGAAGGCGCGCCAACGGGTGGGCCGGGGAAGATGCATAGTCACGTAGGGTACGCTGACTCCCGGATCCGCCCCGCCGCGTGAGGTTCGATCGATGACTGAAGATCTGTCCGCGGGCGCGCCCTCCTACGCGGCGGCGCCCGATCGCTACGGCGCCATGTCCTATCGACGGTCCGGGCGCAGCGGGCTCGAGCTGCCGGCGATATCGCTCGGCTTCTGGCACAACTTCGGCGACGCGACGCCACTCCCGACGCAGCGGGCGATCGTCCGGCGGGCGTTCGATCTTGGCATCACGCACTTCGACCTGGCGAACAACTACGGCCCGCCGTACGGCTCGGCCGAAACCAACGCCGGGCGGATCCTCCGGGAAGACTTCGGTCCATACCGTGACGAGCTGGTTATCTCGAGCAAGGCCGGCTACGACATGTGGCCGGGCCCGTACGGAGACGGAGGCTCGCGCAAGTACCTGCTGGCCAGTCTCGACCAGAGCCTCAAGCGGCTCGGGCTGGACTACGTCGACATCTTCTACTCGCACCGCCTTGACCCCGAGACGCCGCTCGAGGAAACGATGGGCGCGCTGGACACGGCGGTCCGGCAGGGCAAGGCGCTCTACGCCGGCATCTCCAACTATCCGCCGGTCGAGACCGGCCGAGCCGCAGCCATCCTGCGAAGCATGGGCACGCCGCTGCTGATCCACCAGGTGCGCTACTCGATGCTCAGCCGCGAACCGGAGCATGGGCTGCTCGACGTGCTCGGTCGCGAGGGCGTGGGCTGCATCGCCTTTTCGCCCCTGGCGCAGGGCCAGCTGACGAATCGGTACCTCGACGGCGTGCCGGCCGGATCGAGGGTCACCCATTCGCCGTTCCTGAGTGTCGATCAGGTCGACGCGGATCTTCCGCGGGTTCGTGCCTTGAACATCATCGCCGCGCACCGGCGTCAGAGCCTGGCCGGGATGGCCCTCGCCTGGTGCTTGCGCGATCAGCGGATGACCTCGGTGATAGTCGGCGCGAGCTCGGTGGAGCAGCTCGAAGACAACGTCCGCGCCCTCGAACAGCTTGACTTCGAACCGGACGAGCTGGCCGAGATCGACCGCTGCCTGGCCGCTGGTAACGCCGGGTAGGGCTTCGTCCGGCCGAGTGGACGTCGCCGGAAAACCGTCCTGCCCGTTCGATCGTCTTGAAAGGCGATGAACGAAGAGATGATGTCCGGGAGCTGGGCAGGTTTATGAACCCGCGCCGAATCGGGGCCCCCTGACCTGCGCGCTGCTAAGGCTGCTTCGCCTCGTGGAGCGCCCGGAGGATCGCGTCGACCGAGCGCAGCGCGTCGGCCTCGCTGGTCGACCAACCCGAAACGGAGATCCTCATTGCGCCCAGCCCGTGCCAGATTGTGCCGCCTGCCCATAACGTCCCGTCGGCCTGGACTCGCCGGACGACCTCCGCGGTCAACGCGTCGTCGTCGCCGAAGCGGACGAGGACCTGGTTGAGCACCACGTCGTTGAGGATGCAGACGGCGGGATCGGCTGCAAGGCGCTGGGCCATCAGGGACGCAACGGCGCAGCCACGCTCGATCATGTCGGCCAGGCCGCGCCGGCCCAGCGATCGCAGCGCGGCGTAGACGGGGAAGCCGCGTGCCCGGCGAGACATTTCCGGCACGTACTCGAAGGGGTCGCGCTCGGCCGGCGACGCCGGCAGGTAGGCGGCGGCCATGCTCATCGCCGCGCGAACCGGCGCCTCGTTTCGAATGAACGCGAGACCGGTGTCGTACGGGGTGTTGAGCCACTTGTGGGCGTCCGTCGCGGCCGAATCGACAAGCGCGAGATTGCCGGCAAGCGCCCGCAGACGCGGTGAGGCGGCGGCCCACAATCCGAAGGCACCGTCGACGTGGAGCCAGGCATTCGGCAGCTCGCGGACGAGCGGCACGATCTCGTCCAGCGGGTCGAACGCCCCGCTGTTCACGTTGCCGAGCTGGATCGCGACGATGACCGGACCGGCGGTCAGGTCGAGGGCGCGTCGCAGGGCATCGAGTCGCATCCGCCCCTGGTCGTCCACTGCGACGCGCAGTCCCGTCCGCCCTCCGAGGCCGACGAGTCGGATCGCCTTGAGCATGCTGGGGTGGACTTCCTCGCCGGCGATCACCGTCACCGTCGGAGCCCCCTGGACGCCATCGGATTCGACGTCCCATCCGGCCCGGCGCAACACCTCGTGGCGGGCAGCGGCCATGCAGGTCAGGTTGGCGGTCGTTGCACCGGTCGTGAAGCCGACGCTCGACCCGGGCGCGAAGCCGAGCAGATCCACGAGCCACTCGCCGGCGGCGACCTCGCCGGCAGCGGCCGCAGGCGTGGGAATGTGCATGCCCGCGTTCTGGTCCCACGCACCGGCCAGCCAGTCGGCGGCGAGCGCCGCCGGCAG
>JBIOII010000064.1:0-11269 GCA_044449785.1 Candidatus Limnocylindrales bacterium
CCACCGCCCCGACCATCCCTTCGGCCAATCCTGCGCCGGGGTCCCCTGTTCCCTTCCACCTGTGATCAAATCGTGAGTCAGAATAGCGGCGGCAAAGCACGGCCGAGTAGGGTTTCGGGCGGCGACGGCTTTCGCTTGACAGTCGATTGTGTCTGACATGATTCTGAGTGAGATCGCTGTCCTGCTTCATCATTCAGCCACGGAACACACGGGATCAGCCAGGATCGAGCGGTTACGTCGTGTGGATCTGCCCTGCCCTCTGTATCAGCCCGTGGCGGATCCCGGACGCCACGATCTCGTCATGTTCCTTGGGCCCGACCAACGCGGCATTCCCCTTGAGATCGCACGTGTCGAACTGGCGAGCGGGGAACTTCTGGTGATCCACGTGATGTAGATGCGGCCGGGATACTCGGCCGACTATGCGAGGGTGATGCGATACCGAAGCCAGTGACGCCGAGGACGGTTGCGACGAAGAGCGGGCGGGCCCTGTCCGGAGCCGATATCGACCGCCTGGCCACTTGACTCGAGGACGGGGTCGATCTCGGGGCATGGACGCCCCGACGCGGTCGCCCGTCCTTGAGCCCGACCGCAGGCGCCCATTCCCCGAGGATCGTCGCCTGAGTTCCTGAAGCCCTCCACCGGAGAGTCTCGACACTCGCCGCGAAAGAGGGTCGGAGCATCAGCGCCATCGTCCGCTCGCCTCTCGAGGACTGCGCTCGCGAACCTCGATCGCCCCCGGTCGTCCCGCCACGTGATCGGCCTCTGGCGGCCGGCGCACACGCCCGAGCGAGCATGTAGGTTCGGGCTTGCGAGGTCCTGCCGAGCGGGGTAGACCGCGCATCAATCGACAGGGAGGCGAGATGGCAGCGGTTGATTCCAAGGGCCTCGGAACGCGCGAGCATCCGTGGCGGCTCACGACCCCGAGCGGGACGTCGGAGTATCAGATGTACCCGCGACGAGGCGACCGACCCACCGGCCCTCGTTTGCACGGTCGGCACGACGGTGCTGCGCTACCAGCTGCGCTGCCTCGACGACCTGCACGCCATGCTCAAGAAACACGGAGATTGGGTGCCGCTCGGCAGCGCCGACGAGCAGAAACCCGCGGCCGAGGGCACGGTGGAAGCGTGGGGCCGCTCGCCCGACAATCCGGTCGGCGGCTGGTACGGCCTCAAGAAGGGGCTGCGCGGCCGGTTCGGGATGTACGTTCCGCCATTGATGGAGGCACTCGGACCGGCCGAGGTGGAGCACAACCCGAAGAACAACCGGATGCGCGCGATTTAGGGTTTCACGGCCGCGCCGGCGTCAGAGCTCGGCCCGCCGGCGGAACCCAACCTGCGCGGCTCATACCCCTCAGTCGCGGCGCTGAAACAGGTTCGCGATCGGCTCGCCACGTCCGGCCATGTCCGCGATCTGCTCGACACGCTGGGCTCGAGTCTGCGGCCGCTTAGCCAGGTAAACCCGCCCCAGGGCGCCCTTACGGACCGAAACCGAGCTGGCGTCGAACCGCTCCCGTGCCCCGGGTCGCGCCGCGAGAGCCGCGGCCAGGTCGACGGGCACGACGAGTTCGTCGATGGCATCGAGCGAACTCCACGACCCGTTGGCGCGAGCGAGGGCCACGGCCGCAAGCCCCGCCTCGGTCATCAGGCCCGCGGCCTCGAGTCGAGCCACTCGCTCCTTGTTGGATCGGGCCCAGGTCCCCTTCGGGCGGCGCGGCGCGAACCACTGCATCGCCCGCTCGTCATCGACCCGGCCGATCACGCCGTCAATCCAGCCGAAACAGAGAGCCTCCTCGACCGCGTCCTCGTACTCGACCGTCGGCTTACCGGTGGCGCGCTTCCACGTCACCAGCCACACCCCGGTCGAGGTCCGGTGGTTGGCCGCGAGCCAGGCCCGCCATTCCGCTCTCGATTCGAGCTGGACCCGAGGCTTGTCGTCCATCGGCCCAGTATCCCGCCCGCCTCGTAACGCCGTCGCGCGTCCCGAGGCGCCGTCCCGTAACCTGGTGCCATGAACGACCACCGTCGACTCGAGGTCCCCAGGGCAGCCGGCGCGCCGGCGTGGATCGAGCTGCTGGCGGGCGACATTACGACGATCCGGGCGGACGCCATAGTCAACGCCGCCAACCAGGCGCTCGCGGGAGGCGGCGGCGTCGACGGCGCGATCCATCGCGCCGCAGGGCCGGAGATCGGGGCGGAGCTGCGGTCCCGCTACCGCGGTTGCCCGACCGGCAGCGCCGTGATCACGGGGCCCGGACGGCTGTCGGACCACGGCGTCCGGTGGATCGTTCACGCCGTCGGTCCGGTATGGACCGGCGGTCGGCACCGCGAAGAGGCGCTGCTCCGCTCGGCCTACGAGACGTCTCTCGAGCTGGCAGATCGGGCGGGTGCCCGAACCGTCGCATTCCCGGCGATCAGCGCCGGCATCTACGGCTACCCGCTCGATCTCGCCGCCGACGTCGCACTGCGAGCCGTTGGTGGCAGTCTCGTCCGGGCGCGCACGATCGAGGTCGCGACGTTCGTCCTCTTCAGCGAGGGCGTGCTCGCCGCCTTTGAGCGAGCGCTGGCGTCCCTGTCCGCGGAAACGTGACGCGCCGCGGCTGCCCCCCAAGCGTGGCCCAGTGGACTACGACAACCGTCCCTCGGGCGTGAGCGGCCACGCGAAGAGCGGCCCCGACGCTATCCTCGACCGATGAGCGAATTGCACTTTCCGGCAGGATTTCTCTGGGGAACGGCCACCGCTGCGCATCAGGTGGAAGGCGCCAACTCGAACAGCGACTGGTGGGAGTGGGAGCTGCGGCAAGGGACGCCCTGCCGGGAGCCCAGCGGCACGGCGATAGACCACTACAACCGCTATGAAGCCGACATCGCTCTACTCGCCGGACTCGGCTTCAACACGTATCGCTTCTCGGTCGAATGGGCACGGATCGAGCCGACCGAGGGATCCTTCGACGAAACCCAGCTCGAGCATTACGGCGCCATGGTCGCGGCGGTTCGGAAGGCCGGGCTGACGCCGATGGTCACGCTGTACCACTTCACCCTTCCGCTTTGGGTTGCGGCGAAGGGCGGCTGGCTCGCGGAGTCGACGCCTGCCCTGTTCGAGAGGTATGTCCGGCGGGTTGTCGAAGCCCTTGGCGATACCGTCGGCTGGTACTGCACCATCAACGAGCCCGGCATCGTATCCTTCGGCGGGTATGCGGGCGCCCTCGGGTTTCCCCCCGGGACACGCGGTCTGGCGAACTGGAAACGAGCTGCAGCGAGCCTCGTGGACGGCCACCGGCGAGCACTCGCCGCGGTGAAGGCACTGCGCCCGAGCGCGCAAGTCGGCCAGACGCATGCGATGCAGGAATGGGAGTCGAACCGCGGCGGCCGGCCCGTAATGGAATTCGCCCGTGAAATGGCCGAGGACGTGTACCTCGAAGCATCGAAAGACGACGACTTCGTGGGCGTCCAAACGTATACCCGCGCCAGGCTCGACATGCCGCGACCGGTCGGCCGCCTGATCAAAGCCGCGCTCTCGATCGATCCGATCTCGAAACTGCTCGTGTCCCAGATGGTCGGCCGGCAGACCAGCAGCGACACGACGGTCGACGGCCGGAAGGGGATTCGCCGGACGCAGATGGGCTACGAGTTCCGGCCGGGTGCCGTTGCTGCCACGGTGCGACGAGCGGCAGAGGTGCTGCCCGGCAAGCCGATCGTGGTGACCGAGCACGGCATCGCCGCCGCCGACGATTCCGAACGCATCGAGTTCATCACCGCCGGCCTCGGAGCGCTCCATGAGGTCGTCGCCGAAGGGATCCCGCTGCGCGGTTACATCCACTGGAGCGCCTTCGACAACTTTGAATGGGCGCTCGGTTACTCGATGGAGTTCGGGCTGATCGCCGTCGACCGGACGACCCAGAGCCGCACCCTCAAGCCGTCGGCGACCTTCCTGGGCGAGATCGCCAGATCCGGCAAGCTGGGGACCGCGGACTCGTAAACCGGAGCACTTCACGAACCCCAGAAATGCAAGACCGGCGCGAGTTGGCGCCGGTCCTGGCAAGTTGATCGCGGCAGAGGCTCAGTCCCCTACCGCGCGGACTTGCCAGCGCGAGTGTCACCGCTGATGTTCCCGGCGCGAGGCCTCCACTCGAGGTTGGATGCTGCACGGATCGGTTCGGCCGTGGATGGGAAGGCCCCACCGCCACCGCGATCAAGTCGCGAAACTGTGGCCGCCGTCGCTGCCTGCATCATGCCTCCAGAAACTCTGGCGCGGGATGAGACTTCCACCACCCTACGCCCAAGAATCGGCGACTGCAATACCCGATCGGTGCCACCCGATGGGAACGGCGGTTGTCGCCCGGCTCGTCCCGCTCGGCACAACGACCGATGCCTCAGCAGCGAGGCCGGGCGACCAGCGACGCTTCCTGGCGCGTGAGCTAGAGGATCTCCTCGACAGATCGTGCTCCGAGATCGGCGGCTTTGTCGGCGCGGAGGCGGACGATCTGGCGCTGATGCCCAATGCCACGGCCGGCATCAACACCGTCGCGAGGTCGCTCCGTTTCGTCGGCTTGGGTCACGCCTCCGGGTTTGGAACCGTGACGGGGCCGGCCCCGTCGACTACCGCCACCGGGTAGACCCGGCCGCGGAGCCCGGTCCGGCGGTCGTATTCACGGCTGACGGCGGCTTGCAGTGCCGGCACCGCATCCGCCAGCACCAGGTTGACGGTAGAGCCGCCGTACCCCACGCCGGTCATCCGGGAAGCGACCACGCCCGGAATCGTGGCCGCGATCTCGTTCATCGTTTCGACGGCCGGAGAGCTCACTTCGAACAGATCCCGCATCGATGCGTGAGACTCCGCGAAGAGGCGACCCAGGGCCTCGAGATCGCCCGCCGCCAAGGCCGCCATGGTGGCCACGACGCGGGCGTTCTCCGAGACCACGTGCTCCGCGCGCCGGGCCAGGTTCTCCGGAAGGAGCCTGCGCCGCCGGCGCAGAGCGGTCGGGTCGAGGTCGCGCATCGAGCACAGCCCCGGGATGTGCTCGGAGAGAAGGGCCACCGCCCGGGCGCATTCCGCGCGGCGAATCGCCTGGATCGGCGAACCGGGCTCGCGCCTCTCTCCCGTGTCGCAGATCACCAGGCGGACACCATACGGCAGCGGCGCGTACCCGGTCTCGAGCGACCGGCAGTCGATCAGCAGCGCCCGGCCCTCGCGGCCGGCTGCGCTCGCGAACTGGTCGACGATGCCGCACTCCACGCCGACGAAGTCGCGCTCGGCCCGCTGCGCCATGACCGCCAGCGACGGTCCCGCAGGACCGCGGCCACCGAGGAGGGCCAGGGCCGAGGCCAGCTCCAGCGCCGCCGACGACCCCAGTCCCGAACCGATGGGGATGGTGGTATCCACGACGCCTTCGAAGCCACGGATCGGGAGGGCGGCTTCGCGCAGCGACCAGGCCGTGCCGGCGACGTAGTCGCTCCAGTTTCCGATGGGCCCGGGCGGGCCGTCAGATATATCAGTGGCGAGCGACGAGGCTGGGCCGGCCGGGCCGGCCGAGCCGGTCGAGCCGCGCGGTGCGCGGCGACTCGCGCCGTCACGTTCGGGCGCCAGCGCATCGATCCAGAACGAGCCAGTCACGAGGGAATTGCGCGACGCCAACCTGACCATGCCGTCTGCCCGGCGCCTGAAGGCGATCCACGTGTCGAGCTCGATGGCGGCCTGGAGCACCAGACCCTCGTTGTAATCGGCGTGGTCGCCGATCAGGTTCACTCGGCCGGGGGCCCGGACGATCTCGACCTGCGACCCGTCGTGGGCCCTCCCGAACACTTCAGCGAGCTCGGTCGTCAGCAGCCGGATCCGGTTCTGGTCGGGTCGGTCGTTGGCCATCGACAGATGCTAGCGCTCCGGAGAGATCAGCAGTCGCACCCTCTACGTCGCATGGACTAGCCATTGCCCACCCTCCAGGCCTACACCAAACCGCACCGGACTTCAGCAAATCTGCCCGGAGTGCACCGGGTTAGCGTTGCAGCCGGGCAACGCGAGGATCCCATCCAGTGCTCCTTGCGGCGGCCTGGCACTAAGATGAGCCTGAAGTCGCAGCCCAGATCTTCTGATTGCGCCCCCCAAAGCAGGGCCGTGTTTGCCGTCGAGCCACTCCTTGGGATACTCACCGTGGCCGTCGTACTCCTCGTACTGATGGCCGTCATGCTTGCGGCTGCCCTGATGGGCCGCGGCCCGCTTTACGGCCGGTTCCTGGAGATCGAGCGGAAGCCACCGAAATCGCGCGTCGAGGTGAGGGGAGGCGTGACAGCGCAGGGTCAACTTCCGGCACAGCCGGCAATTCGGCTGCTCGTTCGTGAACCTAGAGTCGGCGTCAGGGCCGATGCGCAGGCCCGGCGTGGGCTGCGGGCCGCCGATGACGAACTGGACGAAGTGCTGCGGGGCAGCTTCGCGGTCGATACGTACAACAGAGCGGTTCGGATCCTGGCGTGGTCGTTCATCCTAATCACTCTCCTGATCGTTTCGGTGAGCCAGGTCTGGCTGTCGGTCGAGCCGCAGATCTTCGCCACGCTGATCCTGGCCGGCATCTTCGTCCTGGCCGTCCACGAAGTGATACCGCCCGGCAGGCTGCGAACGATCCGCGCCCTCGTGGAGGGCACGGCCGCGGTCGTCTTCCTGACGATGCTCGTGGAGCTGACCGGCAAGGCCTCGAGCCCGTTCTTCTTCCTATACCCGCTCCTGGTCGCCGGCTCGGCACTGGTCGCGTCCCCGGCCATGACCGTGCTTTTGACGATCGAGACCGTCGGGGCATTCGGTATCGCGGCGCTCTCCGGTCCGATCGACGCTGCCAGCCTGCAGGACACGTTGACTCGTCTGGCGATCAACCTGACCGCCCTGGTCCTGATCTCGTACGCGAGCCTTGTCATCGCCCGCGTCCAGCGGCAGACGCGAGACGCGGCCGTCCGGCTCTCGACGGTCGACTCGCTGACGGACCTCTACAATCGGGCGTTCTTCTTCAACGCGGTCGATCGCGAGATCCAGCGCGGTCGGCGGTTTCGGCGCGGCTTCTGCCTGCTGATGATGGATCTGGACGGCCTCAAGTCGATCAACGATCGATACGGCCACTACCAGGGCGACGTGATCCTGCGGGGAGTGGCGCAGCTGATCAGGGCCGGCTTGCGCTCGATCGACGTGGCGGCCCGATACGGCGGCGACGAATTCGTCGCGCTCCTGCCCGAAACGGACCCGACCGGCGCTTACGTCGTGGCCGAGAAGATTCGCCAGATGGTCAGCGAGCTCCTGGTCGAGGCGGGCGGCCAGCAGATCACGACTTCGCTCTCGATCGGCGTCGTGTCGTACCCGGATGACGGCAAGACCGGCGACGAGTTGATGATCGCCGCGGACGAAGCGATGTACTCGTCGAAGCGCCTCGGAAAGAACCGCGTCGTCGGGTATGCGGAACCCGGCCAGCTGGCGCAATCGCAGGCGCCCTACTATCACCAGCCGGTCGCGACGCCGGGGTTCCGACCGATCCCGCGCGACGCTGACGATCGAGCCGACAGCGAGCGGCCCTGAGCCTCGCGCCACGATCGGGTAGCATCTCCGAATGGCCAGATTCACGACTCGAGCGATCCTCGCCGCCACCCGGTCGCCTAAGGTTACGCAGATCCCCTCGGCGATCCCGATCTACCAGTCGGCCGCGTTCTCGACCGGCGACGCCGCCGAGCTGGGTGACGTCCTGACCGGCGCCCAGCCGGGCTACGCCTACAGCCGGATCGACAATCCGACTACCGCTGCGCTCGGCGCGGCGATCGCCGAGCTCGAGGGCGCCGAAGCCGGCCTCTCGTTTGCCAGCGGGATGGCCGCGATCCATGCCGCGATCGTCTCGAACGTCAACGCCGGCCAGACCATCGTGGTCACGCGGGCCGTCTACGGCACCACTCGCGATCTGCTGGTCAAGGTGCTGTCGCGGCTCGGAGTCACCACTGAGTTCGTCGACCCAACGGACCTGACCGCGGTGGATGCCGCACTCCAGCGGACCCGATCGCCGCTGCTGTACGTCGAGACCGTCTCCAACCCGACGATCGTGGTGTCGGACATCTCCGCGCTGGCCGAAGCGGCGCACCGCCACGGAGCGCTGCTCCTCGTCGACAACACCTTCGCCTCGCCCTACGCCTGCCGCCCGATAGAACGTGGCGCGGACCTGGTGATGCACTCCGCCACGAAGTACCTCTCCGGCCACGCCGACGTTCTGGCCGGGGTCGTCGTCGGGAGCCGCGAGCGCGTTGACGCCCTCCGCCCCATCCTCGTGGACGCGGGTGCCGCCCTGGCGCCGCTTGCCGCGTTCCTCGTGCTGCGCGGCCTGCCCACCCTCGCGATCCGGATGGAACGCCACAGCGAAAGCGCTCTCGAGCTGGCGGCCTGGCTGGAAGGCCAGGACATCGTGGAGCGCGTCCACTATCCCGGGCTGCCGGGCAACCCGGGGCACGCCATCGCCGCTCGCCAGCTGGATGTCTTCGGCGGCATGCTTGCGTTCGAGCTGCGTGGCGGACGCGAGGCCGGCAGGGCGTTCCTCGACGCGATGCGAGTGGCCGAGCGTACGGCCTCGCTCGGCGCCTTCCGGACGATCACGACTCACCCGCCCTCCACCACTCACCGGCAGCTCGACGCGGCCGCCCTTGCAGCGAGCGGCATCGCCCCAGGGCTGCTGCGTTGCTCCGTCGGTCTGGAGGACGTCGAGGATCTGCGCG
The DNA here is from genome assembly GCA_044449785.1 of Candidatus Limnocylindrales bacterium. GTDB lineage: Bacteria > Chloroflexota > Limnocylindria > Limnocylindrales > CSP1-4 > Fen-1039. The sequence goes on from JBIOII010000064.1 coordinate 8,724, forward strand.
AGGACTTCGAGCTGGGTCTCGGCGCGGCCCGAGAAGTCGCCGCGGCCACCTCGAAGTAGCGCGTCGCCGTTGCGGCCCGCGGCGGCCGTCGCCGTCGCCGCCGTGGCCGAGGGGCCGAACAACAAGAAAGCCTCTCCTGGCAGGTGCCGGAGAGGCTTTCCGATTTCAGGCTCGAAGACCGAGCCGGGCTCGATCCTAATACTGGAAGAGAAGCTCGCGATACTTTGGGAGCGGCCAGAGCGCGTCCGACACGAGGGTCTCGAGCTCGTCGGCCACGCCACGCAGCGCGTTCTGCGCGGGGATCACCTCGTCCCTGAAGGCCTTGGCTTCGGCATGCACCGAGCCGGCCTCATGGGCGACGTGTTGAGCGTGCTCGAGGGCGTGGATGGCGTCGACTAGCTGGTCGGCCAGCCCGGTCACGTGGGCGTCGACCGCGGCGATGCCCTTCGACCGGCCGGCGCCCGAGAGCTCTCCGAGGTACTTCGCGACCGCGGGCAGGATCATGGTCTTGGCGATGTCCAGAGAGCAGTTGGCCTCGATGTTCGAGACCTTGACGTACCGCTCCCAGGCGATTTCCACGCGAGATGCCAGCTCGCGCTCTGAGAGGACACCGAACCTGGAGAAGACCTTCTTCGCCTTTTCGGTCGCCAGGGCCGGCAGTGCGTCGACGGTGCTCCGCTTGTTGGGCAGTCCGCGCCGTTCGGCCTCCGCATACCATTCCTCGGCGTAGTTGTTGCCCTCGAACAGGACCTGCTTGTTCGCCTTGACGATGCTCGACAGAATCTTGGTCAGGCCGGCGAAGTCGCACTCCTCGAGCTTGTCGAGCTCGTCGGCGAGCTTCTCGAGTGAATCGGCCACGGCCGTGTTGAGCACGGTCTGGGGCCAGTAGATCGGCGCCGACGATCCGACCGCGCGGAATTCGAACTTGTTGCCGGTGAAGGCGAACGGCGACGTGCGGTTGCGGTCGGTGGCGTCCCGCGGCAGAACGGGCAGCGTGGTCACGCCCAACTCCATCGATCCGCCGGCCTTGGAGGTGGAGGCGGCACCCTGCTCGAGTTGCTCGACCACGTCCTCGAGCTGAGCACCGAGGAAGATCGAGACGATGGCAGGCGGAGCCTCGTTGGCGCCCAGGCGATGATCGTTGCCGGCGTCGGCGACGCTGGCTCGCAGCAGGTCCGCATGCTCGTTGACGCCGCGGATCACGGCCGCGAGGAAGGCCAGGAACTGGGCGTTGTCGTGCGGGTTGTGGCCCGGGTCGAGGAGGTTCTCTCCTTCGTCCGTGCCCATCGACCAGTTGTTGTGCTTGCCCGATCCGTTGATCCCGGTGAACGGCTTCTCGTGGGAGAGGAACATGAGGTCGTGCTGGCGGGCCATGCGCCGCATCGTGCTCATGACGATCATGTTGTGGTCCGAGCCGACTGAGGTGGGCTCGTACACCGGCGCCATCTCAAACTGGGCCGGGGCCACTTCGTTGTGACGGGTCTTGGACGGGATGCCCAGCCGCCATAGCTCGCGGTCGAGATCCATCATGAACGCGAGCATCCGCTCGCGGATCGTGCCGAAGTACTGGTCCTCGAGCTCCTGGCCCTTGGGCGACGGAGCGCCGAAGAGGGTGCGGCCCGTGAGGATCAGGTCCGGGCGCTGCTCGGCCAGACGGCGGTCGATCAGGAAGTACTCCTGCTCGGGTCCGATCTGCGTGAAGACGCGGTTGGCGGTGGTGTTGCCGAACCACTTGAGGACGCGCAAGGCCTGCTTGCCCAGCGCCTCCTGCGAGCGCAGCATCGGGATCTTGTGGTCGAGAGCCTCGCCCGTATACGAGACGAAGGCCGTCGGGATGGTGAGGGTCACGCCGTTGGGCTCGACCTGCAGGAAGATCGGGCTGGTGACATCCCAGGCGGTGTAGCCACGGGCCTCGAACGTGGAGCGGATGCCGCCCGACGGGAACGAGCTGGCGTCCGGCTCGCCCTGGACGAGGCCCTTGCCGGAGAACTCGGCGATCGTCTGATCCTGGCCGGTGGGGCTGAGGAACGAGTCGTGCTTCTCGGCGCTGCCGCCGGTCATGGGCACGAACCAGTGGGTGTAATGGGTGGCGCCCGCGGCCATGGCCCATTCCTTGACACCCTGGGCGACCGCGTCGGCAATGGCCGGATCGAAGGGCTCGAGGCCCTCGATCGTGCGGCGGAGCTTCCGGAAGACCGGCTTGGCCAGGTACTGGCGCTGGGCGGCTTCCCCGAACACGTACTGGCCGTAGATGTCCTGGCCGGCGTGCTCGAGGTAGTTCTGGGTTGAGGCAACCTTGTGGTTGGAAATCGCCTCTATGGCCTTCTGGCGGGCGGTCATTTGGACTCCTATCGACCTCTTCTTACGTGACCTGTGGGCGGCCTCTTGCCAGATTCCCCGACAGCAGCCGCTCGGGAAATCTCCTCCGGTGGACCGAGTCTGAAAGCTACCGGAATGGTCGAGGGAAGTCCAAGGCTTCGGCCTCAGACGGGGCCGAAATGAATCCGAACCGCAACCTTCCGCCGAGCCGGCCCACGCGCCGCCAC
>JBIOII010000065.1:0-11197 GCA_044449785.1 Candidatus Limnocylindrales bacterium
CCGGCGCCGCTGAGCGTGACGGCGGCCAGCCGGAGCAAGGTCTACGGCGTCACCTTGACGTCGGCCAACTACACCGGCACCTTGACCGGCGTGGTGGCCGGGGACAACATCACGGCCAGCTACGACAGCCCGACAGGCGACCCGGCCAACGCCACCGTGGCCGGCAGCACCTACGCGATCATCGCTAGCCTGAGCGATCCCGGCAACCGGCTGGCCAACTACACGGTCACCAACACCAGCGCCGCGCTGACGGTCACGCCGGCGCCGCTGAGCGTGACGGCGGCCAGCCGGAGCAAGGTCTACGGCGTCACCTTGACGTCGGCCAACTACACCGGCACCTTGACCGGCGTGGTGGCCGGGGACACCATCACGGCCAGCTACGACAGCCCGACAGGCGACCCGGGCAACGCCACCGTGGCCGGCAGCACCTACGCGATCATCGCCGCCCTGAGCGATCCCGGCAACCGGCTGGCCAACTACACGGTCACCAACACCAGCGGCAAGCTGACGGTCACGCCGGCGCCGCTCACCGTGACCGCCAACCCCGCCACGCGGGCCTATGGCTTCCCCGACCCGACCTTCACGGCCACCATCTCGGGCTTCGTTCTCGGGCAGACGCTGGCGACGAGCGGCGTGACGGGCAGCCCCAGCCTCAGCAGCAACGACACCGTGAACAGCCCGGTAGGCACCTACACGATCACGCCGGCGGTCGGCACGCTCAGCGCCAGCAACTACGCCTTTACCACCTTCAATACCGGCACGCTGACGGTCACCTTGAGTCCAGCGGGGGCGTCCGTCTTCGTTCTGGACGGATCGGCTGGCGGGGCTCTCAACCTCTCGGGGAACGCCGGCATCAATATTGCCGGCGACGTCGTGGTCGACTCGAGCTCCTCCAGCGCCATCCTGGCCAGCGGCAATGCCACTGTCACGGCCCCGTACGGCGTGCTGGTTGTGGGTGGTGTCAGCAAGAGTGGAAATGCCAGCGTCACCAGGACCGGCACGCCCGGCGCAACGGGCGACCCGCTCGCGGGGTTGCCCATTGTCACCGGCGGAACTGTCCGGACCGCGGTGAACCTCAGCGGCAAGTCCTCCCTGACCATCAATCCCGGCATCTACGGCCAGATCACTGTCTCGGGTAACGCGAGCTTGACCATGAGTGCCGGCGTCTACATCATCGCCGGTGGCGGCTTCAACGTGTCCGGCAATGCGAGCGTCACCGGTTCGGGGGTGATGATCTACAACGCCGGCACCGGCTACAACCCGGCCACATGGGCCGACGGTGGCACATTCGGCTCGATCGCCCTGACCGGCAACGGCACCGTCAGCCTGACTCCAGCCTCAACCGGGAACTACGCCGGGATCCTGATCTTCCAGGCCCGCGACAACAGCAAGGCCCTCACCCTCAGCGGCAACGCCACGCAGGGCATCAGCGGCGCGATCTATGCCCTGAAGGCGCAGGTCGTCGAGAGCGGCAATGCCCAAGTGGGCAGTGCCTCAAACCCGGTTTCGATCGTCGTCGATACGATGTCGATGAGCGGCAACAGCGTGGCCAATATCGTGTCGCTGAGTTCGCCCACGGGAACGGTCGCCTACACCCCGGCCCAGATCCGCGCCGCCTACGGCATCAGCAGCCTGACGCTGGATGGCAGCGGCCAGACCATCGCCATCGTCGATGCCTACGACGACCCGAGCATCTTCCGGTCTCTGGACGCGTTTGACGCCCAGTTCGGCCTGACCGATTCCGGACCGACGCTCTACGGTCAGTACGGGCCGGCCTCGTCGTTCCTGACGGTCCTCAACCAGAACGGCCAGGCCACGTCCCTGCCGACGACCGACCCCAACGGCCCCGGCACCGCCAACTGGGAGCTCGAGACGGCGCTCGACGTCGAATGGATTCACGCCATCGCCCCCGGGGCCCAGATCGTCCTGGTGGAGGCCAGCAGCCAGACGCTGCCTGACCTGATGGCCGGCGTGGCCACCGCCGCCAGTCAACCGGGGGTCTCGGTGGTGTCGATGAGCTGGGGATTCCCCGAAGGCCAGGCCGTCTTCGCCGCCGATGAGGCCAGCTACGACAGCGTCTTCAACGTCCCGGGCGTGACCTTCCTGGCCAGCACGGGGGACTACGGCACGGCCGATCCCGAGTACCCCGCGTTCTCGCCCAATGTCGTCGCGGTCGGCGGCACGAGCCTGATTCTCAATTCGGACCATTCCTACAACAGCGAGACGGGCTGGGGCTACTACGCCGATTCGCTGGGCATGTCGATCGGCTCCGGCGGCGGCATCAGCCTGTACCAGCCCGAACCGGCTTATCAGCAGGGCGTTCAGTCCACGGGCTTCCGTACCACACCGGACGTGTCGCTGGTCGCCGACCCGGCCACCGGCGCCTGGATCGCCGACTCGTATAACCTCGATCCCAGCAACCCATTCGAGGTCGCCGGCGGCACCAGCCTCTCGGCGCCTGCCTTCGCGGGCCTGTTCGCCCTGGCGAACCAGGGCCGGGTGGCCGCGGGTGAAGGCACTCTGAATCGTTCCACGCCGACCGAAACCCAGCAAGCCCTCTACATGCTGCCCCAGAGCGATTACAACGTGATCGCCAGCGGCAGCAACGGCTACACTGCCGATACCGGCTACAACCTCGTGACCGGGCTGGGAACGCCGGTGGCCAACCTCATGGTGCCCGACCTGATTGCCTACCACGGCCCGGGAACGACCTACGCCGGCCCGACCGTCAGCCCGCTCCAGGATGCCACGCTCCACAGCAACTGGGCCGGTGGCGGCGGCACGAGCAACGCGTTCAACGCGTTCGATGCCCTCACCGCGACGGGCAGCGGCTTCAGCGAGGTCCAGAGCCCCGATGCCAGTCTCGCCATGAGCAGGGCCCCGAGCCTGGTCAACCTGACGCCGGCCGTGGCCGTGGCTGCGACGACGACCGCCGCCACCGCGATCGGGTCTTCGTTCGCACTGTCGATTGGCTCCTTCTCGCTGCACGGGCCGGCCCAGTCGCTGGGCTCGATCTCGAATTCCACCAGCGGCGGCTTGACGACCGCGCCACTGGCTGGCGTCGCGAGCACGTCGTTGTCGACCGGACTCGCGGCGCAAATGCCCGTCTGGTCCACACCACGGCTGGCGGTGAGCTTACCGGGTGCCGTGGAACACCAGGATGTCTTCTCGGGAATGGATCGGCAGAACCTTCACGCGGACGCAATTGTCCTGGCGAGGACTCGGAGGGGACTGGTGGCGGAATCGGTCCTGGACGATGTGGCCGCCAACCTGCTCCTGGCACGAGGTGAAGACGGGGCCGCACCCGCCAGCGTTCCGGCTCTTCCGCCGACCGGGGTCACGGTTGCTCTGGACGCGACCGGTCCCGGCTTGCAGCAAGATCAGGACGTTCCCTCCGCCACGTCCGCGGCGGGGCTGGTGGTGTTCGGGCTGGCCGCCGGCTTGTGGGCCGCCCGGGGGCCAGGCATCCTGAATGCCCGTAAGCGGCAGTCGGGGAGCCGGTCTTCCCGCGGCAAGTCCCTGGACTTCAGGCCGGGGAAAGAGGCGTGGTAACGTCGAGGTGGTGAGGCGGAGAGGTGACAGGCCACCTCCGCGATTCGACGACCCACTCAAACCCGCCTGATCGATTCTTGAACACTCCCAAGGCCATGGGCGGTTCCGAACCGTTCATGGCCTTTTACCATGCCGGTTTCATCCCCAGTCAGTGCCGCGGCTGGGGGGGTCGTCTTCGAGTGAGGTGATCTTGGACGGCGATTGTCGGACTGATCGGCGTTACCTCGAAATCCGTGCGTCTTCGTAGGAACCACGGGTAGCGCGTCTTCACAAAGGAGCCAGCGATGTGAAGCGAGCCGTCCGACTCGCCCAGCGCGTGGCGTCGTCGATCCGGCGAGGTGCCGGCACCCGCGCGAACGAACACGGTGAAAGCAGCCGTTGTGAACGGCTGGGATGTCCGGCCCACCCTTGAGCGGATCGTCGCCGGCTCGAGCGGCCGGCTCGTCGGTTGCAGGCTCATCACGGCCCCAGGCCCTGATCCAGCGCCGCCAGCGGCTTACCCACGAGCCTCGACTGAGCACGCTGGTCATCCTGTCGCGGCCCGCACCGCAGCCCGGACCGGGCGACTCGGCGGTGGCCCTGCCCACGACGACAGCCATCACCGGGATCGTCCGTGCCCCGGAACCGAGCGGTGACACGCCGCCACGCCACATCCCGCTCTCAACGTCACTCCGCGCATTCCCCTGCGTGCCGAGCGGTTTGGTTGTATGCGCCGGGCAGCCTGAACTTTGCCCAGCCGCCACAGGTGGCGCCGGCTTCACGATCGAAATTGGCTCTGATTTCGTGACCGGTCCCAGCCGTGTGCTTGCGTCACCGCCGTTGTTCGTCCGGTCGCCGGAACTCGGCGAGGAAGGCTTGGAATGCGGGGACGTTGCGGATCGGTTCGAGGTCGGGATCGATTTCGAGGCTGACGACGTCGGCCCAGCCGCGAGCCTTGCCCTTGCGCAGGCAATCGAGGGCCGCGGCGGTGTAGCGCTCGACCAAGGCGGTTTCGCGCGCGGCGGCGCCCGCGGCGAGAGCGTAGCCGCAGGCGGACTGGAAATAGAGGTCTTCATTCTTGGGTGGGGTCGCCACCAGCGCCAGGGCGATCTTGGCGGCCTCGGCATGCTCGCCGCATCGCGCCAGCGCGACCATGAGGTCGACCTGCGGCACCTTGACCGCCGGCTCGGTCACGAGCGCCTTGCGGATCGCCAGGCAGCGGCGGTAACCCGCGTCGGCCGAGGCGGCGTCGCCCGAGTGGAGAGCGCTGGTGGCTTCGTAATAGAGCGTCTCGGCGAGCATGGTCTTGGTCTCGAGGTTCGACGGATCAGCCACGGCCCGCTTTTCGATCAAGTCGAGGGCCATTCGGTGGAACACCCGCGCGGCCGCCGGGTCGTGGCCGTGGGGGTAGCACAGGAACCCGGAATTGTTGAACGACCGGGCGCGGAGGTAGACGGCCGGCCAGAAGTCGGGCCGTTCCGCCACCAACTGTTCTCGGAGCGACTTGCAGAGGTCGTAGTTTAGCCGGCCTTGCTCCTTCTCGCCCATCCGGAGGTTGAGCTCGGCGAGCCGCTCGTACTGACTCGACAGTTCCATTCGGATCTGCAAGTGGTTCGCCCTGGCCGGCGAGAACGACTCGCGGACCGTCACCTCCTCGCGGTAGATCTCGCGGGCCGCCTCGAGATGACCGAGCCGCAGCTCGACCGCGGCCAGCGCTCCGAGCGTATTGGCCAGTTCGTACTTCATGTTGTCGTCGGGCCGCTGCTCCAGGCATGCCCGATTGATCTCGAGCGCTCGGCGGAGGTACCGCTGGGCTGCCTCCGAATCGGCCAGGTGTTGAAAGGCGACGAACCCGAGCTGGCGCTGGCTCCGGGCCAGCCGAGTCTGCGCCGCGATGTCGCCCGGGGCGGCTGCCGCCAGCGTCTCGACGATCGCGTTCATACGCTGAAATTGCTCCATGGCATCCCCGAGCCGTCGGAACGTGAGGTAGAGATCGCCGAGCCGCTGACGTGCCTTGGCGAGCGACAGCCAGTTGAGCTCCTCGTCCTTGGCGTCCCACCCGACGTCCCGGCGCAGGTCGGTCATCGCCTCGGCCGCGCCGCTCAAGCTCTTGATCGCCTTGTCGAGCACCTCTCCGCGCTCGTTTTGAAGGGCCGGCACGTACCTCAGCTTCCCCTCCAGCAGCACGATCAACTGGACATAGGTGTCGACGACGCTTCGGTTCTGCTCGACGGCGGCACGCGCGGCGGTGACGGCGAGCCGTTTCTTGCTCTCGGCCTCCCGTCGCCTGTCCTCGGCCTTGAGGTTGGCCTCGATGAGCGCCTGGTTCGTCCCGCTCACTGTCACCCATGCTGTCGACGAGACGGCCGCCACGACGACGAGCAGCAGCACGACCGCGGCGGCGAGGGCGGCGACTCTCTGGTTGCGGAGGCACCATCGCCAGAGCCTCTCGAACTCGGAGACCGGTCGCGCCACGATCGGCTCGACTGCCTGGAACCGGCGCAGGTCTTCAGCCAGGGCGGTGACGTCGGGGTAGCGGCGCGCGGGCTCTTTCTCGAGGCATTTCAGGCAGATCGTCTCGATGTCTCGGGGCATCTTGGGCTGGAGCTGCGATGGGTGCACCGGCTCGCTTTTGCGGACCTGATCCAGGGTGTCGAAGACGGTGGTGCCCTGGAAGGGTGGGCGGCCGGTCAAGAGCTCGTAGAGGATCGCACCCAAGGCGTACTGGTCGGCGGCCGGCCCGACCCGCTGCGTCTCGCCCCATGCCTGCTCGGGAGCCATGTAGCTGGGCGTGCCGAGGATCGAGCCACTGCGCGTCTGACCCGAGTCGCCCTCGAGGCGCTTGGCCAGTCCGAAGTCGGTGATCTTGAGGGTTCCGTCGGCTGCGATCATGACGTTGGCCGGCTTGAGGTCTCGGTGGATGATCCCGCGCCGATGCGCCACGTCCATCGCGCGGGCCAGGACCTCGACCATCCGCGCTGCCTCACGGACCGGCTGGGGCTTGCCGTGGATCTTCTTCGACAGGCTGCCGCCAGCAAGGAATTCGAGCGAGAAGTATGGCAAGCCGTCGTACTCGCCGATCTCGAAGATCCGGACGATGTTCGGGTGCTCGATCGCGGCGACTGCCTGGGCCTCGGCCTCGAACCGGGCGAGATCCTCGGGCAGCGCTCCGGCCCCAACACGGATCATCTTGAGGGCGACGAATCGGTCAAGCCTCATCTGTCGTGCCTTGTAGACGATCCCCATCCCACCCACGCCCAGCACCTCGAGCATCTCGTAACCGGCGATCCGCGGTTGTCTTGGCTCGCGTGCGTCCGCCCCCGGGGGCAGGGTGCTCTCGGGGTCCTCGAATTGCGGGTCGAGGTCGAATGAGAGGGTTCCGCCCCGATCACCGCTCGCGGGCGCATCGACGGTCGCACCGCCGGGCTTGATTCGTTCGGTGTCGGGCCGCGGCTGCAACCCGACGAACGACGCGGTCACGTCGCTGCCCGTCGATGGCGGCGCAGGATCCTCGTCTCCGGCGTGCCGCGAGGCCTGGGTCGGTGGAACCGGTGGGAACTCGCCGGTCTCCTGAGTCGGTGCGCTTTCCGGTGATTGGGCGGTCTCCTGTCCGCCGTCGTCTGCCGGTTTCGTCGGAGCAAGCTCGGGCCGTACGTCACCGTCGGTCGGATCGGGCTCTGTTCGTCTCATCGGTGGAGCTCTCCCTCGGGGCGGTCGTTGTAGGAGGCGCGGAGCAGGTCATACTTGAGCATCCAGGCGAGCGTGGCCCGGCCGCCGCCACGCACGATACCGGACCGGGACCAAAAGCGGTCGAGATCGTCGACCGAGCATGGCGCCAGGGTGAGGGCGGCGCGGAGGAGGCCGGGGTCGGTGACGCGACGGCCAGGGGCGTGGTGGGTCAGGGGCATGGCGAGCAGCGCGTCGAGTGCGTCGCCCGTGCCCGGCGCCGGCTCGACCCGGTCGGCGCCGCCCAGGCGACGGGTCGGGTAGCCGGCGAAACTGCGCTCGGGGGCCGGGTAGGCGGCCGGTCCGGCCGGACCTGACCACGGCGACCTTCCGGAGCCGGCCCGCGCCCGCGCGGATCGTTCCGCTTCCTGATCGCGCCACAATTGTTCATACAAATGGATAATGCGGGACCAGGCGAAGTGCTCCACGGCTCGGCGGCGGCCTGCGTCGCCCATCCGGCGCCGGAGCGCCGCGTCGCCGGTGAGCCGGGCGAGCGCGGCGGCCATCCCGGGCGTGTGGACAGCCGTCGCCTGACCTGTTTCGGCGAGGAAGTGGTCATAACTCAATTCACCGACCAAGAGCCGTGCGGTGGCGGCGGCCGTGGCTCCTTCCACCATCGCGGTCGGGACGAGGAAGCCGGTCTGGCCGTCGTCAACAAGGTCGCGGTAGCCGTCCCAGTCGGAGGCGACGACGGGCAGCCCGCTGGCCATCGCCTCGAGGACGGCGAGGCCGAAGGTCTCCTGGATACTGTCCGACGGCGAGACGAAGAGGTCGGCCGCGTGCCAGACAGAGCGGCGCGTCTCCTGGTCGCGGCCGTCGACGAGCGAGGTCCGCACGTTGGCGGCGAAGGTGCGCGCCCCATCGAGGAAGGCGTCTCGCACCGCGGGGTGCGCCGCCCAGCCGGCGAGGAGCAGGTGGATCTTCCGCCCCGACACGCGGGCGGCCTCGGAGACGCCGCGGAACATCGGGAATGGGTGCGCCTTGGCGTGGTGAGAGAGCCGGCCGACGTAGAGAATCAACACCTCGTCGCCGGCCACGTCGAAGGACCTCCTCGCCGTGGCCCGATCTTGCGGGCTCGCGGGAAAGAAGCGATCGATATCCACGCCCAGTGGAATCGTCTCCAGGCGCGCCGAGATCGGGGTGGATGGTCCCCGCGCCGGCACTCCGCCGAGTCGGGCACGGAGGTGATCGGCGTACGTGCCCGTGACCTCGCGGACCATGTCCGCCACGGCGCGCGACGTACAGACGAGCGCGTCGTACGGCTCGAAGGGCGCGGTCACCAGGGACCGGAGTAGCTCGACTGCCTCGGTTGAGCAGAGCGTATGCGTGACCCCCGACAGTGCGAATGCGTGCGGCGCCCCCTGCTGCCGCGCCCAGGCGAACGCCGGGTCCGGCGGCTGGGGCGAATGCAGGATGGTCGCCGGTGGGACCGGGAAGAACGTCCGGTGGAACTCTCCACGCTCGATCACGCGCATGGTCCGAGGCTCGGTCCCGTTCGCGGGATGGTCGCGCCAGAGCTGCACCAGCGACGCAGCCGACGCCCGCTGGCGAACCAGGGCCGCCAGCTCCGAAAACGTCCCGTGGCTCAGGTAAGCGTCCAGGAAAGACCGGCCGGCCACCTGGCGACCCATCAGGCCGGGCGCACCACCGCCCGCCTCGACGTAGGCATCGTCGTCGTAGACCAGCGCGACCTTCGGCACCCCGCCCACGGCCATCTGTCGTGACCACCCTTCGAGGTAGGGATCGACACACTTAGGAACAGGCCCGAAATAACTTCCGGACTTCGTATTTGTGTGCCACTGGCTCTGCCAGTGTCCCCATGCTTGGGCGGGCACTGGCAGAGCCAGTGGCACCCGGAAAACCAAAGAAGCTAAATCGGGAACTTATTTCCGACCTGTTCCTTATTGCGCGAGCTTGGGTGTTTCTCACGATCCCTGGGTCGTCTTGAACTTGAGGAACCTCCTCCTGGAGGAGACGCTCGCGGCTCGCGGATTCCTGGCGGCCAGCAGGATGGCGCCAAGACCACAGAAGCCGCCGACCTTGAGCAGATCCTCCAGGCGCGCCGCGGGCCGGCCGGACTGCCGGGGCCGTTCCGGCCGCGACATGGGTCCCGCCGGGATCTGTGCGAGGCGGAGACCGCTCAACTGCGCCCCACCCTGCCCAGCCCGATCTCCAATGACCCGTATCACAGGACGATCCGGAACGCCGACGGCTCGGTGCGCTTCCAACCCTCCCGAACCTACCAGATCGGAAACCAGATCGTCGAGGACCCGATCGGGCAACGCGCCGGTTCGGCGTGTTGCATTGATGCTGCCAGGTTCATCTTCCCAGCTTGTTCCCTGGAGTCCCAGAGGGTGCTCCCAATCGGTCCGCGAACGATCCGCCCCCTGAGCCGGCGACCAGTCGAGCTGCTGGGGTGAGCTGGGCTTGGTGATGAGGGCGGACGAGACCGGTGTGACCGTCATCTCGGTCGACGTCCGGGGCGTCAGGACGGACGGGCTGCGACTCGGTCCGGCGCTCAACGCCAAGGTGTCGGGGAATGCCGAGAGGAAGCTGGGTGACGACCCGGAGCTGAATCCGGCCCCGGTCAAGAGCGCGATCGAGGCCCGGTTGCTGACGATCGCCGCCGGCATCACGATCGCGGGCGAGCTTAAATCGGAGCTGACGCTTTGATTCCGGGGATATCCGGGCCCGTTGCTCGTGATCGTCAGGGAATCAAACACGCTGAACACGTTGATCGGACCGCCGGCGCTTGCCCCGGTGTTGACCAGGTTGGCATCCTGCAAGGGACCGACGGCCGCGCCCGTGTAAGTCGTGGCGGGCCCCTGGTAGGCCACCAGGTCAGGCACGAGCCGATTGGCCACTGGAGTCCCCAGGCCGGTCACCAAGTTGTAGCCGGGGTTCGCGGAGTAGCCGTTGGTGCCGCTGGCGATCACGTTGTAATCGCTCTGCGGCAGGCTGTAGAGGGCTTGCTGGGCCTCGGTCGGGCTGGAGCTGTTCAGGCTCGGCTCGCCCGAGGCCGCCCGCCCTTGGTTGACGAGGGCCAGCAACCCGGCCCAGGCGGGAGCCGACAAGCTGGTGCCGCCCACGACCTCGAACGGGTTGCTGCCTGGCAGGTTGTACGGATCGGCGATCCACGCGCCGGTGGCCGGGTCGGCGACCAGAGAAACGTCGGGGGTCGTCCGGCTGCCGGTGGACTGGATCCCCTGCTGGTATGCCGGCTCGGGTTCGTACTGGCTGATGCCGCCGCCCGAGCCGATCAGCGTGCCCTGAGAGTTCGAGAAATAGCCCCAGCCCGTCTCGCTGCTGTACGAGTTATCCGTGTTGAGAGACAGGCTGGTGCCGCCGACGGCGACCACGTTGGGTGAGAAGGCGGGGTATTCCGGATCGGCCGCTCCGTAGTCTCCCGTGCTGGCGACGAAGGTCACTCCCGGGGTCGTGAGCACGGCGTCATACGTCGCCTCATCGCTGCTGAAAACGGCCTGGCCCTCGGGGAAACCCCAGCTCATCGACACGACCGACACGCCGGGCTGGCCGGCGGCGGTGGCCACGCCGGCCATCAAGTCGGACAGCGACTGGCTGCCGGCCTCCACCAAGATGATCTGCGCACCCGGGGCGATGGCATGGACCCATTCCACGTCGAGTGCTTCTTCGACTTCCCAGTTACCCGTCCCGGCCCCATTGGGGTCCGATGCGGGCAGGGAGGTGGGCTGGCCCTGCTGATTGAGGACTGTCAAGAACGACGACGCCGGCCCGTACTGCCGGTACAGCGACGGCCCGGAGTCGGTCAGGCCGAACTGCGAGTCGAACGCATCCAGGGCGGGGTAGATACTCGGGTCGTCGTAGGCGTCGACGATGGCGATCGTCTGGCCGGTGCCGTCGGGCGGGGTCGGGAGACCCGCGCCCAGCGCACCCGCGCCCAGCGCGCTCAGGCCGTAGG
>JBIOII010000066.1:0-11163 GCA_044449785.1 Candidatus Limnocylindrales bacterium
CGGCCGAGTCGGTCGATGAGCCAGCCGTTGCGGACCGTTCGACCGCCGGCACGCCGCACGGTGCCGGAAAGTTCGATGTCGTCGGTGACCACGAGTAGGCCTGCGGCCGCCCCGGCCAGCTCGTCGGCGAGGCGCGCGATGATTTCGTCGGCCGTGAACCGGCCCGAATACCGAACCTCGACGCCCGAGGCGACTCTTCGCGAAACCAGGCCGTGTTCGGGCGACCCGTCGAGCACCACGACGACGGCGACCCCCGCCGGGACGATTGCCCGCAATCGGCCGATCAGGGCCGCCGCTGGGAGTGGCGTCGGCGACCGCCGGAGCGCGTGGAGAACGTTGGTGCCGTCGACCACCAGCCGATCGACGCTTTCGAGAACTCGTCGGTCGTCAGGCACGCGAGGTCCCGAGCCCGGCGGAGGGCGAAGCCGACGCGGCGAGGGCGCGAATCGGCGCTGTGCCACATGACCGCCGTCGCTCGGGTAGCATCCTCGCCATGTTGCTTCTCGTCGACCTCGATGGTGTCGTCTATCGCGGCGCCGAACCCGTACCCGGTGTGGCCGCTGTGCTTGCCGCTCGAGCGGCCGCCGGCGACGAAGTCGTCTACGTGACGAACAACTCGATGTGGTACCGCGCCGACTACGTTACCCGTCTGGCGGGAATGGGTGCGCCCGTTTCGCCCGATCGAATCATCTCGTCGGCTCGCGCCACCGCCCTCTACCTCAAAGATCTGCAACCGCCCGTGAAGCGCGTACTCGTGGTCGGCGGCGCCGGACTGATGCACGAGCTCCGCGACGTCGGCATCGACGTCCTGCCATCCGGCGACGCGGACGAGCTGTGGAAGGCGAACGGCCGAAATGCCGCCGCGGCGATTGGATCGGTCGACGTCGTAGTCGTCGGGCTCGACACCGAATTCACCTATGGCCGGCTCGCCTGTGCCGCCGAAGCCATCCGCGCCGGAGCCAGGTTCGTGGCCACGAACCGCGATCCGGTCTACCCGCAGGAAAAGGGGCTGACTCCCGGCGCGGGATCCGTGGTGGCGGCAGTCGAAACCGCCTCCGGCCACACGCCGATCTCGATAGGCAAACCCGGGCCCCTGCTCCTGGAAGTGGCCGCCCACGCCGTCGGCGCCGACTTCACCGAGGCCGTGATGATCGGCGACAGCCTGATCACGGACGTTGCGGCGGCGCACGCCGTGGGGGCGCGGTCGGTGCTGATGCTGACCGGCATAACGACCCGGGCGCAGGTCGCGGCCCATACCGCCGACGGCCCGACCGAGATCGCCGCCGACGCGGCCGAGCTTGCCGCCGCCCTCGACCGACTCGCCAGCTCTCGCTCGCCTGCCTAGTCGCCGCCAGGGTAGCTCCGTCCTGTGACGGCGGTGGCGCCGACCCGCTGCGGTGCGGTCGACCGAGGGCCGGGCCTTACGCCGAATGCACGAACTTGCCGTAGGGCACTCGTTCGGGAGCCGGGTGGCGTGTCGGCGGTGTAGCATCCCCGGGACCATGACCACGCCCAACCTCCCGCCTCGTGACGCTGCGGGGTGGAGCCTCCGCCCGATCGAAGCACGCGACGTGGCCGGCTACACTTCCGGGCTCGAATTCGAAGGCGACCTGTACGACGACGAATACGAGGACGACGAACGCAGCCGGGGCGACCGAATCCGAGCCATCGCCGGACACTTCCTCATCCGCATCGGCTGGCTTGTCATGGCCGCCGGGCTCGCGCTCGGGTCTGCGGGAATCGTGGCCGCAGTCGAGCACTCGCCTTCGACCGGGGCGCGGCCGGAGCTGACATGGGGCGCGGATCAGGTGCTCTCGACCCGGCTGAGCTCCGCCGTCCGGGACCTGGCCAGGCTCAAGGACAATGTCGATTCGCTCGGCGAGATGGCGCGCCAGACACTCTCCAGCCTGGCCGACGTGAATCAGCTCGGTCTCCAGTCGGCCTGGGATCAAGGCTCCAGCGATCTGAACTCGATCGATGCCGGCGCGGCCAACCTGAGCAGCCAGCTCCAGTGCGGGTCCTGGGATGCGACTCTGCAGGATGCGCTGATCCGGACCTACGGCCCCGCTCTGGTGGACCGCTATCACCAGGTCTGCCTGGCAATAGCGTCCGTCACGCCGCTGCACGACGACTGGCAGGCGATGGTGGACGGCAGCAAGACGGCCATCAGGGTTGCGAACGACATCGAGAACCACGATTCGACGGCTGCCGACGCCCTTCAGCTCGCTACCGCCGGCCGCTACGCGGACGCATTGGCGACGATGACCGGAGCCGCCCAGGATATCGCCGACGCCACTTCGATCGCCACGGATCTGGCGAAGGTCACCGACGTCTCAACGCTATCGGAGTGGCTGGACCGGACCACGCAGATGGACGATGCCCTGACGACGCTCTGGCAGGCGATGGTCGACTCGAAAGGCGTGGTCACCAAGCAGGTGACCGCCGCCCTCACAAACGTGAACGATGCCAAGGCGCTGCTCCCCAACGACGCATCGGTGATGCAGGTGGTCCTGTATGAATTGGCGGGCGATCTGACGTCCCACGGAATCTCCATCGAGACCGCACGCGGGGCGCTGGCGAACGCGCTGGCGGCGCTGGTGGGCGGGACGGTCTTCGGAGCCTAGCGGCTCCGGGGAGCGGCTCCGGGGAGTGACCCCGGGGAGTGACCCCGGGGAGTGACCCCAGGAGCGGCAACGCGAGAAAGCGGCGTCGTGCCGGGTCGAGCTTTCCAGGCACCTCGGAAGAGTGACGACTCGGTAGACTTAGCCCATTGGCACGATGCCGGAGCACACGCCCGGCGCGATGGGTCAGCGGCGCCCCGATGAGCCGCGCGGCCGGAGGGCTTCGTCATGCAGTTGCGCGTCGTCACCGATCAGCCGTGGGATGTCCCCGCAGACGTACTCGCCGTCCCTTTCGTAGGCGAGCCGGTCTTCGAGGGCGTCCTCGCTGAGATCGACAAGCGTGCCGGGGGCGAGCTGGCCGCGCTGGCCGTCTTCGGCGAGCTCAGGTGCGACCGATACTTGACGCTGATCGCAGCGGCCGGTGGGCTTCGGGCGGGCCGCGTCATCGCGATCAGCGCGGGCGACGCGGCGACCGTCTCCCGCCAGGTCGTCTTGCGGGTCGGGTCCACGGTCGAGCGAAGGCTGGCCGGCCGAACCGTGAGGACGCTCGCCGTGTGGCTGGGCGCTCTCGGGGATCGGGTCGAAGGGGGAGCCGCCACCGCGGCGGAACTGATCGCGCGCGGCGTCGTGGAAGGCTCGTTCGAGCCGGCCGTCATCTACCGCGATGACTACAAGTGCATCCCGCCCGCCCTCGAAGAGCTGATTCTTGTCGCGCCGGGTGCCGACGCCGCCGCCGTCAAGCGCGCTGCGGAACGCGGCATCGTCATCGGCGAAGGAGCCAACCTGGCCCGGCGCCTGGACGACCGCGCCGCCAACGACGTCAGCCCCGAGGTCCTCGCCGGCGAGGCTCAGGCGATCGCCGAGAAACACGGTCTGGTCATCGACGTGATCGAGCCCGCACGCGCCGCCGAGCTCGGGATGGGCCTGTTTCTCGCCGTCGGGTCGGGCAGCGACAACCCGCCGCGCATGATCGTGATGCGGTCGGGCGAGGAAGGTGCCAGGGACGCCGCCGGCCGGCGGCTGGCCCTCGTGGGCAAGGGGGTGTGCTTCGATTCGGGCGGCATCAGCATCAAGCCGGCCGATCGAATGGAAGAGATGAAGATGGACAAGACCGGTGCCTGCACCGTGATCGCCGCAATCGCCACGGTCTCCCGGCTGGCCCCCGGCACACCTTTGCTGGCTATCGCCCCAGCCGTCGAGAACATGCCCGGCCCTCATTCGGCCCGACCCGGTGACATCGTCAAGGCTATGAACGGCAAGACGGTGGACTTCGTGAACACCGACGCCGAGGGCCGTCTGATCCTGGGCGACGCGATGTGCTACGCCGAGAGCATCGGGGCTTCTCACCTGGTCGATGTCGCTACTCTGACTGGCGCCGTGAGCCGGGCGCTCGGCGACCAGGTATCCGGTGCCTTCGGCACGCCTCAGTCGTGGTACGACACGGTCGCCGCGGCCGGCGAGCGGGCGGGGGAGCGGTACTGGCAGCTGCCCATCATCGACGAGTACCGCAAGGACCTCGACAGCCCGTACGCCGACCTGATCAACACCGGATCCGCCGAGGGCAGCCTGGTGAAGAGCGCCGTGTTCCTGCGCGAGTTCGCGACGGTGCCCTGGGTCCACCTCGACATAGCCGGCACGGCGTACTTCCACAAGAAGACGGCCTATGCCCCGGCCGGCGCCACGGGCGTCGCCCACGCCACGCTCGTGGAGCTCGCCCTCGACGGCGCAAAGAAGGCGTAGCGACGGCTTGGACGTCGTCGGCGGCCCGTCCAACGGCGCGGGATTCGACGCGCTCGTCCTGGTCTTCGGCCTGATCGGCGCGGTCTGGGGCGTGGTCTCTGACCGCATCGCCGCCCGGTGGCCGGCCCACGAGGACGGGTCGGTACGGGCGGTCGACTGGCGGACGCCGGTCGTGGCGATCCTCGCGGCCGCGGCCCTGGCGGCGGTCCCGGCGCGCTTCGACGACCCCGCCGAGCGGATCCTGTTCGGCGGGTTCTTCGCCGCCTGCGTCCTGCTGATGGCCACGGACCTCGATCAGCGCCTCATGCCGGACGAGGTGACGCTGCCCTTGATCGTGGTCGGTGCGCTCGCGCTGGTATGGGGCGGCGACTCTCTGGTCTCCCGATCTCCGGCGTGGATAGCCGTGTTGGGCGCCATCGCGGTGCCCGGTTTGATGTGGGCCGCATCATTGCCGTTCGGAGAGGGGGCATTCGGCGGCGGCGACGTCAAGTTCCTGGTCGGCGCGGGGCTGCTCCTGGGGCTGATTCGGATAGTCCTGTCGGTCTTTTCGGGCGCGCTCCTGGCCGGGGTCGTCATAGTCGTGCTGCTTGTCGCCCGGCGTGTGACCCTCAAGAGCTACATACCTTTCGGGCCGTTCCTGATCGCCGGGGTCATTTGGGCGGCGCTGCTACCGGCGGCTTCCTAGAGCGACCGGAGCGGCAGTTCGGCGCCGGCGGGGCTTCCCGGCGTCAGCCCGAGGCGGTCGACCGGCGGGTGTCGCAGCTCGGGCAGTAGTAGGTAGTGGCACTCGTCGAGCTCGTCTCAAAGCCGAGCAGGTCGGCCAGGGGCTCTCGGAGCCCGTCCACTCGCACCTTGGACGCGGGGTAACCGCAGGCACACCATTCGACGCTCTCGCCGGTGGCCGGGTCGAACTGGCTCTGCTCGGACAGCAGCTTGTCGAAGGCTTCGTGCTTCTCGTCGTCGGTGCCCTCGCCATCGAGGATCGCGAGTGCCTGCTGAACCAGGTCGAGGCGCGCGAACGGTGCGCTCCGAGGCGCGTCCAGCGTCGCCAGAGCCCCGGCTGCGCCAACACGCTGGCGCCACTTGGGGCCGCTGCGCAATATGGAATCGAGGGCCGCGATGGAAGGTTCGCCCATCTCGATGCATTTGTCCCACCGGGACTGGGCGGCCCAGAAGTTGGCGGCAGAGGCGTTGGCGTCGGTCGGTTCCCAGCCGAGGTGGGCCAGCGCTGCGGCGATCTCGGCCCGCTCCAGCGCGTCCTCGTTCTCGAACGCTGTCACTAGGAACGGGATCGCCGATTTGCCGCATTCTCCGGCATGGCGCCACTCGCGCAACGCGACCCAGTAGCGGGCACCGGTCTCGTCGTTTGGGGCCTTCCAGCCGATCTCGGACAGGCCGCGAGCTGCAGCCCGACGGATGGACGCATCCTTGTCCTTGAGCGATGCAGTGAGGGAGTCGGCGACCGCCGGGGAATCGATGCGAGCCAGCCTCCGCACGGCCAGCTCCCTGACCTCGGTGTCGTCGTGCCCAAGCGCGGCCTGCAGCGGCTCGATGGCAGTCGCGTCGCACAGCGTATCCAGAGCCTGCGAAGCGGCACGCTCCACTGCCGGGCTGGAGTGCCCGGTCGACTTCTGGCGGACCTGTTCGTGGGCCAGGACGACGATCAGCGGCGGCACCGCCCGCACGTCCCCGATCGCCTGCAGGGCCTTGACGCAGGCTACCCGGACGCCCTCGTCCGCATCCATCAGGGCCTTGACCAGCGGATCGACGGCACTCGCGTCGCGGATCCGGCCCAGGGCCGCGGCCGTAGCTCGCCGCGTCTCCTGGTCCGGGTCGGCCATCAGCCGGCGATATACGGCCGTGGCTGCCGTCGCCCGGACGTCGGGATCGCGGTCCTCGAGAGCGCTCACGAGCGGCTCCACGACGCGGAACCCGCCGCGAGCGGCCAGAGCGGTAACGGCGGCTCGCCGGATGGCCGGAGACTCGTCGCGCAGGAGCCCGGCCAGAGGTTCCACGGCCGCCGGATCCTTGAACGGCGTCAGCGCCTCCACGGCTGCGAGGCGGATTGCGGCGTCCTTGAATGCGAGTGCCTTGATCAGGCCTTGGGCGTCTCTTTTGGCCTCCAACTGAGAGATGTTGGGGGGACCGAAGAGCGGCATGGTTGGGAGCCTCTTTCCCTCGTGAGGGTGCCGAGCCGACGGCGTGGACGGGTTTCGGGAGTGACGATGCAACAGCTGCTAGAGCGAGCGATCGGGGCCGTGCCAAGACAGAGGCTAGCATCCTTCAGGCAGGTCTTGCGAGCGGCCGCGATCAGCATGCGACCGCCGGCGCCGTCTGCACCCCACTCGACCGTACCGCACAAGGGAGGGACCTTAGGACGCCTCACGGTATTCGTGGCTCCGGCGGCCGCGCGTTCTATTTGGAGTGCTATCATCGCCAGCAGCCGGAGTCGCCCTGAGGTTGTGCCCTTCCAAAGGACGGCGTCAGACCGGCGGGCGTAACCGCACAACGCGCTCGATAGCGGAGCGCGCGCAACGGAGCTTGCTCGCACGATGACCGCCTCGCACGACAGCCGCGCCAATGGACGTCGCCCGCTTCGCCGGCGGCTGGTTCAGCTTCTCCTCGGAGTCGCGCTGCTTGCGCCGACCCTCCTCCTGCCCGGCCCGCCCGCGCCGGTCAAGGCCGACGCCCTCTCCGACGCCATTGCCGAGCAGCAGCGCCTCGCCAAGCAGATCGCCGACCAGAAGGCACAGCTCGCAAAGCTGACTACTGAGCAGAGCACGCTTCAGAGCCAGATCTCGACGACTCAGCAGAACCTGGCCGGAGTGCGGACGTCGATCGACGAGGCCCAGGCGGAGATGGACGCGCTCCAGACCCGCATGACCGGCGTGCAGGCGCAATACGACAATCTCGCGTCCGAACAGGTCTTGTTCGCCACCAGGCTGGCTCAGCTCACCAACGAGCAGAACGCCAAGCAGGCCGAGCTCGATACGCGACAGCAAATCCTGGCCAGCAGGCTGGTCGGCGCTTATGAAACCGACCAGACCCCTCTGCTCCAGCAGCTCCTGACCGCTCATTCGCTGACGGACGCCCTCGCGGACGTCTCCTACTACGGCGATCTGGCACAGGCGGACAAGGCGCTCGCCGACGAGATACAGCGCGACCAGGTAACCCTCTCGGAGATGAAGCAGAACGTCCAGGTGGCCAGCGACGCCAACGAGCAGCTCAAGAATGAGGTCGGCATTCAGGGGCAGGAACTCAGCACCGAGCAGGACCAGCTCTCGGCCGCTCAGGCACAGCTGGCATCGCTCAAGGCCGAACTCCAGACCCAGCTCGCGCAGCAGAAGGCGGCCGCGGCAAAGCTCGAGAGCAACAAGACGGCCCTCGCCGCCGCGATCCAATCTAACGGTCAGGCACTCGACGAACTCGGCAACAAGATCGACGGGCTCGTCAAGGACCAGGGCAGCCAGGGCAAGATCCCGTCACAGTACAGCGGCACGCTGAAATGGCCGATGGGCGGAATTGTCACTCAGGAGTTCGGTTGCACCGGCGTTCTTTCGGAGCCGCGTGTCGGCAGCTGTGCCCACTTCCATCAGGGCATCGACATCGCCGCACCGTGCCTCACGCCGGTTTACTCAGCCGGGGCCGGAGTCGTCGTCTTCGTCGGCTACAACCCGTACGACGCCCCGCCGCAGGCATGGCTGGTGATCATCGCCCACTCGACGAGCATGGTCACCTGGTACGCGCACATGACGGCCAGGGCGCCGGCCGGCATATACGTCGGGGCTCCGGTCGCGTCGGGTCAGCTGGTCGGCACCGAGAACACGACCGGGCATTCCTCGGGCTGCCACCTGCACTGGGCGGTGCGCGTCAACGGCACGTTCATGAACCCGAGGCTCTTCCTCTAGCCACTCTCGCGGAACCTCCCGCCCCGGCCGACACGCGGTCGTATCCCACCCCGAGGCCGGTAGCCGTCCCGATATCGGAGGTGGCGGCGTGGTGCTAGCATCGACTCAGCCTGGTCAGACCCGGGTCCGAACCGAGAGGACGCGCGATGAAGCGAACTCTGGCGGTGATACTCGCCGGCGGCGAGGGCGAGAGGCTCTCCATTCTGTCGTCGCTTCGCGCCAAGCCGGCGGTGCCGTTCGGCGGCAAGTATCGGATCATCGACTTCGCTCTCTCGAACTGCGTCAACTCGGACATCGACAACGTCGTCGTGCTGACCCAGTACAACCCCCGCTCCCTCAACGACCACATCGGCATGGGCCGGCCGTGGGACCTGGACCGCAACTACGGCGGCGTCAGGATGCTCCAGCCGTACATCGCCCGAGGTCGCGTGGCCGAGTGGTATCGCGGCACGGCGGACGCGGTTCTCCAGAACCTCAACGTCATCGAGCAGGCCCCGGGCGACACGATTCTGGTGCTCGCGGGCGACCACATCTACAAGATGGACTACCAGCCGTTCGTGGCCGCCCACCGGCGCCACCGGGCCGACGTGACGATCGCCGTTCGACGGGTCCCGCTGGCCGACGCGAGCCGGATGGGCATCCTCGCCCTCGACGACAGCGATCGCGTGGTTGAGTGGCACGAGAAGCCGCGCCAGCCGAAGTCGGACCTCGCCAGCATGGGCGTCTACGTCTTCTCCAAGCGGGCCCTGCATCAGTGGTTGAGCGATACCCGGGCCGATTTCGGCCACGACGTGATCCCGGCCATGATCGAAGGCGGTGCGCGGGTCTACGGCTACCACTTCGACGGCTACTGGCAGGACGTGGGAACGGTCCAGTCCTACTGGGAGGCAAATCTGGCGCTGCTCTCCGACGCGCCCGAGCTGGACCTCTACGACCGCGAGTGGGTCATCCACACCCGGTCCGAGGAACGCGCCCCGGCCAAGATCGGCGCGACGGCGCAGGTCCACCGGAGCCTCATCAGCCACGGCTGCGTAATCAATGGCTCGGTCGTGAACTCGGTTCTCTCGCCGGGCGTCGTCGTGGATGTCGGCGCTGTGGTCCGAGATTCGATCGTCCTGTTCGACTCCGTGATCCGGTCGGGCGCGGTGGTCGATCGGGCCATCCTCGACAAGGAGGTGGCCGTCGGTCCAGGCGCCATCGTCGGCGAGGGGACCGACTACGACACCGTGAACCGCCGGGAGCCGAGCCGTCTGAATACGGGCATAACCGTCGTGGGCAAGCGCGCGGTAATCCCTCGGGGCGTTCGCATCGGGCGGAACGTCCTGGTGGGGGAGGGCGTGCGGGCAGCGGACTTCGTTTCGCGGGTCATCCGCAGCGGCTCCACGGTGGAGCGGCCGCACGAACGCCAGGCACGCGCCGGCGCCCGGGTCAGAGCGAGCCAGCCGCGCGACGGGCTTGACGTTCAGGTCATCGGGCTGGATGTCGCAGAGCCCGAGAGGGATCCGGCCCTGTCCAGCTCGGGCTCGCAACTCGCCTTCGGGGAGACGAGCGACTGAGGGTTATGTGGAAAAGGGCCACGTGCGACGACGGCTCGAGTGGCTATCCGTCGGGCCGTCTCGGCAGTCTACCGGGTGATTTAGGGTGATCGGTGGCGTCTGGCACCGGGCCTTGCGGATTCTGGCGTGCGCAGTCGTTCTGGCGGCGGCGGCGTCGCTGTCCCAGGCGGCTGCACCTCCCCGGGCCGCGGCCGCTCAAACCGACCTGAGCTTCATCTCCGACACGACCTGGACGGCCGATCCCATGGCCGCACGGGTCCACGTTCTGGCGGACGTCACCGTCACCTCGCACGCGCTCGACAGTGGCACCCGCCAGTACTTCTACGACAGGGTCCAGATGACGCTGCCGGCCTCGTCCACCGGCTTCGGCGCTCGGGACGCGGGCGGCCAGCAGCTTCTCGTCTCGGTCGAATCGGTGACCAGCTCGGGAGTGGTCGTCTTCGTCGAGTTCGGCCAGCGGCTCTATGCGAACCAGAGCACCACATTCGAGCTGTATTTCGATCTCATCGACAACGGCGGCTCTACCGACCGCGACCTGCGCATCGGGAGCAACCTGATGTCGTTCCCGGTCTCGGCCTTCGGCAGTCCGGGTACGCCGGGCAGCTCGGTCACCGTTGTCTTCCCGTCCGGCTTCACCGTCCAGGAAGAGTTCGGTGGCCTGACACGGTCGCTCTTCGGCTCGGGTGAGGTCGTGTTCTCGTCCGGGGTTCTCGACGACTCGACGGAACTCAATGCCTGGTTCACGGCCGTCCAGCCCGTGCCCGCATCGGACTTCAGGGCCCGGTCGGTGGCGATCGGGCCGCTCCGCGTAAGCCTGCGGTACTGGGTGGACGACCCGGGCTGGGCCGACCAGGTCGAGCGGGTGATGCGGGCCGGCTATCCGCTCTTGAGCCAGATGATCGGACTGGGCGATCCGATCGTCACGACCTTCACCGTCGAAGAGGCGTCGACCCAGGAGACCGTCGGCTTCAGCGGCTCCTACGACGAGGCCAGCGGCGGGATCCAGGTCTCTTACTTCGCGGATCCGTTCGTGATCCTCCATGAGATGGCGCACATGTGGTTCAACAGCGCCCTCGTGGCCGACCGATGGATCCAGGAGGGTTTCGCGTCCTACTACGCCGAGCAGGTCGTAAATGCGCTCGGTTACACCGACCACGCCCCGGTGCTCACCGACCGGCTGCTGGGGTCCGCCATTCCGCTCAACAACTGGATCCTCGCGGGCGAGCCCAGCTCGGCGACCGACGGCTATCTCTACGGCGCCACGCTCGAAGTGGCGCGCGAGATCGCGGCGGTGGCCGGTCAGGACGGCCTGCGCAAGGTCTGGCTGGCGGCTCGGGC
>JBIOII010000067.1:0-10987 GCA_044449785.1 Candidatus Limnocylindrales bacterium
GCCCGGCGGGGTCCTCGTCGCCCGAGCCGACGATGCGGCTGCGCCAGGGGGTCCCGACCTCGGTCACGGTCGGCATCTCCCAGAATCGCGAAACCGTTCCGCGCGTGCGAAGGAGGACGCCATGGTCTGCGGCGTTTCGGAAATGCCAATCCGGGGAGAATGTCCGAAGCCGCCGTCGTGCAGCACTGTCTTGCGGCTGTGGTGGCCATGCGCGAGCGACTGAAGGTTGGCGTGGTCGTCCGAGCCGCCTAGCCGTCGCGGCAGGATGTGGTCAACGTCGGTGGCGGGCTGCCCGCAGCCGCAGGCGCAGTCCGGCTCCAGCGCGAGGTGCTCGGCACGCAGCCCTCGCCACGTCCCGTCGTATCCTCGGGCCGCGGCACTGCCGCGTCGTCGGTCGCGGGCACACCGGCAAGTCGCGCAGCGGGAGCCGTCGCAGAGCACCCCACAGGCCAGACAGGGACGGAGGCTCATGAGGGACGCCTCCGGAGGAGCGATTGGCCGTCTCGGCGGGGCGGGACCCGGGCACCCCCGCGGTTAGACATGTCGACGAAGGCCTTGCTTCTTCGTGCCCGCCGAGTGATGGATGGGTTGCCGAACGCCACATGAGCGGC
This sequence comes from Candidatus Limnocylindrales bacterium, assembly GCA_044449785.1. Classification (GTDB taxonomy): domain Bacteria; phylum Chloroflexota; class Limnocylindria; order Limnocylindrales; family CSP1-4; genus Fen-1039. The sequence continues at coordinate 612 of JBIOII010000067.1, forward strand.
GGCGAGCGAAAGGACGACGGACGTGGCGGACATGCGGAAATGCATCGGATCGGCGAAGTTCGGGATCGAGGCGCACGAGGCGCCCGTCGGCGACTTCCCCGCCCAGCCGAGCCAGAAGGGCGGCCTCGGCCGGATGTGCAAGCCCCACTGGAACCAGTACACGAAGGCGCTGCGCAAGGCGGCTCTCGCCCTCAAGGCCGCCGACACCGGGGTTTCCACCGAGGTGGCGAAGCCCGAGTCGGAACCAGCCGCGGTCACCGCGCCCAAGGTAGCCAGCGGCAAGACGGCCAAGAAGGCTCGGGTGGCGAAGCCTGAGCCGATCCTGACGCAGGCTCCGCGCGGGCACCAGGAGGTCGCTCCGGAGGCTGGTTCCCAGGGCGACGCCGGATAGCGCCGCCGCCATCGGCGACCCTCGGGCCCTGGGCGCGAACCCAGGGCCCTTTCTTGTTGGGTGGCGTCCATGGCCGTGGGCTCACTCGTCGCGGCGCGTGGGCCAAGCGTGGCACCCGTGGGCGATCCAGCCGTGGTCATGCGAACGCGGCCGTCCGTGCGTCGTGCGACTATGAGAACATCTGTTCTATGCAGGACGCCCCGTCGGCCGATCCCCGCGATCAGGCCATTCGTGCCGCGCTCCGGGATACCTCGACGCTGGCGGCGATGGTCGTGACTGAGCTCACCGCGAGCTACCGGGGCGCCGAGCGGGCCGTCTACGTCGCGACCCTGGCGGCCTACGTGGTTGACCTCGGAGGCCGCCTCGAGGAGGCGGGGCCAAAGGACCTCGTCGCCGACTTCAGGGGACGGCGTATCACCATTCGATTCGGCTGAGGACCGCACGACCGGGATCGTCTTGTAATCGACGAAGGGCGAGAATGCCCGCATGGACCAGCCACCGCGCAAGCCGACTGGCACCGCCAGCCGGCGCAGTGCGCTCAACCGCCGACTCCGGATCGCCTTCATCGCGGGCCGAGGAGCGGTCACGGCGTGAACTTGGCCGTGGGCTCTCGGAAGAGGAACTCGAGCGGGTGCTGCGCCGGCATTCAGGCGACCTGCCCAAGCGATAGCGACCGGCATTTCTCGCGAAACCCGGCCGCGTACACACACTTGGGAGGCGCGGTCTACCACAAGGGCGGAACCCGCGAGTGGGTACCCCCGGTCGGCAGTGCCGCTAGCGACGCTGGTGACGCTCGATTGCACGCCCTTCGACATCGTGTTGAGCGTGAGTGGCGGGGGCGATGCGGTCTATTCGACTGCGGTGCTAAGCCTGAAGGGCCAGGGAGGCGGCCCGCGAGCCTAGCCGTCTCGACGTGTGGGCGCTCAGCGCCTAGAGGCGGCCCTCGGTCGAGGCCCAGGTTGATGTCGTCGAAACTCGAGGACGGACGCCAGATCTCCGGAGACCGCTGCGTCGCGGGCTTTCGCCTTGCGAAGCGCGACCACAGCATCGGCGAGCTCGGTTGCCGACTCCGGGGCTGCAAGCACCAGAGCTGCCACGAGCTCCTTCCTGTTCGTGCGGGCGCCCTCGTCGTCCGCAAGCTCAACAAGTCTGTCGAGACGCTCGTTCAAGGGACCAGGGAGACCGATTGTGATTGATCGCTCTCCGCACGACGTGAGTTTCGCCTCGGGACTGAGCACGACATTGCTTTCGGCCATGGTCCCGACTACGATAGACGAGGATTAGACACAGGTCTATAACCGGTCTCCAAGTGCGAGGGATCGATGGAGCAGGTGCTCGGAGAGCCCGCTGGACAGCGACGACCGGACGACAGCTGGATCGAGGCGATCCGTCGGGCCGGCCGGGAGCTCGAGGACTCGTTGACCGATCCCGCTCGGCTCAAGGATCTGACCGTCCAACTTGCCGCCGTGGCTGCAGATACCGGAGCGGCGATGATCACCGGCGCATCACCGCTCGGCCATCAACTTGCCGGGCTCGTGGTCGGCATGACCAAGTCGCCGGTCGCGCTCTGGGCGCAGAACGGCGCCCATGGGACGGTCTTGGTGATTGAAGGCGTCCTTGCATCGGGAGCGCAGCTGACCAGCACGGCGAGACGGGCTCGCGCAGCCGGCGCCGTCCGCGTGGTCGGTGCCGCAGTCATCGCCGAGCCAAATGGACTGGCGAGCTGCCGCAAGGAGTTGGGCGACGAGATCCGCGCACTGCGGGAGCTGGTAGTCGCCTCGTAACCGCGCCCGATCAGGGACGCTCCGCGAGAGCCAATGCGCCCAGCCCTGCCACGGCCGCGTCTCCATCCAGGTCGCCAAGCAGACTGGTAGCCTCCGCTTCGATCGCCGCCTTCGAGACACCACAGAGGTCCGCGATCTCCCGGCCCGACGAGGCTGTGACTACAGGCACCACTCGACGCGCCACAGCGATCAAGACCCCTTCCGCTTGGATCCGAGGCCGGGTCACGTTCTCGCGTCGGGCCTGGAACCAGTCCATCGCTCGGACGACGACAACGGTCGGAGGCAGCTTGCCGAGCTCGTGGTCGAGGTCGTTGGCCAAGAGCATGAGAGCCCGAGCCCGGTCGGTCGGTTCGCATCGGTGCAAGAAGACCTGCCGGCCCGTCGGCGCGGCTCGCGATCCCGTCAGCTCAACCCCAACCACGACGGGATTTCCGTGATCGATCCTCACCGCCATCCCCCAGACCGTCACCCCATCCTCCTTACACTGGTTGAATGATCGGGACAACGTTCGCGAATCGCTACGAGATAATCGGCAAACTTGGCGAGGGCGCGAACGACGTCTGGAAGGCCCGCGACACGCATCAGCAGCAATTGGTCGCCCTCAAGACGTTCCGGCCTGGATCCTCGACCATTCACGTGTATGGGGAGGCCACGATCCTGACGGCGCTCGAAGGCGAGCACGTGCTGCGGGTCTACAACGCCGACACATATGACGATATCCCGTACATCGCAGCGCGGATTGCCCAGATGGGATCGGCGGAGGGTTTCCGCAAAGCGAACCCTCTGGGGCTGCCCGCCGATACCGTTGTGAGCTGGATCCGCCAGGCGTTGGTCGGGCTCGGCGCCTGCCACGACCGTGGGCTGCTCCACCGCGACATCAAGCCCGACAACATCTTCCTCGACACACCTGAGTTCGCCTTGTTGGGCGACTTTGGGTTGGCCTACCAGATGGATCGGGATGGAACAGCTCCAGCCGAAGGCAGCCCCTACACGATTGCCCCGGAGATGTGGTCGACGGGGCGAGGCACGGTCGCTTCCGACATCTACTCCATGGGCGTGACGGCCTATCGACTGCTCACGGGCGCGTGGCCGTTCGATCGACCATCGCGTGACGAGCTGAGGGACCTCGTTCCGTCCGGCCAGTACGAGCGCGTTCGGGACCTAGCTCCGCACGCATCGAGGCGCCTCGCTGACCGCATCGAAAAGGCGATGGCCCTCGAGCCGGGCTCGAGATATGCGACATGGCGGGATATGCACGAGGACCTCGGCCGAGTGGGAGTCGTTGGAAATGTCTGGCGCCGCACCTCACCTCACGCCGGCCACCATCGATGCTGGACTCAGACTCGATCGACGGATGGGTCACTCCACGAGGTCTGCGAGATCGCGGCAGCAACCCGAGCGGATATCGAGGTACGGCACGCCGGGGGCGCCGCCCGACGGATCAGACGGATGTGTCGGAGCGGCGTCGAGGAGAGGCGGGTGGCCATCGCCCTTCGCGACGTGTTCGATCACGTCTGAGACCAAAGCACCCGTGGGACGCCAGTCGCGCTCGCGGACGGACTCCGACCCTGCGTAGCGTGCTAGAGGAGCCGGACCGGTTCAGCCTGTGCGAGAGGTCCGTCGATTCATCCTCCCGTCTCCATGAGCCGATCGAGATGCGCCTCAAGCGTCTCCTGCCAGACCACGTCGATCTCGAGACTCTCAAGAAGGTCCGACCATCTAGCCATGTCGGGTTGCCGCTCAAGAACCAGCACGGCCCGTACGGTCGGGTGCCGCCGCGCAAGCACGTGTCGATATTCGAGGAGTTGAGCAATGCCAAGTCGAACTTGGGTTGCTTCATTGGCCACTGTCAGGCTCTTGACCTCAGCAACAAACCATGCCTCCCCGATTCGCCAGCCAATGTCGAAATCAGGGTCGCCGCCGCTCGGCGATAGAGGTTCGATGCCATGCGCCAGGAGTGCCTCCGAAACAGCCGTCTGCGCCCTCTTGTGTTCGGTGGTGCCGCGGTCGAGAACGTCTGGGTCTACTGTGAATGGGACGCGCGGCGTGGCTGAGGCCGACGCGTCGACCGGCCGATATGGCGCACCGAAGCCCGTGGCTTGGGCCCGGCCGTGCGGCCGGCGAGACTCGCGGCGCCCCCCCAGCGGGGCGCCCTCGGAACCCCCGGCAATTGAGTGCTCGGTCCCATCACTGCGGGCCGGGGCCTCGAAGCCCCTCCACTCGCCCGATGCTCGTGATGCGGCAAGACGCTGCCTTCCCGCCTCGGTGATCGTCATGGGTTGGCCGGGTCCGCCGTACTCCACCAGCCCCGTCAACCTGTGGCGCTCCGGACCGGTCGTATTGCGAACGATCTGATCGAACTTGCGCTCTCCTGGTCGGGACGGACTCGGCTCCGCGTTCTCACCCGTCGGATCTAGCCGTTCCCATAACATCCGGATCAAGTCCGTCGTTGTCAGCCCGCTCGGGGCTTGGGCGAGCAGGTCGAGGATGGGAACCACTAGGTCGTCCTGACCGTAGACGGGCAATGCAACGCCTCACGCATAGGCCCGGACCGGGCCCAAGAAGCCCAGTCCCTAGTAGTTCGTAATCGTAAGGTGCGTCGCGGCGCGGTCGTTGCGCGACTTGATCGTCCACATGTAGGTCTTGTCGGCTTCGGTCACCCGCCAACGATCCGACCGGTAAAGACCTCGGATCATGGGCGTGTTCTTGATGACGATCATGACGTTGGCCGACAGGCCTTCGAGGACCCGCTCAAGCCGTTCCTGGTCTCGGCTGCCGAAGGCGAGGTTGTCGTACTCGCTGAAGTCGCTGTCGTAGGGCGGGTCGATAAACACGAAATCGGCCCGGGCCGGTGCGGCTTCGCGGAGGAAGAGCTCGAAGTCGGTGCAACGCCAGGTCGTGTTCTGCAGGCGCGCCAACATGTCAGGGCCGAAGAGCGTGCCAACCTTGTCGGTGAGCGACTTTCGGTTGTAGCTGATCCCACCGTAAGGAACGTTGAACTCCCCACGGGAGTTGAAGCGAAACATCGCGGCGTAGGCGAACTCCCGGATGAAGAAGAAATCAGCGAGGCGGATCTCGTCTCTGCTCCCCAAGAGGCGCGCGCGGTTGTACCGAGCCCGGATCGACATGTAGAAGGCTGCTCGAACGGCTCCCTCGACGTTGGCCAGCAGATCTTTGGGGCTGAGCGTCTGGCGGACCGCAATTTGGATGCGCCGCATGCGCTCGAACTTGGCAGGCAGATCCTTGGCGAGCCGGGTGGTGAATGCGTGGTCGAGTCCCGGACCGGCCAGATCGAGGATGCCCTCGAACGCTCGCCGGCTGTCGGCCGTCAATACCGTGGCCTGGCCCGAGGTCCCGCAAAGGAACGAGTCGGCGAGGCGCCGATAGAGATCATTGAGCGACCCGAGTTCGTCCCAAGCACGAGCGACGCCCGAAACCACGTCGCGAAACACCCCGCGTTGCTCGGCGGCTGCTCGATAGAGGTTGACGAGGTCTTCGGCGGCGTCATTCGCCCACGCCTCGACATCCTCGGGAACCGCGAGGAGCACGGACCCGCCCCCGACGAATGGATCGACATACCGTCCTGTCAGCGCGGGCGCCGCCGCGGCGATGGCTGGCACCTCGTGCGACTTGCCGCCCGGCCACTTGAGGAACGGCACCAAGAAGGGTGCCGCACTCAGGCGATCGAGCGGAAGATCGACGAGGCGCAACTGCGCGTTCAAACCCAGCGCACTCCATCATGTTGGCACTGCTGTACGGCCAGCCCGACGGTGGCTGGGCGACCCCGAGACACCCGGTCTCGCGACGTCGGCATCGCGCTATTGGATCTTGGAGGCGCGGCGTGCGCAGAGGTAGCAGTTTCCCCACGAACTCGCGTCAACTCATCCACGAAATCGTGGTCGGCGTGGACGAGTTGGATTCCGATGTGGACAGTTCCGGGGATCGCGCCGCGAAGTACTGAGGTCATCACGAGCCGCCGACGGCCCGGCGCTTGGTGCGGCGCCCGGGGCGCCCGAGCGAATCACGGCGGTATCGCCTCACCTCAGCCCCCTCGACCAGCCAGTCCCGTCCGAGCTTGTCCGCACGCAGTCGGTCTCTCCTGATCTGAGCACGCAACGTGTCGGCGGTGATCCCCAGCTGCCGGGCGGCTTCCCTGAGCGTCATCAGGGCCACATCAAGTCCTCACTCACAGGGTCGGTCAGGCGGGTGGTACAGCTACGCTAACAGGTACATTACAGGAATGCTAGACCTGACAGCGGTGCGTGGGACGAGAGCCATCAGCGTTCGTCGACGGCGACCGCATGTTCGGATTGGCTCGGTGCCAAGGGCCGTCCACCGGTCAAGACATGTGGGTTTGGCCTGGCTCCAAAGTCGGGACAACGAGCCAACCGGCAGCCCGTCCCGCGTAGATCAGCTCTACGGTCGTGAGCCCGGACTTCGCACGCAAGTCAGCGAGGTGGCGCTTCGCTGTGCTGGGCTGAATGCCTACCTGTGCTGCCGCGTCCGAGACGGACCCACGCGCAGCGACGTAGGCAGTGAGGACGTCAATCTGGCGCGGCGTCGGTAGCCGCGAGAGAGCACCGCGGAGGTGACCGCCTCTCATGCCAATCGCTCAACGGCGGCGATCCACTCATCGCGGCCCTCGATCGGCATCCGATAGGCTGTTAGCGCGTGCCCAACACCTGTCGGGCGCGCCATTGCCTCGATCGCCCGCCGTGAGCCCGCGCGGGTAGCGGCGGCGCCGGCGTCACGTGTCGCGGACGGCTAGCGGCGCCAGCGGTGGTACCATACGTGAATGGACAAGACCACCGTCTACCTGCCCCCTGAGCTGAAGTCCGCGATCAGACGTGTCGCCCGACGGCGCGGCCTTTCGGAGGCCGAGGTCATCAGGGACTCGATCCGGAGCGCGGTGGGCGACGAACGACCACGTCCCCACGGAGCCCTGTTCGCGAGCGGCGCACCGATCGCACGCCAGGCCTCCGACCACCTGTCGGGATTCGGCGACCGGTGATCATCGACACGAGCGCCCTTCTCGCGTACTTCGACAGCGACGAACCCGACCACCGGGCGGTGGCTGCTGTGATCGACGACACCGACGAGCCGCTCGTCGTGTCGCCGTACGTCGTCGCCGAGCTCGACTACCTCGTCACCTCACGGCTTGGCGTCGCGGCCGAGCTCGCGGTCCTGGCCGAGCTGGCCGGCGGCGCATGGGACCTGGCGGCGATCGACGCCGAGGGACTCAGGGACGCCCGCGACGTCATCGAGCGCTACGCCGACCAGCGGATCGGTGTCGCCGACGCCTCCAACGTGGTCCTCGCCGCACTCTACAGGACGCGGACGATCGTGACCCTCGACCACCGGCACTTCGATGTCCTTCGGCCGCTCGCCGGCGGCCGCTTCGAGGTGCTGCCGTAGCGCGGAAGGCGATATCGTTCAGGCGCTCCTGTTATCATACGCTCATGGTTCGAACGCAGATCTCACTGACCGAGGACCAGATGCGGCGCCTCCGCGCGGAGGCCCGGAGGAGAGGGGTCCCCATCGCAGCCTTGGTCCGCGACGCGGTCGATCGCGTGGTTCCCGGGGGCGTGACTTCCCGTCACGACGCCTTCGAGCGCGCGCTCTCGGCCGCGGGCCGTTTCGACTCCGGAACCGGTGACGTCTCCGCCCGCCACGACGACATCGCAGGCGAGATCAACTGGTGACTCGCGTCTTCGTCGACACGAGCGCCCTCATCGCGCTGCTTGACCGGGCCGACCCGCGGCATCCGGCGGTGCGGACCGCGTTCGCCGGACTCTCCGACGACGACCTCGTGACCCACGGCTGCGTCGTCGCCGAGTCGCTCGCGGTCGTCCGGCGACGGTTCGGCATCGATGGCGCGATCACCCTGCTCGACGACATCCTGCCGATCGTGGAGATCGTCGCGGTCGCGCCCGAGCTGCACCGGCGCATCCAGGCCCAATACCGCGAGTCTCTGCCCTCTAGCATCTCGTTCGTCGATCGGCTCAGCTTCGCGGTCATCGAGCGCGGCGGGCTCGACGCCGCCCTGGCGACGGACGCCGGCTTTCGCGCCGCGGGCGTTCCGTTGATCCCGACTGCGGCTGGCGCCGCCGTCCGCATTGAGCCCGTCAGCGGTCACGACCTGAAGTAGGACCGCGGTCTGCTGGTCATCCCGGCGGCCGGGACGAGGCCAAGAATGGCCTGAGCGCGCTCATCGATCGAGTCCGGGGCGGAGAGAGCATCCTGATCCTCGATCGGGGGGTGCCGGTCGCTCGTCTCGAGCCGGTCACCGGCATGGCGGACCCGACCGGTCGACTGCGCCGGCTCGAACGGGCAGGGATCATCCGGCCGGCCGGTGGTCCGGTCCCCCTCGACCTCCTGCGGCTGCCGGCCCCTTCGCTGGCGCCGGGCGCGAGCGGCGTCGCGGCTGTTCTTGCCGAGCGCGAGGCAGGCCGGTGAGGTTTTGGGACAGCTCGGCCCTCGTGCCGCTCCTCGTGGAGGAGGCGGCGAGCGAGGCCGCCATGGCAGAGCTCGAGCGTGATCCAGGGATCGTCGCACGGTGGGCGACCGGGATCGAGTGTGTGCCGGCGCTCGCGCGTCTGGAACGGGAAGGGAGTCTGTCGACTCACGCCATGACCGCGGCGCTGGGTCGCCGGGGAGCCCTGGCCAACGCCTGGCAGGAGGTGCAGCCGGTCGCCGTGGTTCGACAGACCGCCATCCGGCTCCTGGGCGTCCACCCGCTCCGCACCGCCGACGCGCTGGAGCTCGCGGCCGCCATCGTGGCAGCCGAGGATCACCCGGCCACCCTGCCGCTGGTGTCGCTGGACGACCGGCTCGCCCAGGCCGCGGACCGGGAGGGATTCGCCGTCGTCCGTCCCGATGGGATTTGACCGGGCTCGAGCCTCGACTCCAGTGGCGCAGGCGCGGGAGACAGCACGGCCCTCCCTGAAGTAGCATCGAGTCAGGCTCCGAGGGCTGGTGCCTTCCCTTGGGGTCGGGGCCTCGTGCTCCCCTGCCGTTCGGCTCGATCCGGGCCGCGCCGCGCCGCCGCTCCGCCCGACGCAGATGGGGAAGGAAGTGCACCAGCATCGACCCTGGCTCCCGGCCGCCGCCGCGCTTCTCCTCGCGCTTGCCATCGTTCCGGTCGTGCCCCGCGCCGCCGCGGCCGGAACCGATTACGCCGCGGCCTGCTCGGTCCGGCTCCGCGCCGCGCCGGTGATGTCCGCGTCGACAGTGGTGACGATCCCGACGGGGGCCATCGTCACGACCAGCGGCACGGTGCCGGGCGATTCCTGGTCGGCGACCTGCCCGGGGAGTGTCTCCGGCAACACGTGGTTCTCGATCGTCGCCATGAACGGCGTGAGCATCATGGCCCGCTACGGGGTCGCCACCGTCTACGCCGCCACGGGCCTCTTCCAGCCGGCGGTGGTTCAGCCCAGCCCCTACGCCGAGGGGATCGACATCAGCCAGTACCAGCAGGCGATCGACTGGCCGCAGGTGGCCGCCGCGGGCAAGTCCTTCGCAGTCATGCGGGTCACCCTCGGCCAGACCTACCTTGATCCGACCTACGCCACGAACCACGCGGGCGCGCGTGCCGCCGGCATGAAGGTGACGGCCTACCACTTCGCCACGCCGTCGAGCGCGCCCGGCGACGCGATCCTAGAGGCAGACTGGTTCATCCAGAACGCCGGGCTCCTCCCCGGAGATCTCGTCCCTGCCCTCGACCTCGAGCAGACGGGCGGGCTCGCCCCGCCGGACCTCCAGGCGTGGGTCGGCGCGTGGCTCGGCGAGGTCGCTGCCAGGCTCGGGGTCCGGCCGATGATCTACACGAGCCCGAGCTTCTGGGCCAACGCCATGGGCGACACGACGATCTTCGCCGACCAGGGCTACACGGTCCTGTGGGTCGCCCACTGGTTCGTGCCGCAGATGTCGGTCCCGGCCAACAACTGGGGCGGGCACAGCTGGACGTTCTGGCAGTACGACGACTGCGGCTCGGTGCCTGGGATCTCTGGCTGCGTCGACCTCGACCGGTTCAACGGCATGGACCTGGCGCCGGTCACGGTCAACTACGCCTTCATCCCACCGAGCCTTCCGCCCGTCCTTACCTCGATCGCACCGGCGACGGTCGCTGCAGCGAGCCCGGAAACGACCGTCACGCTCCAGGGCGCGAACTTCGCCACCGGGGTCTCCACCGCCTACTGGAA
>JBIOII010000068.1:0-10947 GCA_044449785.1 Candidatus Limnocylindrales bacterium
CCGACAAGCGCGCCCGATGCGAAGCCGCGGTTATCGCCGAGGCGGTTATCTGGCCGCCCACCTGGTGATGACCCTCGTCTCGCTCCGCGCGCACGCAGTGACGCTCGGGTAGGTACGGAGATCGCCCCACTACGTGGTCATTGGGTTGGTTTCCTGTGTCGTGCCGGGCGGGCCGATTGGCGAATGACCTGGTCGCTCCTGGAGCCCCATTGGTGCCCTCAACGGACGTGAGTTGCACCAACCAACCAACGACGGCGCGGTTGCGCACTGTGCCGAGCTCCCCCTTGGCGGGGCCCGCGTCCGCTTGATCCAGCCCGCCGTCGGCGACCCTCTGAGTTACGCGCCTCGGACCGCGGAGGACGCATCGAGCCCAACGGCACTGCCGATGTGGGCGCGAACTTGTCGCAGAGTGTCCTTGAGAAGTCCGCCTTTGCGGGTGCCTGCAAGTAGATCGCTCTTCAGCATTGGGAAAACCATGTCAGCTTGCGCGAGGCACTTGAGCTCGGCACCGCCGTTGCCCTTCTCAATCGTCACGTCGTGGGGCGCCCAGTACGTGTCCAGCTTGGCTGTCAACAGGACGACGAGTACGGTGTGAAAGTACGCCTGCCGGCAGTCGTCCTTGCACGACACCACAAGGAGCCAACGATTCTCACGCGGCGGCTGCTGAGCTTGAGTGGACGGCAGATGGACCTTCGAAGGGTCGACAGTATAGATGTCACCCGGCCCGACGGTCGTCGAGTCCGAGGCTCCTGGTTGAGGAGCACTAGCTCCTTGAGCCACTGAGAGCCCGCTCGACGTAGGGAGCCATCGCTGCCATGGCTTCACGTTGGGCGGCTGCCCGCGCCTGGAAGTTGGGCTTCAGCTCCTGAGCTGGATCAAGATCGGCCGGCTCAGTCATCCGACCAAAGTCGATCGGAGTGTCAAGGAGCTTCACGCCTTCGAGACGTTCTTCAGCCTCGATGAGCAGCATCGGAGTGGTGGAGTAGGCGAGCGCTATCACCTCGTCGTCGCTCAGTCGTGCGGTCATTTCGAGGATGCGATCGAGCGTTTCGGTTTCACCGATGCCCAGGTCAGCTGCGTACCTCGGGCTCGGCCCCCTCTTTATGAGATGGACTTGTCGGCCCTTCTTGGTGGAGACCCGCTCTTCCTCGATCTCGTGACTGGCCATGTTCGCCAGAGACGGCAGCATCGCCTTCGTCATCGGGCCGAACTTCTGGCGGACCCAGGGAGCGCCAGTGAGGGTGCGCCCGTTGTCGAGGTAGAACTCAAGGTCAGCGAGGTAAAGGAGCTTGTGAAGACGAGTCATGGGAACAGAGCCCGCACGGTCGAGCACGTGGAGGATCGCTCGCCGGAACGGGGTCGGCTCGTACGCAGCCACGCGTACATAGTAGCTGGGAACCGAGAGCGTGCAAGGCCGAAACCGTAAGGGTGTTCGAAGGCGCTAGTCCTGTTGCTGTCCTGGCCGGGCCGAACCCCTTGACTGGTCGGGTTGCCATCTTGCGGCGCCGCGCCGCCGACCATGTCCCCCATTCCCTCCACCATCGGGTGATGGTGTAGAAGCGCTCGGGCCGGAGGCTGCCCGGATGACCTGCCCGAGCGGTTCATGCGTCCCCCAAGGAGTCCGGCCAGGTTTGGCGTCCAGCCCCGCTTTTCGGGCGGCGCTATCTGGCTACCTCTCCGCCGGGAAAGACAGAGATACCAAGGTGCTCGGCGAGCGGATCGTCATGCGAAGGCCCTTCGATGAATCGAAGCGAAAGCCGGTTGGTCGCCGCCCAGTTCGCCAACGCCATCTTCAGCTCGAGGACGCTGTAGCTGGCCTCCGAAGCCATCCGAATGCCTGCCGCGATAGCTGCTGGGTCGCCCTTCACCTCAGCTCGAACGTAGACCCGAATGTCGCTGTAACCCTCACACCGCCACGCGATCTCAGAGATCGGCTCTGGCACCTACCTGCCCTCCAAGCACTCGCAGTCGGGCACCGAGTGTACTGCTGCTCCTCGTCAGGAGCCGCCTGACGTGCGCCCGAGGGTTGACTGCCGTCGGCTTGGAGAGGGGATAGCCGCCACCATTCCCGGCCAAGGGGCGGACCAGGCCGGGAAGAAACCACCCCGACTGGCCCGTACGAGCCAGGGCCTGGTCATGGAGCGAACACCATCACGTGGTCGTTGTTGTTCATCACCGCCCAACTCCATGTGACCGGCTTTGAGAGGTCAATCTTGGCGAGCGTGGCTGCCTTGATACAGATGCGCGGTCGGCCCAGCGCCAGAATTGGCACACCGTTGGCGAGCTGGTACTTGAGACCGGCCAGCAGGCGGGCGTAGTCATCCCACGACTCCCGCGACACTCGTGCAAAGTCCCGCTGGACCTCGTCCGCCACCCCTTGGGCTACCTCCTCGGCCTTATCGCGCTCGATGCCCTGGCGACGCAAACCCTCGGCGATTAGGTGTCCCAGTTGGTCCATGTCCCAACCCCAGCTTCGGTGCCGGACGGCACCCAGGGCCATGGTGAGCGCGTCGGATCGAGCTGTCCATCGGGCAGGCCGTCAGCCGGCCATTTACGGCCGCAGGCGATGGTCGTCTAGTGGAGCCCACCAACGGTTGCTACAGTTCCGCCAACGAATGGACGAGTACGAGCAAGTCGTCGAGTTCCGCAACCGGCTCGTGGACTACGCCAACCTGGCGGTGCAGCACCGGGCAGGCACCCCGAGCGACGCTGCCATGCAGCGGCGCCTACGGGGCGAGAAGGTTTGGCTCCTGCAGGCGTACGGGCGCCTATCCGAACCGCTCACCCGCTACGACGGCCCGGCGCAGCTGCGTGTCCCGGACGTCGGGATCGTCAGCCAGGATGCGGTCCGGGATGCGATCCGCGACGCCGGTGGCCCCTTTCGCGGCCAGATCTTCCAGTTGGCTCAGGACCACCTGGATATGACGCTCGGACGGCTCCAGGCCGACGCCGCGCAGGCCAATCCTGTCGTCGGGCCCCTATTGCCCGCGCCCGACACCATCTACCGGCTCACGAGTCTTGTGTACTGGCTTCAAAGGGTCTTCGCTCTCATACGCTGGCTCGTTCGTACGGGCCAAGGGCGCGTCACCATCGTGATCGGCGCGATCCTGCTGGCCCTGCTCGCGGTCGGGGTGCTGAGTTGGGCGGAGACAATCATCGGTGTCATCCTCCTGGCCCTGCTCAGCGCCATCGTGTCTGGTTGGGCGCAGGCGTTCTTCACGCGGCATCCCTGGCCCTAGCGAAGCGGTCGGTCCCGCCATGACAGGCACGCAGCTACCCCAACCAGCCTAGGACGGCCCCACAGGAGGCGCTCCGCCCCGAGAGGTCGAGAGTCGGGTAGGCGAGAGTGCGGTTGGGAGGGAGGCTGGACCGAGTCCGCATTACGGCTCGACTGAGTATGGCGCTCGGGCAGGCGACGCTCCTGAACCGAGCAGTTGAGCCTGTCGGCTCGCTGATGCGCCGCGACTATGCCGCGATCGTGTGGGGCCTGAACAAGAATGACCAACCGGCTGCGGTGCCACGTCCACCAGGACGTCACATCAGAACGTGACGCGCCAGGAGGGGCGTCGGGCGCGCCGGAACAACGACGCTACGGCGTCGGCGGCACGACGAGTCGGAACACCTGACGCGGGCCGGAGAGCCCCTTGAGCTCGTGTATGCCGGCATCCTCGAGCTCGATGCCTGAGCCCTCGAGGAGCCCACCCGTCGTCGACGAGACGAGGACCTCGCCCGGACCGGCCAGCGCCATGATCCGCGCGGCCGTGTGCACCGCAATGCCGCGCACGTCGTCCCCGACGAGCTCGATCTCCCCGGTGTGGAGGCCGCCGCGGATCTCGAGGTCGATCGCCCGGACGGAGCGCGTCATGCCGAGCGCGCACCGGGCGGCGCGGGTCGGGCTGTCGAAGACCGCGAGGAGCCCGTCGCCGGTCGTCTTCACCTCGCGTCCGCGATGGACGTTCAGCTGCTCGCGGAGGCGCGCGTTGTGGGCCGCGAGCAGGTCTCGCCAGGCGGCGTCGCCGACCGACTGGAGGCGGGCCGTCGAGTCGACGATGTCGGTGAAGAGGACCGTCGCGAGGGATCGTGCGCCGGCCTCCTGGAGGGCGGCGCCGAGGGCGCGCCCGCTGGCGCCCCACTCGATCGTGACCCAGGGCTCGTCGCCGACGACCCACTTGTCGTGGCCCGGCGGGATATCGAACACCGTGTCCGGGCCGATGTCGAGCGTCTGCCCGTCGTCCATGACCACGTGGACGGTGCCAGACATCGAGTAGCCGAGATGCCGGATCGGGCACGAGGCGCTTCCGACCAGTGGGCCCATCTCGGTCGACCAGCGCCACCCAGGCTCGAAACTGCAGTGGCCGACGGTGGCGTCGTCGAGGCCAACGGTCTCGAACCGGACCTTCGGCATAGTTCGAACATCGTCGGGAACGGCGAAGCTCTTGGCCTGCAACCGGGGCATGACGGCCTGCCTTCGGGATGACGGAGTGGAGACTTCCACATCATCCGATCTCCGGGCCGTCGGTGCCACCTCCACCCGGCACGGAGTGAGGCGCGAGACGTCACGACTAACTGGACGTCAAGCCCAGGACTCCTCGACCCACACAACTTGGTCATCGTGTTGCTATCTGGGCGCGCCTGAGTGAGTCATGTGAGCGACCATCTCGCACCCAGAGGCACCTACGATGACCGCTCAACCACTCCCCGCTCTGGCCAGCGGAGACCCATCCGCTTGGGACCAGGCCCTCTACGCGTTCCTCGTCGAGAAGGGCAACCGCTCAGGCTCGAGACGGACTGTCGAGTCCTACGGCCGGATGCTGTGGCCGTTCTTCACCGATCTCGGCAAGACGCCGGATCGAGTCAAGCCCGCCGATGTGCTCGCCTGGGTCCATGGCATCGGCAAGTCGGGCCGGACGCCCTCCTCGACAACGGTGGGCGCTAGGATCGCCTGCCTCTCCTCCTTCTACCGCTTCGTGATCCGTATGGGCCTGGTCGTCGCCAACCCGTGTGACGCTATCGAGCGGCCGAGGGCCGTCCAATCAGTCGCCCGCGGGTATGGCGCCGATGAGGTTCGCCGGCTCCTCGCAGTGGTTCCCGACGCCTCGGCGGGGCGGCGGGATCGGGCGATCCTCCTCACGCTCGTGCTGACTGGCAGACGGCGCTCCGAGGTCATCAACCTGAAGGCTGGGGACCTCAGTCTCGAGGGCGAGACCTGCTTCTACAGTTATCGCGGTAAAGGGGGCAAGACGGGTCGGCGCGAACTCCCCGGCCCGGCCTTCGTGGCGATCTGCACCACCCTTGCAGATGTTGGCAAGGAGCTCTCGGCTATGGCGCCCGAGGAGTCGCTCTGGCAAGCCGCGGCACGACCTGGCGGCGTGACGAGCGGGACGTTCTACTCCCGCTTCCGCCGCTACCTCCGAGCCGCGGGCCTGACGCCGACAGGCATCCATGTGCTCCGACACACCGCTGCCAAGCTTCGCAGGGATGCCGGCGAGTCGATCGAGGACGTCAGCGCGTTTCTGGACCACTCCTCTCTGGCGGTGACGACCGTGTACCTCCGGCGGCTCGAAGGCCAGGAAGATCGGGCTTGGCGCGAGGTGGCCAGCGCGATCGGGGTCTGAGGAATAAGAGACCCTCGCCGCCAGAGGGGGTCGGCAGCGAGGGTCGGCATGACGGCCGCCGTGGGGTAGCAGAGCGGCCGTCTTGCCTACGAGTCTAGGGCAGTCAGGATAAGGCGGAGATAAGCGCCGGATAAGGGCCGCTCCCTAAGGTCGCATCGGGTCGGGCTCCGTTCTGCGACCGGGCCGATGCCGGACGACGGTGAGCGAGCCGGTGAGGGGGCTGCCGCAGGCGTCCCGACCCGGCCCCATCTCGAAAAGCCGCCCGTCTCCCGCCCTGCGATCGGTACACTGGGGTCATGGCTGCGCCCGAGACCGACGTGGGCCAACTCCCCAGAACGAGGAAAGATGTCCGGTAGCGAGGACAAGGGCATCTTCCTGACACCGGCGCGTCGGCGCGAGCTTGAAGCGCTACTGCTCCGTGCAGACGAACAAGCTACGACAGCCCCGCCGCTGCTTCGACTCCGCGTGTACCGGGCCCGCGACCTCGTCGCCCTGATGCTGCAGGCCGAAGGCCCGGAGGGAACCGAGGAGGAACATCGCCAACTGATGGAGGCACTGCGCATCGAAATGGCTGGCGAGCCATGGCCATACGGTCCACAGCCAGTGCCAGCTACTGTACGGCGCCACGCCCGCGCCGAGAAGCTGGCGCGCAAGGTGGCGCTCGGCTGGATCGGCCACCCAGCGGTGAGCCGTGAGGTCGCAGCCGCTACACCAGCGCTGATGACCCTCGTGGAGCCCCTCGGGATGCCGGATCAACAGACCGTCACCCGCGTCACCGCCCGCTTCCTCGATGCGGCTGCGTTCTGGCCTGACGGCACCGAATGGCCAAACCCTTTCGACGGGGCAGAACCGGCTCTCCTTGAGGAAGCACGGCGGATCCGACCGCTCTTTGTCAGCGCCCTGACGGAGCTTGCCCAGCGGATTGAGGCCGCGGGTGCACGCCTCGACTCAACCGATTCGGGTGTCCTGCTGGTACTGGCGCAGCTCACGCTCCTGGACGTGGATCTGAACCGCCCTGCGGTCGACATCGTTGATGACCTGAACGTGCTGCCACCTGGCTGGATCGACCGCGACGCGGCCACGATCGGACACGTAGCGACGCACGCCAGCCGGCACGGACGAACTGCTCGGTTTCAAGCGGATCTGGCCGCCGGCGCGGAATTCCTCGCCCACCGCCTGGGACCGCCGGCCATTAGGACGCCTTATGCGGGGGGCGGGCGTCGAAAGTCAGCCCTCTCGATCGGGCGGGATCGTCGGCGTGGGGCGCTGCGGGTGGTGCTGCAGACCTATCCCGATGTGACGCCTGGTCAGCTCCGCGCGACCTGGTCGGCCTCGCTCGCTACGGCTGGCGGGGTCCTACGCAACCGAATGGGGCTTCAGCCACACGACCCCGCACCGAGCGAATCGACGCTCCGCGCCGATCTCAGTCAACTTCGCCGCTAACCGAACATGTCAACAGGTTCGCGCTGAGGGGGCCAAGCCTAATCATTCCCAGCGTGAGTGGTCGAGCGGCCTCTGGGGCTACCAGGATCGTTTATCAGGTACGTGACGCCTCCGGCGACTTGATAGCGCTCCACGAGCGGATCGAGACCGCCGCTGGTAAGCGGTTCGTCTGGCGCCAGCCGGACGGTCGATTGGGCCTTGAGGGCCTCCCTCTCGCAGACTTGCCGCTGTACGGCATCAACCGCCTGGACGGTCATTCCAGCGTGGTCATTGCCGAGGGGGAGAAGGCCGCCGCCGCACTGGTGGCTGCCGGAGTCCAGGCCGTTGGCACTCTCACAGGGGCTGCGGCCACTCCGGGTCGCGACTCGCTGGCTGAATTGACGGGTCGGTACGTGTATCTCTGGCCGGACAACGACGATGTTGGTCGGGCCCACATGGAGCGGATCGGCGCCGCCTTGGTCGGCATGGCGGCGACCGTGTCGATGATCGACTGGCCGGACGCTCCAGAGCATGGCGATGCCGCTGACTTCATCGCCGCCGGCGGCACTCGGGAGGACGTGAAAGCTTTAGTCGGCGTCGCGACGGACGTCGTGGTTAGTACCCCCTCTGACACGAGTGCAACCGTGCAACCGCCCATCGAGCAGCCGGCCCTCGCCAAGGAACCCGACATCCTGGCCTGCTTCGCCGGTGAGCTGGCCACGGCCGGGGTGGCGGGTGAGCGACGGGCCGGGCTACTGATCTTCCTGATCCTCATCTCCCGGCTTCTGGACCGGATCGTCTCGCTCGCGGTCAAGGGCCCGAGTGCAGGCGGCAAGAGCTTCCTGACCGAAACCGTCCTTGGCTACTTCCCGCCCTCTGCGTACTACGCGCTCTCGGCCATGTCCGAGCACGCTCTCGCATACGACCGCGAACCGCTGGTGCACCGGATGCTCGTCATCTATGAGGCCGACGGCATGGCTGGCGACATGCAGAGCTATCTCATCCGCTCGCTGCTCTCGGAGGGCAAGGTCCGCTACGTAACGGTCGAGAAGACGAAGGCCGGACTCAACTCACGGCTGATTGAGCGCGAGGGACCGACCGGCCTCATCGTCACGACGACAGCGGTGAGGCTGCATCCGGAGAACGAGACGCGCCTGCTGTCGCTGACGGTCAACGACACGCCGGCTCAGACAAAAGCCGTCCTACTCGCCCACGCGAACGGCGCCGGTCGTGCCGGCGACGTCAAACCCTGGCATCAGCTCCAAGAGTGGCTCTCGGCAGGACCGACAACCGTCGATGTCCCGTATGCCCTTACGCTCGCGGAAGCCATCCCGCCGGTCGCCGTCCGCCTCCGGCGCGACTTCGCCACCGTGCTCTCGCTGATCCGAGCCCATGCCCTGCTCCACCGGGCGACCCGCGAGATCGCCAACGGCGTCGTCATCGCGACGATGGCCGACTATGCGGCGGTCCGAGAGCTCGTGGCCGATCTTGTTTCTGATGCCGTTGAGCAGACGGTATCTGATGCCATCCGCACGACCGTTGAGAAGGTCGCCGAGGTGACGATCTCTGGAGGCGAGGCGACCGTCGTCGCGGTCGCTGCCGGGCTTGGCATTGACAAATCCTCGGCCTCGCGCCGCGTGAGATCTGCGACCGATCGCGGCTACCTGAAGAACCTCGAAGACCGCCGCGGCCGGCCGTCCCGGTTAGTGGTCGGCGACCCTCTTCCAGCCGCGGTGACGATCCTCCCGACGGTCGAAGATCTAGAGCGGTTGCACGGTTGCAGTGGTGTCGGAGGGGGTACTAACCCCGCTGACTTGCCCCTAGCCGTCGAGGATGACTATCCGCGCTCCGCCTGGGACCCCGAAGCCGGCGACGACACGCAGGTTGAGCTATGGCCCGTCCGACCGACACGGGCGCCCGAACCCGTGGGTCGGGTATGAACGAGGTCCACGCTCCTGTGGTTCGCTGCGAGCTCGCCGAGGAATACGTCGCCAGGATCAGGGTGCACCTTGCCCGACTCGCTCAAGGCCGCGATCCGTTCGGTCACCTCTTCGCGATCGAGCGCCTCGCCCGAGCCGCCCGAGCCGAGTCGTGGGCATCGGAGCACCAGGTCGGACGCGAGAGGAACGGACGACGACCGTGACTGCCGCGGTTTCGACCAGCAGCGCGCCGCCCGGCAGCGCGCGTGACCCGCTCATCGCGGCCCTCGCCCGCTACGTCGAGGCACTCCACGCCCGCTACCCTGACGGACCCGACCAGATGCGATGCGAAGCTCTTGACGCCAGAGGGAACATCCCTCGGATGCGCAAGATCGGCAAGGTCAGGGCGGCATGAATCACCTGCCGCGCTCGCTCGACGACATCCGCGGCCTGCGAGCAGCCCGCTGGATCCGCGAGTCCACGGCGGGCCAGTACGATCGCTTCGGTCCGGCGAGCCAGCGCGAGCAGCAGGACCGCTTCATCGAACGCTACGGTCTCATCGACACAGGGCGGGTCTTCCAGGTGGCCCACAGCGGCACGACCGTCTGGCGTTCGCCAGTGATGGTCCAGATGCTCGCCGAGGCGAAGGCCGGCCGGTTCGACCTCCTGCTCGCCGGTTACTCGGACCGCTGGCAGCGCAACCTGCGCCGGACCCTCGAGCTTCTCGAAGACCACCTCCATCCCGCAGGTGTCGCGCTCGTCATGTGCGACCGTCGGATCCTCAGTTCCGACTCAGGCGATTGGGACGAACTCGTCGCCGAGGCGGCGTCGGCTGAGCGCTACAGCCGCCGTCTGTCGGGTCGTATCACCGACGGCTATGCGGCCAAGTTCGACAGGCAGAACGACCCCGGCGGTCATGCGGGATTGGGATTTCGCCGAACGCCGGAGCCGCCAAATGCCCTGGAGATCAACAGCGAGACGATCGGTGCCGCGATCAACTTGTTCGAGCGCTATGCGCTGGGCACCCTGAGCGCTCAGCAGCTCTCCGCGGAGACGGGATTAGAAGCGTCCCGCATCCGCTGCATCCTGATGAACCCGATCTACAACGGCTGGATCCGGCGCCACCGGGGTCCCAACGAGATCCGAAAGCCCGCTCCGTGGCGGTCGAACCCACCGGTATCGGATCAACTGTGGGCTAGGGTCGAGGAAGTCAGACGGGCCAAGTGCAGGGGCAGCGGCCCGCGCCGGCGGGATCGAGTCGATCTGCTCGGTGGGCTGCTCCACTGCGTGTGTGGCCGTCGGATACGCAGCGACGGCGCCGCTGCCGACCGAAAGCCGCGCAAGCTCCATCCCAAGCCGTGTCCTGAATGGGGACCCAACGCCCGCATCCCGACCGAGACCTGGGAGACCCCGATCCTCGCGCAGCTCGGCGGGATCGAGCTAGACGACGGGGTCATTGCCGGGGTCGTGGCAGCCCTTGGCTCGACGGTGCGACCAATTGCCATGGACCGATCCAGGATCGAGCGCCAGATGCGCGAACTCGCGCTCGAGCATGTCGGCGGGGGGATTAGCGACGAGACCTACCTCGCTCGCCTAAAGCAGCTCCGTGCGGCCCTAGCCGAGGTGGGTCAATCCTCTCGAGCGGGTGTGCCGGCGGACCGGGCTGTCCAATGGCTGCGGGCGTTCGCGGAGACCTGGCAGGGAGCCGACGTTCCGCAGGCCAGGGCGGAGCTGCTGCACGCAATCTACGAGCGGATCGTCGTGGCCGGGCGGGAGTTCGTGTCGGCCCGCCTTACCCCTGCCGCCTACGCACACGGCCTGGCATTGGCTTTGCCTGAGGTGGTGGTTAAACCCGGATCCACCGAAGCCCTGACCTGATTCATGATCCGGGACACGCAAACAGGTGCCCTTCTGAACGGGAATGATGGCGTTGCGATACACCCATCACACCGAACCGAGGAGCACCTGATAGATGCGATCTTCCCACAGCC
>JBIOII010000069.1:0-10930 GCA_044449785.1 Candidatus Limnocylindrales bacterium
GGGGCTATGTTCTCTACAAGGTCGGGGCGCCCCCCGCGCCGGGGCGCGCCGCCCGCCCCGGGGGCCCCGCCCGGGCCGCTGCCGCCTCGCCGGGACGGTGACGCCTCACCGCCCCGGCTTTCGGGTAGTGGCTCAATTTGACCCGCCTCTCATTTGACGAGATCGCCCCGGTAGGTGCAGACTCCTGTCATGCCTAAGCGCTCGCGGATGCCTCGTGATCCGAACCAGCTTGCCAAGGCCGTGGTGGACTTCGCCACGGGTGAGCGCGAGCCTGATCCACCGCAGCCTACGAAAGACCCGGCTGCGGTTGCCTTGGGCCGCAAGGGCGGCATCATCGGCGGACGAGTCAGAGCTGAACGGATGAGCCCCGAGCAGCGCGCGGAGAGCGCACGCAAGGCCGCTCAGGCGCGATGGGGAGTCAGGCCGTGAGCAGGGTTCCGGCGTATCACTCGAACTCTCTGGAACCTGACGAGCCGAAGGTCTACCACATCTTCGACAACTGTCCGAGCGGAGAGCAGATCGAGCAGCGACATCTCGTGTTGGGCAAGGGTGGGTATCGTCGCTGCAAGAAGTGCTCCCGGAAGAGGGACGACGGGAAGTTCTGACCAGCCTTCGGCTGAACGTCATTTCCCAGAACGACCCATCCTCCGGTAGCCCCTCGTCGATGTCCCAGGAAAGCCGCAGGGCCGACACGGGCAGACCGTAGTCATCCGCCACGCTGAGAGCGTGCCAACCTGCGCCGCGTGCCCCGTAGAAACGCACGGTAGGCTCGAAGTAGGCGTGTCCAGGGCCGCCCTCGCACGACTCGAACGTCTCCACGCCCTCCGCGCGGAGAACGGTGACCGCTCGCTGGATACCGGGGTCTAGCCCAACAATCTCCTCACGCATAGGTCCAAGTTGTGCCATACAAGGTGGCACAACCCTCACGCATAGTATCAGTATGAACCGATTGAACAGGGCCGAACGGGCACAGATCATCCGGGCGTTGGTCGAGGGCAACTCGGTCCGGTCCACGTCTCGGATGACCGGCGCTGCCCGTAACACGATCACGACGCTCCTGGTCGATCTTGGTCGCGCGTGCTCGGCCTATCAGGACCGCGCGCTCCGCGACCTGCCCTCGACCCGGATCGAATGCGACGAGATCTGGGCCTTCTGCTACGCCAAGGCTCGCAACGTCCCCGAGGACAAGCGGGATGAGTTCGGGTTCGGTGACGTGTGGACGTGGGTCGCGCTGGACCCCGATACCAAGATCGTCCCGACCTGGCTCGTCGGTCGGCGTGACGCCACGGACGCGGAGGCCTTCATTGCCGACCTCAAGCCGCGCCTCCGCAACCGCGTCCAGATCACGACCGACGGGCACCAGCCCTACGTCGCGGCGATCGAGGCGGCGTTCGGTCGGGACGTGGACTACGCGATGCTGGTCAAAGAATACGGGGCGGACCCGCGCGAAGAGCGGCGCTTTAGTCCGCCAGTGGTCCTGTCGGAGACGGTCCGAGTGATCGCGGGCACTCCGAATGAGGATCTGATCTCGACTTCCTACGTGGAGCGCCAGAACCTGACCATGCGGATGGGGATGCGCCGGTTCACCCGGCTGACCAACGGGTTCTCCAAGAAGGTTGAGAACCACGCCGCGATGGTCAGCCTGCACTTCATGTACTACAACTTCGGGCGCGCCCACAAGTCGCTCGCCAAGCCGTACCCGCGAACCCCGGCGATGGCAGCGGGCGTTGCCGATCACATCTGGACCTGCGAGGAGATCGCGGGGCTGATCGAGGACTGATCCGCCCGTGCGTGAGCGGTAGCGCATACTTCACGCATGAGTGACCGCCTTGATGGACCGCGCGCCAAGATCGAACGGGCCAAAGACCACCTCTCGGACCTCCAGGCCGAGGTCACCCAATTCCTCAGCCGCGACCCCTACGGCGTTATTGACGAGTACGACCCGGAGACGGGGGAGAACATGGTCCGGGCGCGTGTCAGCGAGTCGCCTCCTCCCCGGATCGCGGCCATCGTTGGCGACCTCGCCCATAATCTCCGCTCCGCGTGGGACTATCTCGCCCGACAACTCGTGCTCGCGAACCATGGAACGCCCCGCTCTGGGACCGAATTTCCCATCTTCTGGGACCCCGAGGCTTACAAAACCGGATTCGGAAGAAAAGTACGGGGCATGAGCAAAGACGCGGTGGGCCTCATCGATCGGATACAGCCACACCTCTTCCCCGACCCCACCCTGCACCCGCTGTATGCCATCCATCATCTGGACATTGAGGACAAGCACCACGACTGGCTGATCGTGGGCTGCGCCGTCCACAGCATGGCCATCGGCAAGGGGGGAGGGACGATCCATTTTGAGTCGTTGGAGATCGGAGGACCGCAACTCTTTGCGCCGTTGATAGATGGCGCAGAGTTGTGGCGCTACAAACTCGGCCCTAGGACCGATATGAACGTGAACAGCGAGGTCGCCTTTACGGTAGCGTTCGATCAGGCGGGGGTCGGCAAGGGTCAGGCGGTCCTTCCAGTCTGCGAGCACTTGATCAATGTCTGTGAGCGCGCGATTGAGGACTTCCGGCCCTTCCTCTAGCTGGCCGCTCACCGGGCACCGCCCGGCTCAATCCAAATTGAGCCACTACCGGCTTTCGTGCGCGGTTGACAGATCCAGCGAGAGCGATACAATTTCCAATTCCGTGAGCGCGGCCTTCTCCACCCTCTCCCTCCTCCGTCAAGGAGCGGTTCATGCTGCCTGTCGCTGATTCCCCGTCCCTCGCGCCATCCGGCCGGATCTCGTATGCCCGGATCTCAGAAAAGCGCGAGATCCCCAACCTGATCGAGCTCCAGGTCCGGTCCTTCGCCTGGTTCATCGAACGGGGGCTGCGGGAGCTGTTCGACGAGATCAGCCCGATCAAGGACTTCACGGGCAAGGTGATGGAGCTCCAGTTCCTCGACTACGAGTTCGGGGAGCCCAAGTACTCCGAGCTCGAGTGCCGGACCCGGGACCAGACCTTCAGCAAGCCGCTGTACGTCAACGTGGAGCTCCTGATCAAGGAGACGGGCGAGATCCAGCGCCAGCGGGTCTACATGGGCGACTACCCGTGGATGACCGAGCTGGGGACGTTCATCATCAACGGCGCTGAGCGCGTCGTGGTCAGCCAGCTCGTCCGCTCGCCCGGCGTCTACTACGGCAAGGTCGAGGATCCCAGCTCCGGCCGGGATCTCTACACGGCCAAGGTGATCCCCAACCGCGGCGCATGGCTCGAGTTCGAGACGTCGAACCGGGACCTGCTCTCGGTCAAGGTCGACCGCAAGCGCAAGATCGCCGCGACGACCTTCCTGCGTGCCGTGGGCTACGAGCGCAACGACGAGATCGCGGCCCTCTTCGCCGGCCTCGACGATAACCTCGAGCACCCGTACATCGCGGCAACGCTCGACAAGGACCCGACCAACACGCAGGCGGAGGCCCTGATCGAGGTCTACAAGAAGCTCCGCCCCGGCGATCCCCCGACGGGGGACAACGCGCGGCAGCTGGTCGAGAGCCTGTTCTTCAACTTCCGGCGCTACGACCTGGGCCGAGTCGGACGCTACAAGTTCAACAAGAAGCTCGGGGCGATCGCCGTCCGCATGGGCTTCGACCTGCCCGGCGACGACCAGGCCAACCCGCATCTCGGCCGGACCATCACGCGCGAGGACATCGCCGCGATCGTCGGGCAGCTGATCATCCTCAACAATGGGGGCGGCCAGCCGGACGACATCGACCATCTCGGCAACCGGCGCATCCGGGCCAACGGTGAGCTGATCCAGAACGCGTTCCGGATCGGGCTTCTCCGGATGGAGCGGGTGGTCCGCGAGCGGATGACGATCCAGGAGATCGACAAGGCGACCCCGAACGCGCTTATCAACATCCGGCCCGTGTCGGCGGCGATGAAGGAGTTCTTCGGCGGGAGCCAGCTGTCCCAGTTCATGGACCAGACCAACCCCCTGGCCGAGCTGACCAGCAAGCGGCGACTCTCCGCGCTGGGCCCGGGTGGGCTCTCCCGCGAGCGCGCCGGCTTCGACGTTCGCGACGTCCACCACAGCCACTACGGCCGGATCTGCCCGATCGAGACGCCGGAGGGTCCGAACATCGGCCTGATCGGCTCGCTCGCGACGTTCGGCCGGATCAACGACTACGGGTTCATCGAGACGCCGTATCGCAAGGTCAAGCGCAGCGTGGCGTGGGACGACCCGGATCTCGCGACATGCGAGGCCGGGGCCGACCTGGTGGGCAAGGGCGGCGAGGTCATCGTCCGCAAGGGCGAGGCGCTGAGCGGCCCCGCCGCCGCGGAGCTGAAGCGCCAGAAGGCCCAGGCCTTCCCGATCCGCCCCATCGTGACGGCCGAGATCGTCTACCTCGCCGCCGACGAGGAAGAGGAGCATCACGTCGCACAGGCCAACGCGGCCCTCGACGAGGCGGGGCACTTTATCACCGAGCGCGTCCCGTGCCGGTTCCGGGACCTGTTCCCGGAGGTCGCGCCGGACCGCATCGAGTACATGGACGTGAGCCCCAAGCAGG
This sequence comes from Candidatus Limnocylindrales bacterium, assembly GCA_044449785.1. Lineage (GTDB taxonomy): Bacteria > Chloroflexota > Limnocylindria > Limnocylindrales > CSP1-4 > Fen-1039. The sequence continues at coordinate 4,547 of JBIOII010000069.1, forward strand.
TCGTCTCGGTCGCGACGGCCCTCATCCCGTTCCTCGAGCACGACGACGCGAACCGCGCCTTGATGGGCTCGAACATGCAGCGCCAGGCGGTCCCGCTCCTCGAGCCCGAGGCGCCGATCGTCGGCACCGGGATGGAGCGTCGCGCGGCCCAGGACTCGGGCCAGGTCGTCCTTGCCCGGGGCGCCGGGGTCGTGACCTCGGTGACCGCCGACCGGATCCTCGTCGACGAGGACGCCGGCGAGCTCCGCACCTACCCGCTGCAGAAGTTCGTCCGCTCGAACCAGGGGACGTGCATCAACCAGCGCCCGATCGTGGACGTCGGCCACCGGGTCGGCGTCGGCGATCCGATCGCCGACTCGTCGTCGACCGACGGCGGCGAGCTCGCTCTCGGCCGGAACATCCTCGTGGCGTTCATGAGCTGGGAGGGTGGCAACTACGAGGACGCGATCGTCATCAGCGACCGGCTGGTCCGCGAGGACCTGTTCACCAGCATCCACATCGAGAAGCACGAGATCGAGTCTCGCGACACGAAGCTCGGGCCCGAGGAGATCACCCGCGACATCCCCAACGTCGGCGAGGAGTCCCTCAAGGACCTCGACGAGGAGGGGATCGTCTACATCGGCGCCGAGGTTCGACCCGGCGACATCCTGGTCGGCAAGATCACGCCGAAGGGCGAGACGGAGCTGACGGCCGAGGAGCGCCTGCTGCGGGCGATCTTCGGTGAGAAGGCTCGCGAGGTGAAGGACTCGTCGCTGCGCCTGCCCCACGGAGAACGGGGCAAGGTGGTCGACGTCAAGGTCTTCACGCGCGAGGACTCCGAGCTCATGCCCGGCGTGAACAAGCTGGTGCGGGTCTCGGTCGCCCAAAAGCGCAAGGTCAGCGTCGGCGACAAGATGGCCGGCCGCCACGGCAACAAGGGCGTCATCGCCAAGATCCTGCCGCAGGAGGACCTGCCGTTCCTGCCCGACGGCACCCCCGTGGACATCGTTCTCAACCCGCTCGGCGTGCCGAGCCGGATGAACATCGGCCAGATCCTGGAGACCCACCTCGGCTGGGCGCTGGCGACCCTCGGCTACAAGGCCGCCACGCCGGTCTTCGACGGCGCGAGCGAGGAGCAGATCCGTGACGCGCTTCGGGCGGCGAAGGTCGACTGGACCAAGGACGGCCACCTCCCGGAGAACGGCAAGATAGACCTGCGCGACGGCCGGACCGGCGAGAGCTTCGCCCGCGACATCACGGTCGGCCAGATCTACATGCTCAAGCTTCACCACCTGGTGGAGGACAAGATCCATGCCCGGTCGACGGGCCCCTACAGCCTGATCACCCAGCAGCCGCTCGGCGGCAAGGCCCAGTTCGGCGGCCAGCGCTTCGGTGAGATGGAGGTCTGGGCGCTCGAGGCCTACGGTGCCGCGAACATCCTGCAGGAGCTTCTCACGGTCAAATCCGACGACGTCATGGGTCGTGTCCAGACGTACGAGGCGATCGTCAAGGGCGAGGAGATCCAGCCGCCCGGCGTGCCGGAGTCGTTCAAGGTCCTCATCAAGGAGCTCCAGAGCCTGGGCCTCAGCGTCGAGATCCTCAACGAGAACGACGAGGAGATCCGGTTCGTGGAGGACGTTTCCGCCTATCCACTCCCTGATCTCGGCGGGATCAACCTCGCCGGGTTCGAAGACTAGCCCGCCTGCACTCCGCGGGCCCGGAGCTCGGCCGGCCCGGTCGCGCTCGCACCCGATCCGTATCGCGCCGCTGATGAGCCGCGGCGGCGCGGAGGAGAACCATGCTCGAGGTCAACAACTTCAACGCCATCCGCATTTCGCTGGCGTCGCCGGAGCAGATCCGTGACTGGTCTTCGGGCGAGGTTACGAAGCCCGAGACGATCAACTACCGCACGCTCAAGCCCGAGAAGGACGGCCTCTTCGACGAGCGCATCTTCGGTCCCACCAAGGACTGGGAGTGCTACTGCGGCAAGTACAAGCGGATCCGCTACAAGGGCATCATCTGCGACAAGTGCGGCGTCGAGGTCACCCGGGCCAAGGTGCGGCGCGAGAGGATGGGCCACATCCAGCTCGCGAGCCCGGTGAGCCACATCTGGTACTTCAAGGGCACGCCGTCGCGGCTCGGGATCCTGCTCGACATCAGCCCCCGCAATCTCGAGCGGATCCTCTACTTCGCGCTCTACATCGTCACTCACGTCGACGAGGATGCTCGACGGCGCGCCCTCATGGCTCTCGACGAGGAGGCTGAGGGGCGCACCGGGACCGGCAAGGGCGGCGACGAGTTCGAGGATGAGCAGCGCGCCCTGTTCGCGCGCCAGAAAGACGAGCTCCTCGCCGGTCAGGCCGCGCTGGTGGCGGATCTCGAGGCCGAGCGATCTCGCCGCACCGACGAGATCAGCGGTGCCGCCAAGGAGATCCAGGCCCGGCTTGCCGATCTCAAGACGGGCGTCACGGAGGAGACCATCGCGTTCGCGCCGACGGGCGAGGTGGTGCTCGCCGCGGGTGAGAAGGGTTCGAAGGAGGCGACGGCGCGCCTTCGCAAGATCGCGACGGCCGAGTCCGAGCGGGTCACCGAGGAGTTCCGGGCCCGGGAGCAGGCCGAGCAGCGCGCCACGGAGCAGAAGATCGCGGATCTCGAGGTCGAGATGCGCGCCGCGCTGGACGCCCGGCGCGAGGACCGGAAGCGGGTGGCCGAGGGCCGCAAGGACGAGATCCGCCGCCAGCGCGACGAGATCGAGAGCCTCAAGCCGCTCGTCACGCTGTCGGAGACCGACTTCCGCTACTTGGACGAGAAGTACGGGGCGGGCGCAGGCGCCCGGGGCGGCCGGATCTTTTGGGCCGGCATGGGCGCCGAGGCGGTCCGCGACATCATCACCCGGATGGAGCTCGAGGAGCTCGGCCGAACGCTAAATGTCGAGGTCCGCACGACGTCCGGCCAGCGCCGCAAGAAGGCCATCAAGCGGCTCCGCCTCATCGAGGCGTTCCGCCGATCGGGAACGCGGCCGGAATGGATGATCCTGTCCGTGCTGCCGGTGCTTCCCCCGGAGCTGCGGCCGATGGTTCAGCTCGACGGGGGTCGCTTCGCGACCTCCGACCTGAACGACCTCTACCGGCGCGTCATCAACCGGAACAACCGGCTGAAGCGCCTGCTCGAGCTCGGCGCCCCGGAGATCATCATCCGCAACGAGAAACGCATGCTGCAGGAGGCCTGCGACGCCCTGGTCGACAACGGCCGGCGCGGCCGGGCGATCGCCGGGACCGGGAACCACCGGCTCAAGAGCCTGAGCGACATGCTGAAGGGCAAGCAGGGCCGCTTCCGCCAGAACCTGCTCGGCAAGCGGGTCGACTACTCGGGCCGCTCCGTCATCGTGGTCGGGCCGGAGCTCAAGCTCCACCAGTGCGGCCTGCCCAAGAAGATGGCCCTCGAGCTCTTCAAGCCGTTCGTCATGCGCCAGCTCGTGGAGAAGGGCTTCGCCCACAACATCAAAAGCGCCAAGCGAATCGTCGAGCGCGTGAACCCGGCAGTCTGGGACGTGCTCGAAGAGGTCATCAAGGACCACCCGGTCCTCCTGAACCGCGCCCCCACGCTTCACCGGCTGGGCATCCAGGCCTTCATGCCGGTCCTCGTCGAGGGTTCCGCGATCCAGATCCACCCTCTCGTTTGCACCGCGTTCAACGCCGACTTCGACGGCGACCAGATGGCGGTCCACGTGCCGCTCTCGACGGCTGCCCAGGAAGAGGCGCGGACGATGCTCCTCTCCACGTCGAACCTGCTCTCACCCGCCGACGGCAGCCCCATCGTGGCCCCGACGCAGGACATGGTCCTGGGCTGCTACTACCTCACCACGGACGTACCTGCACGGGACCGCGAGGGGAACCTCCCCGCGCCGCGCCCGTTCGCGGACGAGGAAGCCGCGCTGCTCGCGTTCGAGCTCTCGAGCGGCGGGATGGCCGGCGGCAGTACCCGCACGTCCAGCCCGTTCGCGGAAGACGATCCGCGGGCCCAGGTCGTGTACAACCCCGTGTCCCTCCGCCTGCACGAGCCGATCGAGGTCAGCGTCCGGACGTGGGACGAGGTTGCCGGATCGCTCGTGGACCGCCGGATCGTCACGACCGTCGGCCGGATCATCTTCAACCAGGTGCTCCCCGAGCAGCTCCGATTCCTGGATCGCGAGATGCGCCGCACCCACCTCCGCGACCTCGTCGACCGCTGCTATCGCCAGCTCGGTCCCACCGCGACCGCCCACCTCGTGGACGGGGTCAAGCGGATCGGGTTCGAGTACGCGACGCGCGGCGGGATGACGATCGCCGTGGCCGACATCGAGGTGCCGGTCGAGAAGAAGGAGCTGCTCGCCCTGGCGGACGGCCAGGTCACCAAGATCGACGGGCAGTACCAGCGCGGCCTGATCACCGAGGACGAGCGCTACGAAGCGGTCGTCGACGTCTGGCAGAAGACCTCGAAGACGCTCTCCGACAAGATGATGGACAACCTGGACCCGCAGAGTGCCGTCGCCATGATGACGACGTCCGGAGCCCGCGGAAACAAGGGCAACATCGGCCAGCTCGGCGCGATGCGAGGCCTGATGGCTGACCCGTCCGGCCGGATCATCGATGTCCCGGTCCGCAGCAACTTCCGCGAGGGCATGACCGTCCTCGAGTACTTCATCTCGACCCACGGCGCCCGCAAGGGCCTCGCCGACACCGCGCTCCGGACGGCGGACTCGGGCTACCTGACCCGGCGGCTCGTCGACGTGGCCCAGGACGTCATCACCCGGGACGAGGATTGCGGCACGGAGGAGGGGAGCTGGATCACCCGCTCCGAATCCGACGAGATCGCCAGCGAGGAGGGCGCGTTCGCCCGCCGCCTCGTGGGTCGCTTCGCTGCCGCGACCATCACGTCCGCCGACGGCACGCTCATCGCGGAACGCAACGAGGAGCTAACCGAGGAGATCGCCGCCCGTGTCGCGGCGGCCGGCGTCCAGGAGGTCCTGGTCCGCAGCCCGTTGACCTGCGAGGCCCGCTACGGCGTCTGCCGCTTCTGCTACGGCCGTAACCTCGCGACGGGCTCGCTCGTGGGCGTCGGCGAGGCCGTCGGGATCATCGCCGCCCAGTCGATCGGCGAGCCGGGCACCCAGCTCACCATGCGCACCTTCCACACCGGCGGCGTCGCCCAGGCGGGTGCCGACATCACGGCGGGCCTGCCCCGCGTCGAGGAGCTGTTCGAGGCGCGGATCCCGAAGGGGAAGGCCGAGATCAGCCATATCGACGGGGTCGTCGAGATCATCCGGGCCGACCTGGGGACGAAGGTGAAGGTCACCAGCGTCGAGCAGTTCGACGCGCCGCTGCGGCTGCCGCCCGGGGCCGAGCTCCTGGCCGCCGCAGGCGACCTCGTCGAGAAGAGCCAGGTCCTGGCCCGACTGTCGGCCAAGGATGGCGGCCGGGATGGGCAGGACATCGTCGCGCCGGAGAAGGGGATCCTCGTCCGGGACGGTGACCAGCTCGCGATCCGAGCCGAGGATCGGGTTGAGCGCGAGTACTCGATCCCGCACAACGCCCGGCTGCTCGTCGAGAACGGCCAGGAGATTCGGGCGGGCGACGCGATCACTGACGGCCCGATCAACCCGCAGGAGTACCTCGACACCCGCGGCAAGGACGCGGTCCAGCGGTACCTGGTCAAGGAAGTCCAGAAGGTCTACCGGAGCCAGGGCGTCACCATCAACGACAAGCACATCGAGATCATCGTCCGCCAGATGCTCCGCAAGGTCCGCATCGACCAGCCGGGCGACACGGACCTCCTCCCGACTGAGCTCATCGACCGGCTCGACTTCGAGCGGGTCAGCAACCGGGTCCTCGCCGAAGGCGGCGAACCGGCCACCGCGCAGGTCGTCCTGCTGGGCGTGACGAAGGCGTCGCTCAACACCGCCAGCTTCCTCGCGGCGGCCTCCTTCCAGGAGACCACCCGCGTCCTCACCGAGGCCGCGATCAACGGTTCCAAGGACCACCTGATCGGCCTCAAGGAAAACGTCATCATCGGCAAGCTCATCCCGGCCGGCACCGGGGCCCCGGCGAACGTCGCCGTCCGTCGCGAGGCGGATCGGCGGCGCGCGGCCGAGGCGCTCGCCGGTGGCGAGCTCCCGGCCGAGTTCGGGGACGCCGCCTACAACCCGTTCCTCGAGGACGTCGCGGACGGGCCGGCCGACGACGACTCCCTGCGTCTCTCGGTGCTGCTCGGCGAAACCGACGGCGACGGAACCGGCGACGGGGTCGAGGACGCGTTCAACCCGTTCCTCTCCGACGCCGGCGGCTGCGTCGCTTCAACGCCCGATCCGGGCGAGCTGGACGGCTGGGGGTGATCGAGGCCGGCGGGCCGGGCCCGCCGGCCCGGCAC
>JBIOII010000070.1:0-10850 GCA_044449785.1 Candidatus Limnocylindrales bacterium
CGCCAACTCGCGCTTCCGGGCCGCACTCCTGTGGACGGTGACCGTCGTGCTGCTCGGCGCGGGAACACTCGGGATGATCCAGTACCTGATGGGCTAGGCCCGCTCGTGCCTGCCCGGGCTCGCGTACCTGGGCCGCGCCGCGCGAAAAGGCCAGGGACCAGTTACAGGTGACCCGCCGCTTGGGTGGACTCTTGCGCGCCGCGCCCACGCCGACGACACTATCGCTTGCTTCACGACCGCTGGACCAGAGGCGGAACCGGCTCGTGAGCCCAAAGTTCGCTGCCGGGACAGAACCTACGGCGCGACTGCGGAAGGGCCGGACAATGACCATGGATCGCACCCGCGTTGTGATCATGGGAGCCGCTGGTCGCGACTTCCATGACTTCAATGTCGTCTACCGCACCGACCCGAGCGTCGAAGTCGTGGCATTCACCGCCGCGACCCAGATCCCCGGTATCGCCGGGCGGTTCTATCCAGCTGAGCTGGCCGGGCGGCTCTACCCGGGCGGTATCAAGATCGTGGCCGAGACGGAGCTCGAGAAGGTGATCAAAGCCGACAGCGTCGACCGTGTCGTGTTCGCCTATAGCGACGTCGCCCACGAGCACGTGATGCACACCGCCAGCCGGGCACTGGCCTGCGGCGCCGACTTCGAGCTGCTCGGGCCGGCGCGCACCATGCTGCCGAGCTCGAAACCAGTGGTTGCAACGGGCGCCACGCGAACCGGCGCGGGGAAGAGCCAGACCACCCGCTACCTGGCGGAGCTGCTGGAGAAGCAGGGCCTCAAGGTCGTCGTCGTGCGCCACCCCATGCCGTACGGTGACCTGGTCGCCCAGCGGGTCCAGCGCTACGCCACATACGCGGACCTCGACCGCTACGACACCACGATCGAGGAACGCGAGGAATACGAGCCCCACCTCGATGCGGGGCGTGTTCTGTACGCCGGCGTCGACTACGAGGCAATCCTGCGCCAGGCCGAGACGGAGGCCGACGTCGTGCTGTGGGAGGGCGGCAACAACGACTTCCCGTTCTACCAGCCGGACCTGTTCGTTGTCATCGCGGACCCGCTGCGTTCCGGCCACGAGTTGCACTACCACCCGGGCGAAACCAACGTCCGGATGGCCGACGTCATCGTGATCAACAAGGTTGACTCGGCAACGCCCGAGCAAATCGCCGAAGTGCGGGCCAACGCTGCGACGATGAACCCGCATGCCCGCGTCATCCTGGCCCGCTCGACGTTGACGCTGCAGGGCGGCGCCATCGCCGGCAAGCGAGTGGCGGTGGTCGAGGATGGCCCGACCCTCACCCACGGCGGTATGACATACGGCGCCGGTGTGGTAGCCGCGCGGCGTTTCGGGGCGGCCGAACTGGTCGATCCCGTTCCATTCGCAGTCGGCCAGCTGGCCGAGACACTGCACAAATACCCGGCCCTCGAGCACCTGCTCCCGGCCATGGGCTACGGCCAGGGCCAGATGCACGAGCTCGAATCGACGCTCAACGCCATGCCCGCGGACCTCGTTCTGTCGGCCACGCCGATCGACTTGACGCGGGTACTCAAGCTGGAGAAGCCGGTCGTACGCGTCCGCTACGAGCTGGAAGAGATGGCGGGTGAGGCAGCCGGGCACGAGCATTCGAACCTTACCGAACTACTCGCTCCGATCGTCGAGAAGGCGCGAGCCGGCTTGACCTCGGGAGCGCGCCGCTAGCCGGAGAGATCCTCATGACGCGCCATCTCCTGACTTTGGATTCGCTGGGACGGGATGGGATTCTGGCCAACCTGGAACTCGCCGCCCGTCTCAAGGCGGCCAATGGCATGGCCCGCGAGGCTCTTGCCGGCGGACGGGTCGGCTTGATATTCGACAAGCCCTCGACGCGGACGCGTGTCAGCTTCGAGGCCGCGGCGTGGGGCCTAGGCATGCTGCCGATCACGCTCCGCCCCGAGGAGCTGCAGCTCGGCCGTGGCGAGACGATCGCCGACACCGCCCGGGTCCTGTCGCGCTATCTCTCGGCGGTGGCGATCCGAACCTTCGAACAGGCGAAGGTCGAGGAACTGGCGCGTCACGCCACGATCCCGATCATCAACGCCCTGACGGACGACCACCATCCGTGCCAGGCCCTCGCCGACGTCATGACGCTCAAGGAAGAGTTCGGCAAGGTAGCCGGGTTGCGCATGGCCTTCATCGGCGACGGCAACAACGTGGCCCACTCGCTGATTCAGGCTGCGGGATACCTGGGTTTCAACCTGGCCATCTCGACACCCGAAGGGTACGCACCAAAACCCGAGATAGTCGAGGCGGCACAGGCCGACGCTCGAGCGAACGGCGGAGCCATCGAGCTCAGCCACGATGTGCGCGCGGCGGTCCGTGGCGCGGACGCCGTCTACACGGACGTCTGGGCGAGCATGGGTCAGGAGAAGGAACGCGAGGAACGGGCTCGGATCTTTGCCGGCTACTGCGTCGACGCCGAGCTGATGGCGCTGGCCGCTCCCCGCGCGATCTTCCTGCATTGCCTGCCGGCCCACCGCGGCGACGAGGTGACCGACGAGGTCATCGATGGACCGCAATCGAGGGTCTGGGACGAGGCGGAGAACCGCTGGTACACCGAACAGGCGCTGCTCTACATGCTCATCACCGGCGAGAACCGCCCGGATCGGTTGGGATGACTCGTCTGGCCATAGCGCTCGGCGGCAACGCCCTGATCCGTCGGGGCGAAGCGGGTTCGACCGAGGTCCAGCGCCGCAACCTGGTGGCGGCTGCGCGGGGCCTGGTCACGCTGGCGGAAGGCAGCCGGGCCGAGATCGTCCTGACCCACGGCAACGGCCCGCAGGTCGGTTTTCTCGCGATCGGCGCGGAGATGGCCGCCTCGGTCGTCCCGGCGCCACCGCTGGACGTGCTCGGCGCTGAGACGCAGGGCCAGATCGGCTATCTGCTTGCCCAGGCCCTCAACGACGCGTTCCTCGAGCGAGGCCGGCATCGTGAGATTGCCGTGGTCGTGACGCGGACCGTCGTCCCCGCGGACGATCCCGCCTTCACCAACCCAACCAAGCCCGTCGGCCCGATATACGACGAAGCCACGGCCAAAGAGCACGCGGCAGCTCGGGGTTGGAGCGTTGCCCCCGACGGCAAGAACTGGCGGCGCGTGGTTCCGTCACCGCCACCGATCCGGATCGTCGAGGCCGTGGCGATCCGCTCGCTGGTCGACTCGGGCGTGCTCGTCGTCGCGTCCGGGGGTGGGGGAGTGCCGGTGGTAGAGCGGCCCGACGGCCGCTATGAGGGCGTCGAGGCGGTGATCGACAAGGATCTTGCGGCGGTCGTTCTGGCCCGGTCGGTGGATGCGGACGGGCTGCTCCTGCTCAGCGACGTCGACGCGGTCTACCGGCGCTGGGGCACGCCTCGCCAGGAGCCCATCCTGCGACTTTCCGTCGATGAGGCGTTCGAGGGTCTCGCCGCCGGCGCCTGGCCGTCCGGCTCCATGGCACCCAAGGTCCGCGCCTGCGCGGAGTTCGTAAAGGGCGGCGGCCGCTTCGCCGCTATAGGAGCCCTCGAGAATGCGGTGGCGATCGTCAAGGGCAGCTCTGGTACCTGGTTCGGCACCGACTCTGTCGGGCTTCCCCGCCGCGCCGCCTGAGTTGCGGCCGGCCTGCTAGCCCTGGCCGCTCGGAGAAGTCCCGAACCCGAGCCGCGCGCTGAACTTGTCGGCGAACTCCGCCCGCACCGCATGGAGATCCTCGCGGGCGATGTCCAGTTCGCTCGCGATCTCGTCCAGGGTGGCGCTCTCCATACCGCTGATGGCGTCGTCGGCGGCGCACACCCGGAAGCAGGCGCGCAGCACCACCATCCGCTGCTCCATGGTCGAGAGCTCGCGGAACTCACGCGTCACGAGGTAGTCGTTCGTGCCGCCGCCGGTCTTCTCCTGGAGCTTGGCCATCTCGACGACCAGGACCGCCTGCGATTGGTCGAGGCCGGAGGCGGACAGCTCCTGCGCCATCGCGTCGGTCTCGGCGTCGCTGATATCCATGTCCGCGTACGCGGCTCGGGCCAGGACATAGGCCATGCCGGCCAGCAATCTGGCCTTGTCGGGCGGAAGAGCCTCGAGCCGGGCGACTATGCGCCGCACGGCCTCGGTTTCGGCCGCGAGCGATTGAGTTGCCGTTGCCTCGGCGCCGGCCGGTTCTCCGGGGCGGCTGCCCAGAAAGCGCATGAAGGACACGGACTCTCCTTCGAGCTTCGCGGCGGTCGTGTCACCGGCCGCCGATACGGATCAGGCGTGGGTGAAGAGGAGATGCACTTCCATGATGCCGTGGTCGTCCACCGAAATGATGGAGAAGCTGTTCGGCTTTTGGATCGAATAGTCCGAGAACACCACCGGCAGCGTCCCGGATACAGCGATGATGCCGCCCTGCCGGACCGCCTGCAAGGAGATCGTCACAGTCTTCGTGACACCGTGGAGGGTCAGTGTGCCGGTCGCGTTGACGTTGACGGCCGTGCCGCTCGCGGGCAGCGTGCCGAGGTCGATCGGCTCGGTCGTCTTGAAGCTCGCCGTCGGGAAGGTGTTGGTCTCGATTGCCTGGTGCGTGAGCTGCCCGTCGCGCTGGTCGTTGTCGCTGGCCAGCGCGGTCATGTCGGCGGTTATCTGGACGTTGCTGACCACTGTCCCGGCGAGGGTCATCGAGCCGGTGATCTTCGGCGTACGACCGACGGCCGTGTGGCCGCCCACGCCGACGAGCTGCTCCTGGACCCTGTATCCGGCGAAGGACGCGGTGCCGTCGGCGACTGTGCCCATGCTCGTGTCGACGTTCCAGGTGCCGTCGAGCGAGCCCGGAGCGGGTACGGTGACGCCGGCCGGGATTGCCGGAGGCCCGGCGTTGACGGCAACCGGTGAGCTCGGGCCGATCAGGATGTACCACAGGCCGTAGCCACCGGCCGCGACGGCGGCGATGACCACTACGGCGATGACGATGACAAGCAGCCTCCGGTTGCGGTGCCATCTGGCCGGCAGACCGCTCGAAGACGCGTGCACGCTCATGGCGCGGACCTCAGGCGCGGGACATGCCCGGACGGGTCCGAGGGCGCGGACCCGTGGCGAACGTAGGTTGACTTCCTGAAGACCGGTTGAAAAGGGTCTTGGTTGCCCACCAGCCGGTTCACGGCGCCGATGCCGGTCGGGAGTTCAACGGTAAGGGCGATGCTGGCCATCACCTGGGGCCCTTCAACGAGGCCGTACAGCCCCCGGAATTGGACCCCCGGGCCGCCTCTAGGTGAAGAAGTACGCGAGGACCGGTTCAGGTTTCTTCAGCTAACCCACCCGAAGTGCATCTCACCAACCTCCGGCACGACACATTTGAGCCCGATCCCACCTGAACGGGTGGTTGCCAAGTGGCCGGAGACTGTGACCCGTGGCCCTGGATCGGAGATAGGGTCCGGCTGATCGTCTGATGGCCCCGCCGATATCTGCCTCGCCCGTCCGGAGGAGTGAGTCTTGCGCCCAGCGCATCTATCGAGCATTGCCGTGGCGCCCATTGCCGTCGCGCTGGGCCTGGTCATGTTCGCGGCATCGCTCGCCTGGCAGGTGCCGGTCACCCAGGCTTCGTCCGGACCGCTCGACGCGCAGTCGTCGGAGCTGGTTCGTCTGATCAACGGCGCGAGAACGGCAGCCGGCAGGTCAGCTCTGAATGTCGATCCGGTCCTGGCCTCTCTGGCCCGCAACGGCGCGATCCCCTGTCCAGACGACGCGTCCAAGACGATCGCCGGGCGCTCCCAGGACTTCGCGGCCTACGGTGCGTTGTCCCACGACCTGCGGCTGTGCGACGCCTCCTCCTACGCAGTCTCGGGCACCCTGTTCGTGACCACTCTGCAGACGCACTTCGGCTACGGCTCCGTCGGTGAGATCGACCTGGTCAACGGTGGCTATGGCAACGGCGCCTACCTCTATACGTCGGGTAGCTGGCGGACCTGGACCTACTCCACCACCGGCCACGCAATGGTTGGCTGGGCGTCGTCCGGCTCGCACTGGAGCATCGTGATAGGCGGCTACGACCGCGTCGGTTGCGGTGGCTGGTCGAGCGGCAGCACTTACTACTACGACTGTGCCTTCAGCAGCGGCGGTCCCAATGGCGTCAAGGCGCCGCCGACGGCCTCCCCGTTCAATCTCCCGCTTCCGACTCCACTCCCTCGTCCAACGCCTCCGCCGGCGCCGGCGGCCACGCAGCCCCCCGCATCGACACACGCCGGGCCGCCCAGTTCGGGTGGCGGGAGCACGACCACGGCTCCCAGCGCCGCGCCGAGCGGCTCGCCGTCGGCGTCGCCCACGTTGGGTTCAACCACGTGGGTCTCGGCGGTCGAGGCCAGACGGCTGGCCGATGCTTCGGCAGCCCCGGTCGCCGCCATCCAGACCGACATCGTCGGGGCCGGCTCTACCGACGCCCAATCGACGGTGCTCGCCTTGATGTCACTGGTCCTTGCCCTGATGGCGACTTTCGGAGCTGCCGTACTCGGGGCTCTCTCGCTGATTCCGGCGATCCGTCGCCGGCGCCGGGAGACATTGCCCTGACCGGGCCTAGTCCCTGCCTCCGAATCTGAGCGACGAGGCGATCAGGATCGCTCCGAGGCCGATGATCACGATCGGCCAGGTCAGGTTGACGTTGAAGCTCGGGACGGCCTGCTGGAGAACCAGCAGACCGCCGACGAGGATCAGCAGTAGCCCGAACACCAGGCCGGGCCCGCCGTGCTCGTTGCGGTAGGCGTGTCGCTCGGCCCGCCGCTGCCAGCGCTCGGCTCGCCGCTGCGAGCGCCAGTCACTGCCCCACCAACCTCCGGCGGCCGGGGCGCCGGTGCTGCCCGGAGCGGTTGTGCCCGGACCAAAAGCCTGCGTGCCCGTCGGTACGGCGCCCGGAGCGGCGCCGGCGTCGACCGGCGCGCCGGGCGCGTCGGGCGCGGTGGCCGGGCCCGTGCCGGGGGTCGTGGGAGTGTAGCCGGCGCCATATCCGAGCGGCGCACCGCCCGGCGCCCAGGGTGACTGCTGCGGCCACTCGGACGGCTCGAGCGGAACGACGAGGATCATGACCACGTAGGCCCAGAAGGTCAGCGTTCCGCTGAACGGGACGGAGAGGAACCAGATGATCCGGACGATGACGGGGTCGACGTCGAAGTAAGCGGCCACGCCGCCCGCGACGCCGGCAAAGATACGGTCGTCTGCGGAGCGGTAAAGGCGTCGAGGGTTCACTTGCAGCCTCCTGCGGGGTTGAGCTTGATGCTTCCGAGACTCGTCTCAAAAGTAAGGTTGGCCTTGTGCGGGGCGCTGTCGTAGTTGGGGCTCTTCCAGACGCCGCCGATCTGGACCAGGCCGGCGCCGCCGTAGTCGCTTGACGAGAGACTGTCTGAGCCGCTCACCTGCACTCCGAGCCCGGCCGGCACGCACACGGCGAGCGCACCGAGGTTGGTCTTCATGTCGGCCGTCAGATCGGACGAACCGTCGAGGGTTACGTAAGCGGAACCCAGGTTGGTCGAAACCGTCATCGAAGTGACGGTCGCCCCGGACAGGTCCACGTGGAGCGTTCCCATGTTCAGCGTGAATTGGGCGGACGCAAGATTCGCGGAAGCGAGCGTGAACCTGGCATCACCCAGATCGAGGTTGGAGCTCAGGTCGATCGGAGCGCCTTGCGGCAGAGCAATCTGCCAGTTGTCCTTTCCGCGGTTGAACGACCAGCCGCTCGCGGTCGCCGAGCTGACGTGGAGCAAGCCGGCGTCCGAGCTGATCTGCGCGGTGTTCCCGGCGGAGTTGGAGGCATCGACGTGCCATCGGCCGTCCGCTGCAGTTGCGATGGTCGCCGATCCGCACTGGAGATCCAGCTGGACCGAAGGATTGCCCGCGAACGATCCGGTCTGGGAGACGGTCCGGGTCGAGTTTCCGTCGCCGCCGCAGCCGATGTTGGGGCCGACCGCCAGGGCGCTGCCGAAAACGAGCCCGAGGCAGATGGCGACGATCAGGCCGCCGACGAAATAGGCCGGCGTCCGCGACAGGACGAACCCAAGACCGATCCCCACCAGGATCAGCGGCCACAGGCGCCAGGCGTCACCGAGGGTTGAGGCGGAGACGCCACCCTGTTGATAAGCCAGGGGCACCGCTCCCAACACGATGAAGAAGATTCCCCAGTTGAGTCGACCTCGGTCAACTCTCATGTGCACCACCTCTCGCGGGCTGCCCTCTCTCGATGGCCGAGGTCCGGGCGGGCTGTCGCCGGCGATCGTTTTGCGTCCGACGTTGCTCGACCTGAGAATACTCACGCGGATTCCCCCGGCGCATCCTTCGCGAGGGGGGCGGCCGCATCGTTCGCTAGATCGAATGAGCCTAATCCTCGAGCCGGGCCGTGATAGCCTGACCGGTGACGGAGTGATGACATCCCACCTCCCTGGGAGACGAGTCGATGCGACTGAGCCAGTGGCGCAAATCGGCCCCGACCAAGGAGTCGATGAGCGATCGAGTCCTTGCAACTCTCAAGCCGGTGCTGCTCGACCTCGGCGACGATGCCGACCCTGAGTGCTGGGTCGCGTGGGGCGACGACACGAACCGATACTCGGTCCTGGCCCCCACGGTGGCCGGTCTCATCACCGTCGCCGTCCGGCTGGGTGCGCCCGAAGAAGGCCCTCGCGCCACCGGCAGGCTGATCCGCTGGCCCAAACTGACGGTCAGCGAGCTGAGTGTCGACGCCAGTGGCGGTCACCGCCTGGTCGCGGTCCAGGTCGAGAGCCTGGTTCTGAAGGGCGTGAACGAGGAAGCCGATCGAATCTGCGAGTTCGTCCGGGAGTTGATTGCCAGCGTCGACGGGCGAACCGCGAAACCGGTCCAAATTGCGGTAGCTCAGGGGGTCCCGATGAAGGCGGTCGCGGCCGGCCCGGCGAGAAAGCGAGTTGCAGCCAAGCCCGCTGCAGCCACGCCAAAGCGGCCGGCTGCCGCGGCGCCCAGACGGGCCGCCGCCGCTGCGGCGCGCGCCGCTGCGGCATCGAAGCCACGGAGCGTTCCGGGGCCCAAAGTAGCCTCGACCGAGGCCAAGCCGGCCGCGGCGGCGACCTCCAGGGTTGCGGCCGCGCCTGGTGCCCGGGCCCGCACGCGAAAGCCGGCGCCCGCGTCCAGCCTCGGACTCGTGCCGCTGGTCCAGGTCCCGCCGCAAGCCGCCGCGTCTGTCGCGGCAGCGGCGACGTCGAGACCTGTGCCGCCTCCACGCAAGCCGACGCCGATCGCGGCCAGGGCCGCGGCAGTTCAGAAGGGATCCGGCGCCGCTGGAAAACGAACCGGCAAAGAAGCGCCCGAGCCCGAGCCCGACCGGCCGGAATGGGTCAGCCCGCATCCGATCGAGGAGCCGCCGGCCCACGATCTGAACCGGCCACGACCCTGGCGGCCTTGACCGCGAGCCGTCCGGACTCGAGCCTCCCCGACTCAATCCGTGCCGTCATCTTCGATCTCGACGGTGTGCTGGTCGACACCGAGATCTGGTGGGACGAGATCCGGATCGACTTTGCCCGCGAGCTGGGCACGCAATGGACCGAGTCGGATCGCGCGGCGATCATGGGCTCGAACACGCGCCAGTGGCGTGCTCGGATGCGGCAACGGCTCCACCTCAAGATGTCGGAGGAGCGGATCGAGCAGGCAGTCGTCGGCGGCATCCTCGACCGCTACGCAACCGAAGGCGCGCCGGCGATCGACGGGGCGGTCGAGACGATCCGGCGATTGTCCGGCGAGTATTCGCTCGCGGTGGCCTCCTCCGCGCCGCCGAAGGTCATCGAGGCGGCTCTGGACGGCCTGGGGGTCCGGGATGCGATCGAGGTCGTTGCGTCGTCCGACGAAGTCGAATCCGGAAAGCCGGCTCCTGATGTCTTCCTGCTCACGGCTCGGCGCCTGGGCATCGATCCCGCCGCGTGCCTCGTCGTGGAGGATTCGCTCAACGGCGTGAAGGCTGCGCGCGCCGCCGGCATGCCAGTGGTGCTGATTCCGAATTCCAGCATTCCGCCGGCGCCCGGCGCTCGAGAAGCGGCCGATTACACCCTGGCCGGGCTGCGCGACGTCGACCCCAGGCGCCTGAGCGCGCGCTAGCGAGGCATCGCGAAACACGCCCCGCCGCGCCGGACGCGAGGCTGGTTCCTCTGATCCTGCGGCCGCTACGCGCCGGCGTGCGGCCCCTTTAGCGAATGGCCCTCAGGCGGCTAACGGCGTCCGAGCAGCGACAAGACGCCGCCGAGGGCGGCGGCGATACCGGCGCCGATGCCTGCGTACAGGCCGTAGCCGATCGCGTACCCAGAATCGACCCCGAACCCTGAGGCGCCGGTGATCAGGTCGTTCACGTATCCGTATGCCGAGACTTCGACCGCAACCACGACGATCCCACCCACGATGGCACCGATAGCCAGCAGCATGTGCAGGCCCGAACCACGGCCGACCCGCATCATCAGGAGCAACCCGCAGACGGCAGCGATCGCGCCGCCGGCGATCAGGTAGTAGCCGCAGTAGAGGACGGATGTGTCGGTGGCCTGGATGCCGTTGAATGCGACACCGGATTGCGTAACCCACGGCAGCCAAGCCGCTCCGATGGCGATCAGGCCACCCGCGAGGGCGAGGAGCACGCCGAGCGGGCTGGTTCCGGTGGCGGCCTTCGCGGGAGCCACTGCCGGAGCCGCTGCGTACGGTGGCTGAGCGTACTGCGGCGGATACTGTCCGGCCGGGTACTGCGGCGGATACTGTCCGGCCGGGTACTGCGGCGGATACTGTCCGGCCGGGTACTGCGGCGGGGCTCCGTACTGCGAAGCGGCGGGCGGCGGTGGAGGCGGTGGTGCCGCCTGCGACCAGGCCGGCGCGGCCGGGGC
>JBIOII010000071.1:0-10618 GCA_044449785.1 Candidatus Limnocylindrales bacterium
AGTTCGGCGTCGCGACCGACTGCCAGACCAACCCGGTATGCGCCGCCGCACTCAAGACCGCCTACGGGCTCGACCTCAGCAACGCGCTGCCGCTCAGCGCCTGCGATCAGCCGATGGTCGATGCGTTGACGGCCGGCACGATCACGGTGGGTGAGCTCTGCTCCACGCAGCCCGACATAGCCCAGAACGGCTGGATCGTCCTGACCGACGACAAGCACACCCAGCCGGCCGACAACATCGCCCCGCTGGTCCGGAACGACCTGCTGGCGAAGGTCGACACGGCCAGCTTCGAAGCGATCCTCAACGGCGTCTCGGCCAAGATGACCACCGACGAGCTGACCAAGCTCAACGCCGAGTACGTCTTCGCCAAGAAGGACATCGCCACGATCGCCACGGAGTGGATAACGGCAAACGGACCCTTCTAACCGCCCCTGACGCGCAACGAACGGCCAGCCCGGAAACGGGCTGGCCGTTCGTTGTTGTGCGGTCGCGCTAAGAGCCCGCGGCCAGTCCGGCTGGTGCAGTTTCGGGCGTTTCGGGCTCGCTCTCAGCGGTCAACTTGGGGTTGCGG
Source organism: Candidatus Limnocylindrales bacterium (assembly GCA_044449785.1). Lineage (GTDB taxonomy): Bacteria > Chloroflexota > Limnocylindria > Limnocylindrales > CSP1-4 > Fen-1039. Next base: position 572 of record JBIOII010000071.1, read on the forward strand.
ATCCCGATGCCGTTCGTGATCGCCCCGGCCAGGAGTAAACCCGCGGCGATCCCCATGGCCAGCCGGAACGAGTCGGTCGACGCCTCGCGAGCGGCGCCGGCGAGGGCGGGACCGGCCGCCGGGTCCGGCCGGTTCAGCGGCGAGACTTCCTGGCGCACCTGCGTCGAGGAGGTATCGATACCCGGGACCTTGGTCGACAGATCGGCGTAGAAGGCGCCCGTGATGGCGACGAAGATCAGCGCCCCGGCGAGCTGCGGGCCGACCCGGGAGATGGCGTTATTCACCGCCGACCCGAGCCCGGCGCGGCTCTCCGGAATCGACGCCATGAGCGCGGTGGTCAGCGGCGCCACGGTCGTTGCGATGCCGAGCCCGAAGAGGATCGTGGCCGGCAGGAAGTCGGCCAGATAGCCGCTCGACGGGAGCCAGGTGGAGGGGTCGCCGGGTTGAAGGTTCCAGGCGGCACTGCCGGCCGGCATCCGCACGAGCCACAGGATGCCGAGGGCCATCACCGCCGGCCCGACGGCCATGAATCGCCTCGGCCCGTAGCGGACGCAGAGAACGCCGAAACGGGACGAGAGCAGGACGAGGATCAGTGCGCCGGGCACGCCGATGAAGCCTGCCGCAGCGGCCGAATAGCCCAGCGTGCCCTGGCTGAAGATCGACTGCTGATAGCCGGTTACGTACAGAGCGCCGTAGATCAGGAAGGTGGACAGGTTCGTGACGGCGAAGTTGCGCGAACGGAAGAGACCGAGCGGAACGAGCGGATTGCGTCCGCGGGCCATCAGGAACACGAACAGGACCGCGGCGATGGCACCGACGGCGATGAACGCAGGGCCGACGGGGCTGTCCCAGTTGTGCTGCTGGCCGTAGATGGCGCCGAACGTGAGGCCGCCGACCGCGAGGGCCACCACGACCGCGCCGAGCCAGTCGAACGAGCGGGCCGCGTTGGGGTCGCTGCTCTCCTCGACGTAACGCCACGCGGCCCACAGCGCAATCGCGACGAGCGGCACGTTCATGAAGAACACCGCCCGCCACGAGATCGTCTCGACCAGTACGCCGCCGATCACCGGCCCGAGGATGACCGTCGCGGCCGATGCCGCTGCCCACAACCCGATGGCGCGGCCGCGCTCGGCGCCTTCGAAGGTGTGTGTGAGCAATGCGAGGGAGCCGGGCACCAGCAACGCCCCGGCCGCACCCTGGATGATGCGGAAGACGATGAGCGTCTCCAGGCTCGGAGCGAAGCCGCACAGGACGGACGAGGCGCCGAAACCGGCCAGCCCCAGGACGAAGAGGCGGCGCCGGCCGTAGGCGTCGGCAAGGGCGCCGGCGAGGATCAGCAGCGCGCTCAGGCTCAGCAGGTAGGCGTTGTAGACGTAGGACTCCCCTTCGAGCGCGCCGAGGTTGGCGCTCGGCAGGTCCTGCCCGATCCGCTGCAAGGCGACGTTCACCACAGTCGAGTCGAGGAAGACGATCGCCGAACCCAGGACAGCGGCAAGCAGCGTGCCGGTGCGGCGGTTCATGGATGCTCCTCTCGTCCCAGTGCGTAGGCGACGGCCTCGTCGACCGTCATCCGCTCGCCTTCTGCCAGCGCCGCTCTGGCGGCCGCCGGGTCCAGTGCCTCCAAATTCGGTTGGAGCTCTTCCACCCGAGCAACGACCGTGGCAAGCTCAGCTCCGCCGGTGTGAGCGAGCCGGTCTGATACGGCGATCAGGCGGATCGCGCGCAGCTGATCGCCCTGCACGGTTGCGAGGACGGCGAAGTCGCCCAGCAGAATCGTGATACCCGACGAGTCGTCGACCGCAGCGAAGTGCTCGAGTGACTCACGCCACAGCGGCAGCGACTTCGTCGCGGCCTCACCGAGCCGGTTGTACGCCAGCCCGAGCGTGTGCAAGGCCCATGCCAGACTGAACGGGTCGGACATCGTCCGCAGCATCGCGACGTCCTCGAGCAGTGCGTCCCGCGCAGCCTCGTTTTCCTCGGCGAAGTAGTAGGCGTTGCCGAGCCCCCACAGCACTCGAGCGACCATGCTCTGGTCTCCGAGCTCGCGGAACATGACCAGGCTCTCCTCAAAGGCGGCGCGTGAGCGAGGCACGTCCAGCTTGTTCACGAGCATCGGGAAGCCCACGTTGTACAGAGCATTCGCTACGGCACGGCGGTCGCCCAGGCTGCGGCAAATCTCCAGGGCGGCCCGGTAGTAGCCCAGGGCGGCGGGCATCTCCGCCCGCCAGTAGGCAACCCCGCCCGCCGCCTCGAGGGCCCTTGCCCGCTGCTGTGGATGGCCGGCCGGATCGGGCACCGCAAGGATCCGCTCGAGCACGCCGCCTCCCTCTCGCAACATGCCCCGCATTTGCCAGAAGCGCCACAGCGCGAAGCCCAGCCGCAGCCCCGTCTCGGCCGACCCGCTCTCGATCGACCAGCTGACGGCGGCCCGCAGATTGCCGTTCTCGCGGGCGAGCTCGTCGAGCAGCCGCTTCTGGTCCGGCCCGGTCAGGCCGGGAGCCGAAGCCTCCGCCATCGAGACGAAGAACGCAGCGTGGCGCGCCGCCATCACGTCGACCTGGCCGGTCTCGGTCAGGCGCTCCAGGGCGAATTCGCGGATCGTGGAGAGCATAGTGAAGCGCGGCTCTCCGTCGGCCTCCTCCTGGCGTATCAGGCTCTGATCGACCAGACCTGCCAGACCCGACAGGACGTCGAGCCCCGCATCGCTGCAAACCGCTTCGGCCGCGGTCAGGCTGGCGCCATCGACGAAGATCGCGAAGCGGGCGAAGAGTCTCCGGGCCGCGTCGTCGAGCAGGTCATGGCTCCAGGCGATGGCTCCGCGCAGGGTCCTTTGCCGGGGCGGCAGGTCGCGAGAACCCGCCTCGAGCGCCTCCAGGCGCTGGCCGAGGCGGGCCAGGAGTGCCTGGGGCGGCAGGAGCTTGACCCGGGCGGCGGCCAGTTCGATGGCGAGCGGCAGGCCGTCGAGCCGGCTGCAAATCTCGGCCACCGCCGGAGCGTTCGCTACGGTGACCTGGAAGTCCGGCCGGACCGCGGCGGCGCGTTGGATGAAGAGCGCGACCGCCTCGTATTGCGAGATCGAGGCGGGGTCGAGGTCGTCACCCGCATGAGGCAGCGTCAGGGGAGGGACCGCGTACTCGCGTTCGCCGTAGAGATGGAGAGTGGCCCGGCTGGTGACGACGACCGAGAGACCGGGACTCGCCTTGAGCAGATCTCCGATCAGGGCCGCCGCCGGCAGGAGCTGTTCGAAGTTGTCCATGATGAGCAGCAGGTGGCGGTCGCGCAGGTACTCGAACAGCCTGTTCGCCGGCGGCTCGTTGGGCGATTCCTGCAACCCGAGTGCCATCAGGATCGCGGACGCCACCAGGTCAACATCCTCGATCGGACCGAGCGGCACGAAGAAGACCCCGTCGGCGAAGTCGGATGTCGATTCCGCGGCCAGCTGGAGGCTCAGCCTCGTCTTGCCCGTACCGCCGGGACCGGTGAGTGTCAGGAGCCGGGTCGTGCCCAGCAGGCGCTTCGCTTCGGCGACCTCACGGCGGCGCCCGACGAAGCTGGTGAGCTGAGTTGGAAGGTTGTTCGGCGCGGCTTCGAGCGAGCGAAGGGCGGGGAATTCCGAGGCGAGGCCCTCGATGACGGTCTCGTAGATGTGCTCCGGTTGAGCAAGGTCCTTGAGACGGTGACGGCCGAGGTCTCTCAGCTGGACTCCCGCCGGCAGCCCCTGCTCGACAAGGGCGCGGGTCGAGTCCGACATGAGGATCTGGCCACCGTGGCCCACCGCGGCGATCCGGGCGGCGCGGTGGACGTCTATGCCAACGTAAGTCCCGTCGCTGACCACCCCCTCGCCGGTGTGGAGCCCCATCCGGACCCGGACCGTCGTCCCGCGCGGCCACGTGGCGCCCGCCAGCGCGCGTTGCGCCGAAACAGCGGCCGCTACCGCGGCGGTCGGGCTGTCGAACACGGCGAAGAGCGAGTCGCCCTCGGTACCGATGGGGAGGCCGCCTGCGTTCTCGACCGCTCCGCGGAGCAGGCGGTGGTGCTGGCTGAGGACGTCCGGATACGCCGCGCCGAGCACCTGCAGCAGCTTCGTCGAACCCTCTATGTCGGTGAAGAGGAAGGTGACGGTCCCGGTCGGGAGTGCGACGGTCCGCTGCATCGGGTCAGGCGTGGTGGTCGACGGTGACCGCGCGCAGCCGGCGGGCGACCTCTCGGAGGACAGCCAGGGCGACGCCGGGCTCCGCCTCGAGCAGCTTCTGGAAGTCCCACGACGCCAGGGCCAGGCACGTGGTCGGCTCGTCGGCAGTGACCGATGCCACCCGAGGCTGGCGGTCGAGCAACGACAACTCGCCGAAGAAGTCGCCCGGCCCCAGCCGAGCCAGGACTTCTCCGTCTCGGATTACGCTCGCGGAACCCGCGACGACCATGAAGAACCCGGTCTCGATCTCGCCCTGGCGGGCGATCCGCTGTCCCGTGGGGAACGCGACTTCGACGGCGCGCCGCGCGATCGCTGATCGGCCGGTTTCGCCCGCGGCGGAGAAGAGCCCAACGGCGGCCAGCATACGGGCGCGCTGGTCCGCGGTGAGCGGCATATGCATATCCTCCCTGTCGTTGGCGTGCAGGCTCCCGGGCTCGCCGCATGCTGTGCGCGCTATGAGGGAGTGTCAACGCACGTCGCGCCAGGGGCGCGCCGGGTCGCATGCACGGGAACGATCGCGGCGCAGCATGGTCGATGCCTTGCGTTGAGAGGGTGCGTGCGCTACACCGGCCCCGGGGTTCGCCACACGCGCCGGTCGAGGAGGGTTCATGACTCAGCTCCTGCAGCTCGCGGACGAGCTTGGGTCGCTTGCCCTCTTTGCCGATCTCACACGCCCGCAGCTGGACGCCGCCGCTCACTCGTTCGAGGAAGTGTGGTTCGGGGAAGGGGAGCGGATCCTGCGTGAGGGGTTGACCGGCTCCGGCTTCTACGTGATCCTCGACGGTGAGGTCGCCGTTCGGACGGGCGGCCGCGATGCGGCGATCCTGGGACGGGGCGACTTCTTCGGAGAAGTTTCGGCATTGCTCGGCGAGTCGCCGTCGGCCGACGTCGTGGCCCTGCATTCGATGCGCTGCCTGCACCTGGCCGCGCCGGCGCTTCGCGATTTCCTGCTGGCCCATCCCGCGGTCATGTACCGGATGCTCATCGACCAGACGCGTCGGCTCCGGACCACGACCCGGGCTCGCGGCTAACCGCGGTGGCGCCCGGAGCGACCCGGCGCGCGGCGGTTCATGGGCCGTCCCCGCGTTCGGCTACCCGGAGCGCGGCAGCCGCGCAGCCGCATGCCCGGCCCTTCCCGCCGGGCGAATACCCGCTCATCATCGTCGGGAGCGGCCCCGGCGGGCTCCAGCTCAGCTACTCGCTGAAACGCCTCGGGATCGAGCACGCGCTTATCTCCGATGACCCGGCGCCGGGCGGCATGTTCCGCCGCTGGCCGTTCTTCCAGCGGCTGCTGAGCTGGACCAAGCCGTACGCGCCGGCGGAACGCGGCAGCCGCGCCTACGAGCGCTACGACTGGAATAGCTTGCTCGCGATCGAGCCCGAGAACCGCGCCCTGCAGGCAGGCTTCATGGACGGCAGCTCGTATTTCCCGTCCCGGCCCGAGATGGAGCGCAACCTGGTCTCCTTCGCCGAGCGGACGGGGATCGCGGTCCGGTACGGCTGCCACTGGGAGGCGACACGGCGCGAGGATACGGCCGCAGGCGAACGGTTCGTCCTCGAGACGTCGGACGGGGATTACCGCTGCCCGGTCGCGGTGTTCGCCGTCGGCATCGCCGAGCCGTACACGCCGCCCACTCCGGGTCTCGAGCTGGTCCCTCACTACGCCGACACGCGCCCGGCCGAAACCTACGCCGGCAAGCGGATCTTCATCGTCGGCAAGCAGAACTCGGGCTTCGAGCTGGCCAGCGGGTTGCTGCCGTGGGCGCGCTCGATTGTCCTGGCGTCCCCGAGCCCGGCCAAGCTGTCGGTCGTCACCCGCTCGCTGGTCGGCATCAGGGCCCGCTATCTCCAGCCGTACGAGGACCACGTCCTGGCAGGTGGCGTCGGCGTGCTCGAGGCTTCGATCGACCGGATCGAGCGGACCGGCGAGACACTACGGGTAACCGTAAGACCTTCGGCCGGCGGGGACGCCGTCAACTTCGAGGTGGACGAGGCCATCGCCGCGACCGGCTTCGTGGCCCCGCTGCGAGATCTGCCGGCGCTCGGCGTGGCTACTTTCGGCTCCAGCCGGCTGCCCGCGCAGACGCCCTTCTGGGAGAGCGCCACCGTTCCCGGGATCTACTTCGCCGGGACGATCAGCCAGGGCGCCGCAGGCCTCAAGAAGCACGGAATGCCGGCCAATTCGGGCGCGGTCCACGGGGCCCGGTACAACGCCCGGCTGCTGGCGGGTTACGTAGCCGAGAAGCACTTCGGCATGCCGCGACCCCGCCGCCGGCTGGCCGCCGCGGAGGTTCTGCCCTTCGTGATCGACGAGATCTGCCACGCGCCCGAGCTGTGGCACCAGCGCGCCTATCTGGCGAGCATCGTGAGTCTCGATCCGGACCGTGGGGTAACGGCTGACGGGCTGCTCCCGCTCGCCCACTTCCTCGACTCCGGCGGCCCGGACGCCGTGGCCGCGACGATCGAAGCCAACGCCGAGGGAGCCGTGTATCCGGTTCTATACGTTCGCCGGGACGGCCGCGTTCAGGAGCACGTGCTGCCGGGTCACCCGCTCCAGGACTTCGGCACGCCGCAGCATCACCGCGAGGTCGCCTCGGTCCTGGCCGAGGCAGGCATCGAGGCGGAAGCCGAGCTCGCCGGAGGCGCCACCGCCCGCTGATCGGCCGCGTTTGCGCACCGTGGACCGGCCGCCCGCGCCGCGCGGTTCAGAGCCGCAATCGCCGTAGACTCGGTTGCAGACACAACCACCGCGGAGCAACTGGAGCCCAATGGACGATTCGATCCGCCGCGCCCTCGCGCATAGCGGCGTCATAGACATAACCACCATCGGCAGGCGCAGCGGCCAGCCTCGACGGATCGAGATCGTCTATCACGTGATCGATGGGCGCATCTACATCAGCGGTCAGCCGAGAGCGGATCGCAAGCGGCGTTGGCTCACCAACCTCGAGGCCGACCCGAACTTTACGTTCCACCTGAAGCGCGGCGTGACGGCCGATCTACCCGCGACGGCGCGCGTGATCACCGACGAGTCGGAGCGCCGTGCCATTCTGGAGCACGTCGCCCGGGCCTGGAATCGAACCGATGTCGAGACCATGGTCGCCCACAGCCCGCTGATCGAAGTGACGATCGCGGGCCTCGCGGGCGCGGCGGACGGATAAACGGCGCCACCGTGAATCTTCGAACTCCGCCGCTCGGGACCGCGAATCGCAGCCACATCGAGTAGGGTTCGCGGAATGGAACGAAAGTGGCTGATCCTCACGAGCGTATCGCTCGGCTCGCTTATGGCGACGCTCGACGGCAGCATCGTCAACATCGCCCTGCCGGCGATCCAGACCGACTTCCGGATCGATCTGACCACGGTCGAATGGGTGGTCGTCGCCTACCTCCTGGTCGTCGGCAGTCTGCTCCTGCCGGTCGGCCGGCTCGGCGAGGTGCTGACCTTCAAGCGCGTGTACCTGGTGGGTTTCGCGGTCTTCACGATCGCCAGCATCTGCTGCGGAGCTTCTCCAAACGCACAGACTCTTGTCGGCTTCCGCGTCGTCCAGGGCATCGGCGCGGCCATGATCATGGCCATGGGCCCTGCGATCGTGGCTCGGACGTTTCCCGCAAGTGAACGCGGTCGGGCGCTGGGTCTCAACGGGGTCAGCGTCTCGATCGGGCTGAGCCTCGGACCGGCCATCGGAGGGTTGCTCACGCAGGCCGCTACCTGGCGCGCCATCTTCCTGATCAACGCTCCGATCGGTGTGTTCGCCATTCTCTGGGCAGCTCGCATTCTTCCGAAGGAGGAGCCCGGCAAGGGCCAGACGTTCGACGCTACCGGGGCGATCCTTTCGGGCGCCGCGCTGTTCGCGTTGCTGCTGGCCCTCAGCGACGGACAGCAATGGGGCTGGACGAGCCTGGCGGTAGTCGGGCTTCTGATCGCCTTCGTCGGCCTGGGTGCGGCGTTCATCTTGGTGGAGCGGCGCAGCTTCCAGCCGATGATCGATCTCGCGCTATTCCGCATCAGACCCTTTACGGCGGGTCTGGCGAGCGTGGTCGTGGCGTTCTCCGGGCTCTTCACAGCGACTTTCCTGCTGCCGTTCCTGCTCCAGCAGGCGCGTGGTTTCTCGCCGATCGAGGCGGGCCTGCTTCTCACGCCAGTGCCGATCGCGATGGCTCTGGTGGCGCCGTTCAGCGGTGCCGCCTCTGACCGTTTCGGGCCGAGGCTATTGGCCAGCGCCGGCATGGCGATCATGGTTCTCGGCCTGCTGAGCCTCACGCAGCTGCCGGTCGGCTTCGCCTTGCCGGACCTAATCTGGCGGCTTGTGCTGTTGGGCATCGGTCAGGGGCTCTTCATGAGCCCGAACAGCAGCGCGGTCCTCGGCTCGGTGCCGCGACCGCGCGTCGGCACCGCGTCGGGCACGCTGGCCCAGATGCGCGTCAACGGCCAGGCGCTCGGGATCGCGCTCAGCGCCGCCATCGTCGCCACCCGCTTGCCGGTGCACCTGGCCGAGTTGAGCCATGGCGCCCCGACTGTCGCGATGCAGAACGAGGCGCTGGCCGGCGCCATCCACGACGCGTTCGCCGTGGCGGCGCTGATCTGTTGCATCGGGATCGTTGCCAGCCTGGTTCGCGGGTCGAGCCGGCCCGGCCGGGTGCCGGTCGCCCGGGCCGTCGAATCCGCTCCCACTGCTGCGCCGACGCGGGCCCCGTCGGCACAGCGCTGGAGAGGGAGATGAAATGGCTCTGACCAGACTGCACGGCATCCCACCCGGCCGTATCGGAGTCTTTGCCGGTCCGCTCAACGGCCAGCCGGCGGCGGTCCAGCGCGACGCGGCCCGAGAGATCGAGCGCCTCGGCTACGGCACGCTCTGGTACGGGGAGTCGCTCGCGCGAGAGGCGTTTGCCCAGGGCGCGATCTACCTCGCCGCCACGGAGCGGCTTGTCGTGGGCAGCGGCATAGCCAACATCTGGGCGCGAGACGCGACAGCCATGGCGAACGGCGGGCGCACGCTCGCCGAAGCCTGGCCCGGGCGGTTTGTCCTCGGCATCGGAGTCAGCCATGCCCCGGCCGTGAGGGTGCGCGGTCACGACTACGAACGGCCCTACTCGGCGATGCGGACGTACCTCGGCGCGATGAGTGCGGCTCCCTGGCGCGGCCCCGAAACCCCCATGCCGCCGATCGTTCTGGCGGCGCTCGGGCCCAGGATGACCGGCCTGGCCGGCGAGCGCACGGCCGGCGCGTACCCGTACTTCTCGACAGCGGAGCATGTCCGGGAGGTCAGACGCATCCTCGGACCCGAGCCGTTCCTGGCGGCGGACCTGCCCGTCGTCCTCGCCCCGGATCTGGCTTCGGCGCGGACCATCGGCAACCGTCACACCAACTACTACCTGGGCTCAGCCAACTATCGAAACAACTTGCTACGCCTCGGCTGGTCCGAGGCCGATCTCGATCCGCCCGGCTCCGACGCGGCCTTCGAGGCAATCGTCGCCTGGGGCGATCTCGATCGGATCCGGGCGGCGGTCGGCGAACGCTTCGAAGCCGGCGCAGACCAGGTCGTTCTCAACTTCGTCGCCGCGGATCCGTCCGGTCCGCCGCTGGCGGAGATGCGCCGGCTCGCCCCACTGACCGAGGGCACGTAGCCGGGGACCACGCTCGACGTAACCGTCTGGGGTGATCGGTTCGTCGCGATCGGCCGATCGCAGGACGCCAACAGCCTCTTGCTGTGGACCTCTGACGATGGCGCCGCCTGGAGTGTCGTGCAGTCGCCGTCGGACCCGTCCTTCTTCCCGTTCCAGCTGATCCCTTTGGGGAACACCCTATCCGTGCTCGGCCACGGCGTGCCAGGGGAACGCGATCCTGACTTGCGGCGCCG
>JBIOII010000072.1:0-10617 GCA_044449785.1 Candidatus Limnocylindrales bacterium
AGTAGAGGGTCAGGCCGGAGGCGTCGGGGCGGACCTCGATCAGATTGACCAGCCCGCCGAGCCCGGCGGCCGCCAGGCCATGCGCAGCTTCGTGGATATGCGAGGTGTTCATGCTGACTCCCTCAGGCGCCTGCTGCGGCCCATTCAAGTTGTCGCCGAAGCGATTTGAGCTTTCGCTCGATCTGTGCGTCGGTTCTGACGCGAAATCGGTCTGGATACCTGGTCACGACCGGATGCCCACTCGGGAACGCCGTGCCAGGGTCGATCGCGATCACGTCGCCGCCGTTTATCGTCGCGTTGAACTTCGCGACGGCCAGGCGCTCGTCGCCGAACTTCCGACGGGCGGCCTCGAGTTGGCGATCGATGGCGGCGTGCTCGTCGGCCAGGCTGTTCTCAGGCATGGGGAGCCTCCTTCGGGTTATGCCCGGCAACCCGGGCGGTGTCGCTGGTCCTCTTCACCATCTGGCGCTCGAGTTCCAGGAGGCGACGTCGCTCGCGCTGCGCCGCCTCCCTGGCCTTCTTGGGGCCGTTGCGGGTGCTCATGGGCGACCTCCGTTCGCCCGGATCCGGACGACGGCGTCGTAGAGGGCCCGGCTTTCTGGATCCCGAGGCCGCCGCTTCGGCAACTCGGCCGGGCTGGCCGCCATCCGCAACGCGACCCGCTCACGGGCCTCCTCGAGTTCCTTCTCGAGACGCACCAGCCGCTCGAGGTCCTCCGTCGCGCGGCCGCGGCAGGCGCCGCAGAAGACAACGGCGTCGGGACCCAGGCCGGCCGGCGCAGGTGCGCCGCAGATCACGCAGACGCGGACGCCGTTCATCGGTTCCTACCGTCCAACCAGGCTTGCGTCGGGTCGTCGATCATCGGGTCGAGAACCTCGAGGGAGGTCCGCGCTGCCGGCGTCAGGCCGAGCTCACGCGCCAACGCCCGTACGAGCCAGGCGGAGTCTTTGACGACTTGGACGATCGGGTTTTTCGTGACTTGGCCGCCATGGTGCCGGTCGACGATCAACGGACCGGACTCCCGGAGAACCTTGGCGGCCTCGAGGTACCTTTCCCAACTCTCGGCGAAAAGCCTCAAAACGAAGCCGTCCGGACTCTTGATGATGCCGCTCGGTCCGAGGCCGCGCATCACCTTCCTCCATGCTCTCGCGGCCTCGGGGCTCAAGTCGGCCGGCATCACCGGTCGGCCGACCGCCCGGGGCTCGCGCCTGTTGAGCTCGGAGGGGCGCGTCTCGCCGTGCAAGATCCTCAACGCGGTGGGCATCTTGGGCGGGCCGCTCCTACCCATCACTCATCTCCTTCAATGGTCGGTGCGCCCGCCCGCTGGAACTTATCCAGTCGCGACTTGCATAGAGAGGGCCGGTAGAGGCCGGGTAGAGAGGCGCTAGGAGCCACGCTGTGGAGGGCATGCGGAGCGATTCACGCGTGGGTCGGCGTGAGTGGCGCAGGTGCCAACGGGGTCCGAAACCGGCCCACTGCAGCCCTGTGGGGCGTGCTCCCGGAAACGGCGAACCGCCGCGCGCGAGAGTATAGGCGCCCGGGTAAGGGGCGATCGACTCGGCGCCCCGTGGCGACCCCGCCCCCATCCCTATCCGCCGCCTATCCATCAGAGGGACCCGATATCCACTTGTCGTCCTCGGGCCCGCCGATCATGCCGGCGTCGAAGTCGGTGTCGCTCAACGACCTGGTCGTCTTGCCGTTGGTCCCAGCCGCCCCTTTCCCCCCGGGCCCCTTGATCGGCGGGAACAGGGCGTCCTCGGCGCCCATGACGAACTGCTTGCTCGTGCGCGCGCCCTCCCGCTTCAGCCGCTCGAACGCCGCCAGGACATCGGCGCACGTCTTGCCGCTGTCGCTCGCCACCATCCGTACGAGCTTCACGTGGTAGCCGTCGCCATCTCGCACCGGCGCGTTCGCCTTCGCCAACCACTGCCGCAGGGTGAAGGCGGGATCCGCGTCATCTGACTGCTGAGGGCGCGCATCGTCACCGTGCACACACGGTTCGGACGGATCGGTCGGTACGGACGGACGGACGGTATCGCCTATGTCGCCTCGCGGTGACCGCGCTGTTACATCGCTGCTACCGCTCGGTGACCCCTTCCCCCGCCGCTTTTCGTTGGCTTTCTGCCACCGTTCGCGGGTGGCGTTGCGCCGACCGGAGGCGGGCCCGAACCACGATTGCCATGCGCGATCAGGGATCCTGCCGGCTTCGTCAAGCAACCCGACCTCGGTCAACGCGACGATGATGTTGTTGACGTCGGCAAGCCACATCGGCGCGGCATCGATCGCGGTCGATCGCTCTCCGGATCGCCAACTCTCGAGGACGGCGGCAAGGTAGACCGTTACGGCCTGACCCATCGCCGAGGGATCGTTCAGGCGGCGCCAGAGTGCCCGGAACTTTGGATCGTCGAGCAACGAGGTCGAGAGGTCGGCGATCGAGAAACCATCGTTCCTGCTCATCGGTGGGTTCCTTCCGGTCGACAGATGAAGCACCTGAGCGCCCCGGAGCGGTCCTTCCTGATGTGCATCCGATGGGCTCGAGGAGCCTTACAGACGAGGAACAACGACGGTTGCAGTCCCGGCGCCGGCTTGATCGGCAGAGGAGTCCCAGGGTTGACGATGGCGTTCATCGCCGTGCCTCCAAGATCCGTTTCAGGGCGCCGAACTGTTTCCGTCCGAGCTCGCAATCGCCGAGCGCTACATGGCCATCAAGCCGTCGGGCGAGGCTTGGCAGAGCCGCTGGCCAGTCGCGCCCCCAAACCCGTCGAGCGGCCAAGACCGCGGTGATCGTCCTGGCGTCTTCGGCGAAGTGGTCCTCGATCTCCCGCGGCGCGCTCATCGGGCCACGCTCACGATCACCTGGACGATCATCGCGGCCAGGCTAGTGGCGAGGACGAGCCGACTCAGGACGACGACGGCCTTCTCGGCGATGGCGGCAGGGCAGGTCGGGGGCCTTGCGGATTCGGAGTGGGTCGGACTAAGATCAGGTCGATGACTGGGCGCAGGCATGGCGTCCTCGAATCAGAGAGCCGACCTGAATTTCGACCGAGGCCGGCTCTTTCCTTTCCCGGATGACGCTCGCGATAGCCGCGATCACCGCTGGATCGGTGACGGTCGCGGGCAGGCCTTGCCTGGCGCGTTCCAGCCCGGCGCGGTCAGCGGCCGTCATGTTCGCCCCTCTGCGGCCGCCAGGATGCCGGCGACAAGACGTGCGGATTGCTCTGGCGAGAGTTGACGCCGACGCTCCAGCTGACCTACCCGGTCGCCGGAGACGGGCGGCACCATTGCCCGTGCAACATCGACTTGGCTCAATCGATGTGCCTGTCGTACGAGCCGGAAGGTGCGGCCGCTGTAGGTTTCCACAACGGTCACGGTAGGGCCGTATTACGGCATTGGAAGGCCCCGTTAACCGCCCGTTATCGGCTCCCTCGGCAGCCACACAGGGCCGATCGCCCGTTCGATCTCCTCGACCACGTCTCGGCTTTCCTGGAGCCATCCCTGCGGCCAGTCATCGTCGGGATCCCGAGTCCCAAAGGCCTGCTGGAAGCGATCAGCGGCGGCCGCTTGGGTCAACCGCCCGCCACCTTTCTTGCAGAGGTAGTAGATAGCCAGGGCTCGCGCGATCGTCTCAGGCTTTCTGGTCCGGCGACGTTGGCGCGTCGGATCATCGAGGAATTGGGTCGTGAACTCGGCGAGGGCAGGCGCCACCTTCAATGCCTTCAATGCTCGACGTACGTCGGGCGCAGACCGCAGTTCGAGAATCACGGTTCCGTAAGTCGTAAATCGGACCGTGACGCCGCGGCCGTCGCCGGCGGCAATCAGGTCGGAACGGCCGATGGCCTCTAGGAACCGGCGCCGTACGGCGGCCGCTGTCTCGCCCGGCTGGGTGTCTCGCAGGGCTGCGAGGATGGCCCGCTCTCGCGCCGGGTGGTCGGGATGCTCGCCCATCGCTCTCATGCCCGCCACTTGATCGCGACGCGATCAGGATCGAAGACGTTCCGTTGCCCGGTTGCTACGCCGATGGTGATCGACTCCACCGCGAAGGCGACGATCCGGCGCCGCCCTTCGAGGTCCAGGTCCGCCCAGGCGCCGGCGACGTCGGCGGGCAGCCGGACGCTAGGGCGGACCGTAACAGGCGCGAGAGCCGCCAGACGCTCCGCGAGGCGCCCTCGAGCAGATTGCCACTCGGCCCGCGTGATCGAGCCGGCGGCATAGTCGCCCGCCATCTCAGCCATGCGCGCTTCAGTTTCGGCACGCTCCCCCAGCGGATCCGGAGCAGCTTCGTTCCACCCGGCCATTTTGACCAAAGCCTCGCGCATCGCCGGCGAGTCGAGTGCGGCAAAGATGCGGCCCAAAACCTCCGCCTCGAGTGGCTCGGCCAGGATCGCTATGCCGCCACAGCCGCCCATCTCCCGCTCCCGACAGACGTACCGCCGCACCCCGTCACTCCGCGGGCGTCCCGCCATCCGAGCCCCGCATCGGCCACACAGAAGGAAGCCGACGAGCAAGTTGCGCCTGACGTTGGACGGAGAGGTGCGCCTCGCAGGGTCGCTGAGGATGGCGCTGAGGGCCGACCAGCGGCCGCGCGGCAGGATGGCGGGCACATTCACGTCCGAGAGCGCTGTCTCGCCCCTACGGGCCCCACGAAGCTTCGGATCCCGGTCGACGTGGCGCTCGCGGAGTCCTGCGAGTTGCGCGGAGCACAGCATCTTGCGGATGGGCCCTGGCTGCCACGACTTCCCCGTCGGACTCACGACGCCGCGCGCCTGCCAGTCGAGCGCGATCGAGCGGAGGGATCGGCCCTCGTCGAGGATCGCGTCGGCGGCTTCGCGGATCAGGGTGGCCTCATGGGGCACGATCTCATACGCCACGGGTCGCCCGGGGTGTCCATCGGGCCCGAGAATCCGCCGGTAGCCGAAGGCCCGATATCCGCCCGCGTGCGGCTGTCCGGCCGCCGCGAGCTCGTCCATCTTTCTGCGCAGTCGCTCGCTCTTGTGCTCGCTCTCGAACCGCGCGACGGAACCGACGATACGCGCCTGCATCCGCCCGGTGGGCGTCGAGAGATCCACCAGACCAGCCGTGCAGGTCTGCACTGCGGTCCCGTGGCGCTCCACGAGGTCGATGAATCCCTCCAACTCGCGCGGGCTCCGGTGCAGCCTGTCTGGGTGCCACGCCAGAACGGCGCTGACGGTGCCCGCGTCGATCGCCTCGAGCAGCTGTCGATAGGCCGGCCGCGGTTTGCCGCTGTAGGCGCTCCGGTCGTCATCGATGTAGGTCGCCGCGACGGTCCATCCGAGCCTCTTGGCTAGGGCCTCGCAGTCGGCGCGCTGGCGCTCGACGCCGAGCCCGTCGCCCTCACGGTCGCTTGAGATCCGGCAGTAGATGGCAGCCGGGGTCATGGGGTGGGCCTCCAGGTGGCTGCGAAGGCGCGGAAGTCTTCACGCTCGGCCGCTTCCTCCACCTCGGCGTTGTGCAACTGGCGCGGGTCGATGGTGTCGATGTCGCCTGTTCGACGATGGCGAGCAGGGCGTCAATGGGCAGGGCCTCAACCTCGACGGTGCCAGTCCCGGTGAACTTTGCGGTTCGCGTATCGCTTGCCTTCGGCGGCCGCGAGGGCAGGTGGTATTCATCTACCTGCTCTTGTATGAGGGCCAGGCGCTCAAAGTCGAGCCAGTCGGTTATACGGTCGATGCCATCCGGGCTCCAACTGGCGCGGCAGTCCGCGACGGAGTGGCGTTCTTGGATCGCCGTCGAATACAGCCGGAGCGTCTCCTCGAGATCCCGGAAGATGTCTTCGCCGGAGGGGTCGAAGTCGCCGATGTGGAAAATGACGATCTCCTTCCCTTCCCGGGACGCGGCTACCGCCTCACGGGCGGCGTCCCAGAGATAGCCCCGAGACGTGTAGCCGCGACCGATGTACGTCGGGATCGTGTAGCGCTCGGCGACCGGTGCCACGACGCTACCGATGGAGTCGGATTCGGCCCAGAGTTGAATGGCCACGTCCTGCTGGCGCATGAGGTCGCGGCGATAGAGCGTCGCGGTGTCGTTCAGCAAGTCCTCGATGCCGTTCCACGTCTGAGCCTGAAAGACGGCGCGGGTGTGGTCGACCAGCCAATCCCATGGGACCTCGCCCCCCTCGCGGAGTTCACGTACCACCCGCTTTAGCTTGCCGTAAGCGGCTTCGGTCTTCGGCAGGGCGCCGGCCGAAACGAGGGCGTAGTAGAGCTGGCGAAGTGTCATGGCCCGGCCAGACGCGTGGAGGATATTGAAGGCCGCCTGCCCGAGTTCCACCGTCGCAGCGGCTTTGCCCCGACCGAGCATTCTTGACCTAGGTTCAGATTGCGTCATCACCCTTGCATCGTAGCCGGGTAGGTGTACATTGTCCATACCGTCGCCGGCGACGATGAGGTGGTCGAGGAGCTGGATGTCGAGGAGCCGACCGGCTGCCAGCGCCTCGGCGGTCAGCCGGAGGTCGTCCGGGCTCGGCGTCGAGTCACCCGACGGATGGTTGTGAACCAGGATCACTCCTGTGGCGTTGAGGCGGATCGCGTCTCGAAACAACTCGCCTATCCGGACCAGACTCGACGAGACATTGCCCTGGTACACGGTGGATTGGCGCAGTACGGCGTTGCGGGTATTGAGCAGGATGACGCGAAGCTCCTCGCGCTCTAGATAGCCCATCTGCGGCACGAGCCGCTCGCCGACGTCGCGCGGCGCACGGACGGTCCACCTGCCCTGCGGCCAGTCTGTTACGACCCGCCGGCCGAGCTCGAAGGCGGCGCTCAGCTGGGCGGCTCGCACGGGCCCGACGCCCGGCACCTCTTCCAGCTCTACGTCGGTGGCGCGAGCCAGGCCGACGAGGCCTTCGTGGCGCCGCAATGCGTCTGCCGCCGCCTCAACCGCCGTCTTGCCGTGGGTCCCGGAACCCCACAAGACCCCGATCAACTCCGCGGCACTCAGCGCCCCCGCGCCGTGGTGCGCAAGCCGTTCCCTCGGTCGCTCGGAGAGAGGCACGATACCGGTCACTTCCCTCACTATCTGACTGGAGCCGCGGGTCCCACACCCGGCCACCCCGTTGCTGTCGAGCCCGTCTGACCGAAGCACCGAATGGAGTCCTCCGAGGCGGCGGGCGGCTGCTCTGACGCTCCCGGAGCCAAACGACGGAAGCCCGCCGATTCCTCCCGCCGTCGGGCTCCGAGAACCAGGCGAGCCTACGCGGCGCCGCTTACCGGTCGCCCAACCGCGGCTTATCGGCCGCTCGGCGCCGCCGAGCAACCGCCGGGCGCCGTGTCAGAGGAAGGAAACGAGCGTGATCAGGCCGTTGAAGCCGCCGTGAAGGATTCCCGACGCCAGGATCGACCGCCGTCGCGTGTAGAGCCAGCTGAGGGCGATCGCTACCGGAACTCGGGCTCCGAAGTTGAAGATCGCCGCGCGAAGAGCGAGCCCGCCGTCATTGCCGGCCTGAGTGTTCATCACGTGGATGAATGCGAAGAAGAGAGAGGCACGCAGGATCGCCGAGTTGCGGCTCAGAGACCGGCCCCAAGCATTGGTCGCGAATCCGCGGAAGAAGGTCTCCTCGCCGATGGGGACGAGGACGGCGATCGCAACGAGTGACAGGAGCCGATCGAGGTCGCTCGTCGGCGGCGGGATCTCGGTCGCGATGTCCGTGGCATGCAGCCCGAGCACGAGCAACATGGCAGCCTCGAAGACGCTCGAGACGATCATCAGCGGGATGACCATCGCCAGGGGGATGAGGATGTCGCCCAGCCTCCCTCCGGTAACTCGAGACCGCAGTGAGGTGATGGCCGGGGCCGGCTCCGCAGCCGGCTCGGATCCTGGACTCGAGGACGTCCAGTCATCCGAGCTGGGAGCCAGGTGCGCGGGCCGAACGATGTCATGCCAGGTCAAGGCGCCGGTTCGGACGGCCAGGAAATGGACGAGGCTAACGTAAACCACGAGGTAAAGAAGGATCAGCACCAGAGTTGCGGGCGCCGAATTCACGTCCACGTTGAGATCCTTGAGGATGTGCCCGAGCGCCACCTGGATCGCGGTGATGATTGCCACGAGCGCACCGGAGGTCAGCAATGGCGACGGGCCGGCGTAGTCCCGCCAGCCGTCCGCTCTTCTCTGCCGCGCCTGGGCGATGGCCCACCCGATCAATCCGACTGCCGCTAGGACGCTCACTGACTCGACGATCAACCACGGCGGTACAGGGCCGGAGTCGAGCTTGAGACCCGCCCTGATTCCGACTAGATAGAACAGAAGCGCAGCAATGCCGGGCAGGCCAACGACCAGGCTCAGGACGTAGAGCCGGAGCGACGCGCGTCCCTTCAACGCGAGAAGCGGTCGCCGCGAGGCTTCGCGGTGGAAGCTGCCCGGCGGCTCGAGGACCGGCGGCACCGCCGGAGGGTTGGAATAGCCCCACGGCACATACCCGATCGGGAAGGGGGCTTGCCCAGGAGCCCACGGCGTTGCGTAGGCCCCGGCCCAGTATCCGGGTGGCTGCCAAGCACCCGGAGACGCCGGCCACTGTCTGGGTTGCTGCCACTGGCCGGGTTGCTGCCACGTACCAGGTTGCTGCCACGTACCAGGTTGCTGCCACGCACCCGGCTGCGCCGGCCACTGACCGGGTTGCTGCCACTGGCTGGCTGCGTTCGTTCTCGTGTTGCCGGGATAGCGGAATCCCGGGCTCGACGCCGGCCGATCGACGCCCGGATTGCTCCAATTCAGCGACGCTGGTGTCGTCTGCTCGTTTCGGATGGCGTGGCTGGCCAGACGTTCGCGAAGGGCTGCGTCGTTGGCCGCCGGCGGAGTGGGTACCGGTCCTGGGGTGGCCGGCGGAGTCGTCGGGGCCTCGGCGCCCGCCGGCTTCAGGTCCGTTGAATCCGGTCCGGGCTCGCCGTCAGGGCTGGCCCGCTCCCAGTCTTGCCGGTCTTCGGGCATGAGGCGTGGTGAAGCCTCCGAGGATGCTCGCCTCAGCCACCAACGGCAGGCTTGCGGTTGGTGATCGTAGCGCTCGCTGGCCTCGCGGGTACGGCCCCGCCGGCAATCGGCGGCGTCGGGGCCGCGACCGCGTCCTGAACGATCGGTCGATCAACCGCGAGCGCGCGCTCGAAGTCTCTGCCGCACCACGCGCAGAGCGTCCAATCGAGGCCCACCAGCCGCTCGCAATTCGGGCAGACGCGGTTCAGTCGCGTTCGGCACCACGGGCAGATGATCCATTCCTCGTTGACGCGCCGATCGCAGCCTTGGCAGGTCTTGACTGCCTCTACTTCGGCCAGGAGCGCCTCTTCGGCCAGGTTCCGCTCGTAAACCTCGCCCAGCCGCTCCGCCGGTCGGATGACGCGATACACGACCACGCCGAACACGAAGAGGAACGGGGTGGGCAGCAAGATCAGGGCGGCCGCGAGGTAAGGCAGAGCCGGGTTCTCCGTCCGGTCGTGCATGTCCCGGAAAGCCCAGTACGCGGCGGCCAGCCACACGATGAACAGGTAGAGCACGATCGAATACAGGACGAACTGAACTATCGCGCTCGAGAAGAACGAGTTGGCTGCGTTCCCTAGCTGGCCGGTGATGTCCGACATCTGGCTTGTTTCTCTCTCGGTCGCCGCCTTTCGAGGCGTTGTCCGCCACTCCGAAAGGCGCTTGGCAGTGTATCAGGGTGGGCTTGGGCTCCCGCCTGAGATTGGCCGGCTGAGACGACCCGGCAGGCGGCTTGGTGACGATCGGGCCGGTGGGCGCGACGTCGACTGGACGCTGCCCGGACGCAGCTGGTGGTCGGCGTCCGGGCTTCAGGTGCGTCCTCAGGGTACCTCCGGAGAAGAGAAGAGGGACACTGCGGCGCCGGCAATCATTAGGCCGGCTCCGAGGAACAACAAGAGCACGCCGGAACCGTAGCCCGACGGTATCGTGAGGTACAGGAGGAAGACCCCCAGGTATAAGCCCCCGAGGATCATGGGCAGGACCATGTCGGTGACGCGGCTGATGACGGATGCCAGGTTCGGGAGCTGCTCCTGAGCTCGGTCCTTGCCGGCAATTGCACCGAGCACGAGACCGCTGAGCAGAAGCAGCGGGATACTGGCCGGCATCCCCCAGCCCCACTGGTTCGGCGGCGGCGTCGAGGTCGCGTAGTTGCCTATGCCAATGCCGCTGCTGTTCGCCCAGGGCAGGAATAGGCTGGCCATGCCGATGACGGTGCCGGCGGCGATGAGGCCGAATGAGACGAGCTCAGCGGTCGACTCTTTGCGGGCCGGCTTCTCCGACGCAGGCGTGGGTTCGGGTGTGCTCGCGGCCGCGCTCGCACCCGACGGGGTCGGGGAAGGCGAAGACGGAAGAGCCGCAGGATCGATGGGGCCGCTCGTCGCCGGGCCGACGTCGCCGGGAGCGAGCTGCTCCGAATCTGCCGGGAGTGCCTCCGGAGGCAGAATCGGGTCGGCGAATGGAGCCGGGAACGGGACGGTCGGTAAGTCCTCGATAAGGCCAGGAGCCGTCTCGATCGGCACCGCAGCCGCCGGCATCGCCGCGCCGGCCGTCTCGATCGGCACCGCAGCCGCCGGCATCGCCGCGCCGGCCGTCTCGATCGGCACCGCAGCCGCCGGCATCGCCGCGCCGGCCGTCTCG
>JBIOII010000073.1:0-10558 GCA_044449785.1 Candidatus Limnocylindrales bacterium
CCGCAAGACAGCCACCGCGCGTGGATGGGGCTGGTTCAGCGGAGCTCGGCCAGCTCGCGCGCCCGAACCATCACGGCGTCGAGCATCGGCGGGGTCAGCCGGCCCGTGAACGTGTTCTGCTGGCTGGGGTGGTACGAACCGAGGAGCGTGAGCGCACCGACGCGTGCCTCGGCAAGGTGCCCGAATACCGGTTTGCGCGTTGTTGCGTGGCCGGCGTCGCGCAGTGCCAGGAGTGCACCGTCCCACGCATACGAGCCGAGCGCGACGACGACCCGCACGTCACGGAGCAGGCGCAGCTCTCGGACCAGGTAGGGCAGACAGGTCGCGCGTTCCTCCGGCAGCGGCTTGTTGTCGGGCGGCGCGCACCGCACCACGGCGGCGATGTACATCCCGCGGAGCGCAAGTCCGTCCTCGACCGCGAGCGAGGCCGCGTGGTTCGCGAATCCGGTCCGGTGCAGCGACGCGAAGAGGAAATCGCCCGATCTATCGCCGGTGAAGAGGCGGCCGGTACGATTTCCGCCGTGGGCGGCGGGGGCGAGCCCCACAACCAGAACCCGCGCCCCGGCGTCGCCGAAGCCCGGCAGCGGGCGAGCCCAGTAGCGTTGACCGGCGAAGCGGGCCGGCGGCGCCGCCGCGGCAGCTTCGCGCCACTCAACAAGCCGGGGGCAGCGCCGGCACGCGACTACCTCGGCGGAGAGCTCGGGGAGCGAGTCGGGTGCCATGCCTCCGACTGTATACCGTGGCCCGCCATCACGGCGGCGAACAAGCCCATCTCCACCAGCCAGCGCCAGATGCCCCACGCCAGGAAGGCTCCGATGGCGTTCATGATCGCGTCGTCGACGTCGGTGATGCGGTAGCTGAAGCCTTCGATCACCGACCCGACGTATTGGGCCAGCTCGATGCTCACGCCCACGGCCATGGCCACGGCCAGGAAGCGGCGCCAGTCTCTCAGTGGCGTCCACAACTCCGGCCCGTAGACGCCGAGCGGCGTGAGCAGCAGCAAGTTTCCGCTCAGCTGCCGGACGCTGCTGAAGGTGAGGTTCGCCAGCTGCCCGGAGATCGTCGCGAACGGGACCACGTTGTCGCCGCTCATACCTCGTGTCAGGCGGTAGAACTCCTGACCGGAGATCGGGATCGGGAAGATGGTCAGGGCCACCACTGCGGTCACATGCGCCAGCGCCAGGAGCGCGACGAGCGTCCACCGGCGGTCGGAGCCTCGCCGGAGTATCCAGGCCGCGATCGGAACCGCCGGCAGCAGGACGACCAAACCGGGGATCAGGACCAGATAGCCGTCGGTGAGCGTGAACATCGGGAGCCCCCTCCATGTCGTATCGGCCAAGGATGACACGCGACCCGGGAGCGGCGCCGCCCGGAAACGGCCGGTCGCTTACCCTCCGGTTGCGGACAGGTGCACATTCCGACACCGTGCAACGCGCCGTCCGAGGCTCGAGCCGGGACCGGCGGGCTGCCCGCGTATAATTCGGCTGCGTGGGGCGGGTCGCTGCCGCAATGGAGCGCGCCCTGGATGCCCGCCGCAGCTAAGGATTGGACCCGACCAATGACCGCCGAGACCTCCACCTGGGCCACGAAGAAAGGGCTCGCCCAGATGCTCAAAGGCGGCGTCATCATGGACGTCGTTACCCCCGAGCACGCCAGGATCGCAGAGGACGCCGGAGCGTGTGCCGTCATGGCGCTCGAGCGAGTCCCGTCGGACATACGCGCTGCCGGCGGCGTCGCCCGCATGAGCGACCCACTCATGATCGAGGGGATCATGGCGGCAGTCAGCATTCCGGTGATGGCCAAGGCCCGCATCGGGCACTTCGTCGAGGCGCAGGTCCTCGAGGCTCTCGGCGTGGACTACATCGACGAATCCGAGGTGCTCACCCCGGCCGACGAGGCGAACCACATCGACAAGCACGCCTTCAAGGTGCCGTTCGTGTGCGGCTGCCGGGACCTCGGCGAGGCCTTGCGCCGCATCAACGAGGGCGCGGCCATGATCCGGACCAAGGGCGAGGCCGGCACCGGCGACATCGTCGAGGCCGTCCGCCACATCAGAACGCTGATGTCGGAGATCCGCCGGTTGCAGTCGATGCGCGAGGACGAGCTTTTCGTTGCCGCCAAGGAGCTCGAGGCTCCCTACGATCTAGTCAAACAGGTCGCGGCGGACGGCAAGCTGCCGGTGGTCAATTTCGTGGCGGGAGGCATCGCCATCCCGGCCGACGCGGCCCTGGCCATGCAGCTGGGAGCCGAGGGCGTCTTCGTCGGGTCCGGCATCTTCAAGAGCGAGAACCCAGCCCGGACGGCCGAGGCGATCGTCCAGGCCACGCTCCACTTCGACAACCCAAAGATCATCGCCGAGGTTTCGAAGGGTCTTGGCAGTCCGATGCGCGGCATCGCGGCGGTCACGATCCCCGAGGCCGAGCGGCTGGCGGTCCGAGGCTGGTAGCCCGGCGTAGCGGGACGCACGGTCGATCGGTACCGATGCGAACCCGGAGCGAAGAGCCCGGGTCCACCGGCCGAGCGCCGCAGATCGCCGCTCCGCCGAGCGCAGACCAAGGCGCCGACGAGCACCGGAGCGAGCGCACCCGGCGGGTGCGTGAGCGAGGCGCACAGGAGGCAACGCAGGCATGAGCCGGCCGAGCGAGCGAGATGCAAGCGCAGCCGGCGAACCCTGGCTCAAATGAAGATTGGCGTACTGGCGCTTCATGGCGCCGTCATCGAGCACATCCAGACCCTTCGGTCGATCGGCGTCGAGCCGGTCGCGGTCCGCCTGCCCGAAGACCTGAAGGGTTTGTCCGGCCTGATCCTGCCGGGCGGCGAGAGCACCACCATGCGCAAGCTCGTCGCCCGCTGGAACCTGCGCGAGCCGATCATGGATCTGGCCCGGTCCGGGGCTCCCATCCTCGGCACGTGTGCTGGGATGATCGTCGTCGCCAAGGAAATAGCCGGGGGCGAGGAGCCCGTCTTTCCGCTGCTTGATGTGACCGTCGAGCGCAACGCCTTCGGCCGCCAGCTCGACTCGTTCGAGACCGATTTGCCGATGCCGATCCTCGGCGACAGACCGGTCCACGCGATCTTCATCAGAGCCCCCATAATCGACCGCGTGGGACCCGGTGTAGAGGTTCTGGCAAGGCTGCCTGACCAGCGCGTCGTGGCAGTGCGGCAGCGGAACGTCATCGCCATCTCGTTTCATCCGGAGCTCGCCGGCGAGACCCGCATCCACCGCCTCGTGGCCACGATGGCGGCCGAGTACGCGGAGCCCGGCGAGGGGACGGCGGCCGAGGGTACCGAGCCGTGGTCGCTGGGGGAGGCCATGTGAGCGGCCGAGTCCGCCTGGCACGCCTGACCGACCTCGCCGCAATTGGAGAGTTGTCCCGGCTTTCCCAGCAGGACAACGTCGATGCGCGGTCTCTGGGCCTTCCGGTCAGCGGGCCCCGGATCGGCGTCTTCAGTCTCTTCCGGCTGCCGCTCGGGGCGTTCCGGCCGAACGACCTGCTCTTCGTATACGAGGACGAGCGCCGGCTCTCGGGGCTTCTGCGAGTGGAGCGCGAAGCCTCACGCGACGAGTGGACGATCGTCGAGCTGGACGCGATCGGCTCCGGCGACTCCGGCGACACGCGGTTCCGGCTCGTGCAGCACCTGCTCCGAGACGGCGCCAAGCGCGGAGCCATCCGTTTCCACGTGGCCTGCTCCGATGGCCAGGGCAATCCCGAGCTCTTCATGCAGGCGGGCTTCGCTAGATACGGTCAGGAGCGGCTCCTCTTCCGTGGCACGGAAACGCCACTCCCCCCGGCCTGGTCGGAGGAGGAGACCCGAGCCGCCGGGATCCGGCCCTGCCAGCCGCTCGACGCCCTGCCGCTGGCGCGTCTCTACTCGACGGTCACGCCCCAGCCGGTGGCCCGCCTCGAGTCGTACCGGCTCAACGACTGGGAGCGCCAGGGTTCCAACTCGCGCGTGCCGCGGTCGAGCCTCGCACCCATTCTCCGCTTCGCCGAGATGGAGTCGTACGTCCAGCTCGCGCCCGACGGTGGCATGGGCGGGCTCCAGGCGCTCGTCCAGCTGGGCGTGGCGCGCGAGGAGCAGCCCCACTATCTCAAGATCATGGCTCGGCCCCAGGTCGACGTGGCTCCGCTCGTCGCCTTCGGCCTCGGCTTGCTTGCCGCCCGAATCGGCAAGGGCGGCAGCTGCCCCGACAATGGGGTCCTCACCCCGGTCCGAACCTACGAATCCCCGATCGATCGCCGGCTCGAAGAGGCCGGGTTCAACACGCTGGACACGGTGACCTTGCTGATGAAGGAAGCCGTCGTCCGGGTGGTCGAACCGGCCCTCGTCCCGGCCGTCCGCTGATTGAAGATGCAGGAGGCGATGTGACTGATCAGGGCGCGACGCACCGCCGGCGCGAGTCGATCGACGACCTTGGTTTGCTCCTCAACGCTTTGCCGCCCGACGTCCTCGGGGCAGTTCAGCGGCTGACCGATCCGTCGCAGCTGATCGAGATCGTCATGGATCTGGGCCGCCGCCCCGAAGCCCGCTTCATCGAAGGTGAAGTGACCCTCCTCGAGCGCGAGATCAGCGAGGCGGACCTGAGTTACGTGGTCGACCACATCGGCACGTTCGGCGACGACAACCGCGCCGGCATCGAGCGCACCCTCCACCGCATCAGCGCCATCCGCAACCGGACGGGCAAGATCGTCGGGCTGACCTGCCGAATCGGCCGCGCCGTGTACGGCACGATCGAGATCATCAACGACTTCGTGGAATCCGGGAAATCGATCCTGATCATGGGCCGGCCGGGCATCGGCAAGACGACGATGCTGCGCGAGGCCGCTCGCGTCCTGGCCGACGACCAGGGCAAGCGAGTTGTCGTGGTCGACACCTCCAACGAGATCGCAGGCGATGGCGACATCCCCCATCCGGCCATCGGACGGGCGCGCCGGATGCAGGTCCGGACGCCGTCGCTCCAGCACGAGGTGATGATCGAGGCGGTGGAGAACCACATGCCGGAGGTGATCGTCATCGACGAGATCGGGACCGAGCTGGAGGCGCAGGCGGCCCGAACCATCGCCGAGCGGGGCGTCCAGTTGATCGGCACCGCGCACGGCAACAACCTCGACAACCTGATGCTGAACCCGACTCTGACGGACCTGATCGGCGGCATCCAGACGGTCACGCTGGGCGACGAGGAAGCGCGGCGCCGCCGCTCGCAAAAGAGCGTCCTGGAGCGCAAGGCGCCGCCCACCTTCGACGTCATCGTCGAAATCCTCGACCGCGAGAAGGTCACCGTCCACTCGGATGTCGCCGAGACCGTGGACGCGATGCTCCGCGGCGACCCGATCTCGGCCGAGCTGCGGTGGCGCGACGAGGGCGGCGTCCATCGCTCGCAGTCCCGGCCCAAGCCGTCGCCGCGCGAGGCGCTCAACGGCGGCGATAGATTCGGCAGCGATCGCTTCGCCGGGCTCGTCGGTGCCGGCACGGGCTGGCGGACGGAGCCGGGCTGGCGCGGCTCGGGCTCGTACCACGCGCCGTCGGACTGGCGCGAGTCGGATCGCGGCGGCATTCGTCCCGGATACCGGCCCGGCGCCGGCGGTGGCTGGCGAACGCAGGCGCGGGGCGCGCGAGAGGTGCGTGAAGGTGCCCGCCGCAGCCGAGCCGACATGGGCGGCGGTGGCCCCGGAGGGAGTGGTTCGGCCGGTGGCGGGACGGGAGCGCCTGGCCCCGGCGGACCCGGCGGTCTGCCGGGTGCGGCATCGAGGATGCTCCCCGGAGAGCGGTTCGCGATGCCGCCCTCGAGCGCGGCCGGGGGCGGTGGGTCGGGCCGCGGATCCGACGCGGGTCGAGTGGTAGACGAGGCCGGCCTCTCGTTTCGAGTAGATGAACTGGCCGATCGCGGGCCGATCGAGCGCGGCGCGGCTCCTGTCCCCGAGCCGCGAGCCCGCGAGTTGAGGGAGCTGGAACGTCAGCGA
The DNA here is from genome assembly GCA_044449785.1 of Candidatus Limnocylindrales bacterium. Classification (GTDB taxonomy): domain Bacteria; phylum Chloroflexota; class Limnocylindria; order Limnocylindrales; family CSP1-4; genus Fen-1039. The sequence continues at coordinate 5,964 of JBIOII010000073.1, forward strand.
TCGTGGGCCCAGGGCGCCGCGAGGGCCATGAATGCCTATCGAGCCGACGAAGTCGACGATGAGGACGAGGCGGAGGAGCCGGGGCCGGCCGGGAACGGCCGGCCGCTCGGGCCGATCGGTCCCGTTGCGCGGCCGGCCGTTGTCGCAGACTCGGCGGCGACGCCCGAGGTCGAGCGCGAGGACATCGAGGACGAGCTGGATGAAGACGACGAGGCGCTGGCCGACGTCGTGCGACTGCGCGCCGCCGATGCCGGCGGGGAGGACGGTAGCCCGGTTCTTCGCATCCGGCAGACCGAGACGATCCTGCCGACGCTGCGAGTTCTGCCGCACGGCATCAGCCGCAAACGCCTGGAGCAGGCAATCAAGGAGCTGCAGCTGCCGGTCATCATCGCCCGCGACCCGGACGAAGCCGACGTGGTTATGACGCTCAAGAGCGAATACCGCCAGAAGACGGCCGGCCTCCGGGAAGCCGAGGATCGCGGCCTCCCGATCTACGTCCTCAAGAGCAACACCATCGTCCAGATGGAAGCCAGCCTGACATCGATCTTCTCGCTCGAGGTCGATCCGCGTGAGGCCGCGCTCCGTGAAGCCGAGGAAGCGATCGGGCTCGTCATCCGGGGCGCCGAGCCGGTCGAGCTGTCGCCGCAGGACGCGTATATCCGGCGGCTCCAGCATCAGATGGCCGAGCGGGCGAACCTGGTCTCGCGCTCACGCGGCCGCGAGCCGTACCGTCGAGTCCGCCTCTATCCGTAGCGGCGCCTGCCGCCCACTCCAGCATCGAAACGCGGCCCGCGCGGGCTCGCACGCGGCTGCGGCTCGGCTAGACTCGGCGAATGCATTCCGATTGCCACGGTGCCAGAGGCGGCCGGAACGGCCTCTCGGCCGGACGGCCGTTTTCGGGCGGGGTGGCACGCGCGTTGTCGGCCGGCACCGCCTGGCGGTCTGGCGGAGAATCACACCTTGCGTTTAGTGAACCGGAATGTCAGTCGCTGCGAATGAACCAATGAGGGACTCAGTGGCAGCGCCCCCGCCTCTGGTCGCTCCCGACGTGCCGTCGGAGGGAGAATCGGAGGCCGAGCTGATGCGGCAGGTTGCCGCCGGAGAGATCGGCGGACTGGAAACCATATACGACCGCTATCACACGATGGCGTATGCCCTGGCCCTTCGCATCACTACGGAGACAGGGTTGGCTGAAGACGTGGTCCAGGACTCGTTCCTGGGCCTGTGGCGTAATGCCGGCCGCTATGCCGAAGCCAAGGGCAGCGTGCGCGGCTGGTTGCTCGCCATCGTCCGCCACCGCGCCATCGATGCGATGCGCCGCCAGCGAGCCGGCGTCGTAATCGGCGACGATCCGGATGAGATTCTGCCGGCCGCTCTGACCCTCCCTGACATCTGGCCGGAAGTCGCCGGCCGTCTCGATGCCGAGCAGGTGCGAATTGCCCTCACCGTCCTGCCGCCGGCGCAGCGCGAAGTCATCGAACTCGCCTATTTCGACGGGTTGACTCAGCGCGAGATTGCGGATCAGACCCACGCACCCTTGGGTACGGTGAAGAGCCGAATGCGGCTCGGACTCGTAGCGCTGCGCGAGCAACTCGTCGCCGGCAACTACGGAGCCGACCGGGCCGTCCTGCCGTCGTCGAACGGCAAGAAAGGTGTGGCCTGACATGGCCATGACCTGCGATCGAGTTCGCGAATATGCACCGGGTTACGTTCTCGGCGCTCTGGACACGGACGACATGATCGCCGTCAGCGATCACCTGGCCGCCTGCACAAAGGCGCACCCGGAAATCGACGACCTGGGCGGAGTCCTGCCCTATCTCGGCGAGTCGCTCGAGCCAGTCGAGCCGCCGGCCTGGTTGCGCGAGTCTGTTCTGGCCGCTGCGAGGGCGGACCTGGTCGCACGCCGTGGCGCCGGCCGGATTTCACTGGAGCCCGTCGTGGCACCGGTCGCGGCCGTGGCAGTACATCCCGCCGCGATGGCCCTGGTTTCGGGGCGCGGGCTGGAGTCTGAGCCCGATATCATCCCGCTCGCCCGAGCCCGCTCGTCGCGACGGCGTCGGATCCTCACCTGGACCACTCGAGTGGCGGCGGCAGTGGCAGTGGTTGCCCTCGCCGGTTACGCCCTCGTCCTCCAGGGAGACCTTGCGAAAGCCCAGAAAGTCCACGAGGAAGACGCCAACATCAACTACGTGCTGACGCAGCCGGACACTCGCACCGCCGTGATGGTGGCAACCGACGGATCCAAGGCCAGCGGTCTCGCCGCCCTTCGACCTACCGGCCACATCATCGTGCGGCTGTACGACCTCACGGCGACGACGGGCGACCAGGTCTACATGGTATGGGTCAGCAGCAACGGTGGGACTCCCACCAAGGTCGGCTCCTTCCCGGTCGACGATTCGGGCACCGGTTACCTCGAAGTAGACAACGTGCCCACCTCGGCCAGCCTGTGGATCTTCGTCTGCAGGGAGCCAAACGCCAACGTGACGAAGCCGACCGGCCCGATGATCGTGAGCGGCACGGTCTCGTTCTGATCTCTGGCCGAACGCGGCAAATTGCGCGGCATCCGACGCCGCGGCTAGCGCGACCGGCTACTCTGCCGGGGCCGCCTGCGTAACGACCCTGTCGCCGCCCGCCTGGCGAGCGGCGCGCATCGCCTTCTCCGCCACCGCCAGCAATTCCTCGGGGGTGCGGCCGTCGAGTGGGAAGCCGGCGATACCCGCCGAAACGGAGATTGCGTGACCGCCGATCGGGGCCAGCCCGGCGATGCTCCGCACCAGCCGCTCGGCCACGACCAGCCCGTCGGGGCCAGGCGCCACGAGAATGAACTGCTCGTTGGCGTAGCGCGCGATCGTGTCCATCAGCCGCACGGACTCGGACAGGATCTGAGCCACGAGGCGGAGCGCTTCGTCCCCGGCGACGTTGCCGCCGCGCTTCTGGATCTCACTGAACCGGTCGATCTCGAGGATCGCAATACTCAGCGGCACACCCTGGCGTCCCGCCCGCGCTACCTCCAACTCAAGCACGCTATCCAGGGTGCGGCGGTTTCCGAGGCCGGTCAGCGGATCCGTGTGGGCCAGCCGGTCGAACCACTCGGCTCGCTCCGAGCCCAGCGACAGAGCCAGCGCCCGTTCCACGGCCACGGCCGCCAGATCGGCGAGGGACTCGGCGTCCGTCAGGATTTCGTGCGCGGGCAGCGATCCCGGGAAGCCGACTCCCATCACGCCCATCGAGATCTCGATGCCTTCGCGGCGTACGACGAGCGGGAGCAGCAGGGCAGTCTTTGCGCCGCGGAGGATGGCGACATGCGCGGCGTCGTCGATCTCGAGCGGTTGACGCGAGCGGTTGACGTCCGCCAACGGATCGTGGCTCCCCGACACCGGCTTAACCGACCCTGCGGCCGCGGCCGCGTCGGTGTCGACGCCGAAGGTCACCGCCAGCTCGAGCTCGTCGCGGTCTCGATCGAGGATGTAGACCGCGCCCGAAGTGGCGCCGAGATGTTCGGATGTCAGCCCCAACAGCTCTGCCAGCGAATCGTCGAGATCGTCGCCACGGGCAACCGCGGCGGCGGCAGCCGCGAGTAGCTGGCCATCGGTTCGTTCGTGCAGCGGTCGTTCGCCCGACACAATTCCTCCCCGAGACGTGCGACGGTTTTCCCCGCGTCGATTGTACGGCCCCGCCAACGCGACCGCGACCCCGCAGGCCGTTCAGTGCAGTCGGAACGGGTGGCCCGGAGGTCGCGTGAGTCCGCATATACTCGCGCCGTGAAGGTCATCGTCGCCGTCGTCCACAACGAGGACGCCCGTGTCCTGATCGATGCATTGCTCGCCCACGAGTTTCGGGCGACCTGGCTCCACAGTTCCGGCGGGTTCCTCAAGCAATCCAACGCCACGATCCTGGTGGGTGTCGACGACGCAAAGGTCGAGGGCGTAGTTGCCCTGGTCCGCGAGAACTGCCACGCCAGGACCCAGACGGTGAGTCCAATCCCTCCGATCATGGAACCGGGCGAGTTCTTCATGCCGTATCCGCTCGAGGTCGAGGTAGGTGGGGCGGTGGTCTTCGTCCTGCCGGTCGAGCGCTTCGAGCGGATCTGATGCCGCCGGCCGGAGTTGCCGCATGAGCCCGTTTCGACCGGATCTGGTCGACGTCTGGATGTTTCGCCCGCGAGCCGGCTCGGCCCTGGTGGCCCGGGCTGCCGGCGGCCCCGGGGGGGTCGAGATCCTGCTGATGCGGCGTTCCCATGGTCGAATCCTGCCCGGTCTCTGGCAGTGTGTCTCCGGCAGCCTCGAGGTCGATGAGATCGTCACCGAAGGAGCCCTCCGTGAGCTTCGGGAGGAAACCGGGTTCGGTCCGGGCCAGATCGCCGGCTTCTACGACCTCGACCAGGTCAATCAGTTCCACGAGCCTTCTGTTCGCGGCATCGTCAGCGCCGCCGTGTTTGCCGTCCGCCTCATCGCCGGCGCCGAACCGGCGCTCTCGCACGAGCACGACGCCATGCGCTGGGTCTCGCCGGATGCGGCGCTCGATCTCGCCGTCTGGCCGGCCTACCGCGAGTCGATCCGGCGCATCGTCGAGAACTTGCTCGATCCGGAACGGGC
>JBIOII010000074.1:0-10531 GCA_044449785.1 Candidatus Limnocylindrales bacterium
AGCGCGGCGATTGCTCCCGCGCCCAGAGCGAGCCTCATCGGCCGGGCATCGGGCTTGGCTTTGGCGACGTGGTTAGGCGCCTGACCACGGGTTGGCTGCTGGCTCTCCATTAGTCGCCTCCGCCGTCGTCGCCGCCGGTTGGACCCGGAACGACGATGTGGATTACCGGTGCGGTGGGTGCGGGCCCGGTCCGGACGATCGGTTTCGCGGTCCTGGTGACTTTGATCACGGCCGGAGTCGGGACCGGCTCGACGTAGATCGTTTCAGGCTCGAGGGTTGGGGAAGCGGTGGGGGCTGCCATGGATGACAGAGTCACGGCTTGCTCCGACGCCGTCGCTTGGGCGGCGGCGTTCATAGCGCTGACGTAGCCGTCGACCACGAATGCCCCAAGGACCGTCAGGACTGCGACGATTGCCGCAACCATGAGCCCGCCGCGATGGATCGAGTTCATCGCATCGTTCTCCTGCTGCATCGACCTGAGTCAGGTCTTGTCGGGACCGGGCCGACTCGTAGGCTGGCCAGGTACTGGCGGTTTGTTGCAGAGGAGTCTCAGTCCCATCGGTGGATCGGGGGTGAAGCGGCGATGAAGACTGGGTGGAAATTCAGTGGAGAGCGCGCCGAGCGGAACCGTTCGTAAAGATTGGCTCAAGGAACGCATTGCGGAGCGATATCGAAGGTCCCCGGCCCAGGTTTCCACGGCATCAACGCCGCCTGAGAATCAAACGGGCCAGGTCTCGCGGACCTGGCCCGACGAATTGGTTGATTGCGGAGAGGCTCAGGCCTTCGGCTTTTTCTCGACCTTCGGCGCGGGCTTCTCGGGCTTCGGGGCCGCCTTGGGAGCGGCCTTTACCGCAGCTTTGGCGGGAGCCTTTGCGGGTGCTTTCACCGGTGCCTTGGCGGCTGGCTTTGCGGCGGGCTTTGCGGCGGGCTTGGCGGCCGGCTTCTCGGCCTTCGCGGCCGCCTTGGGAGCGGCCTTTACCGCAGCTTTGGCGGGAGCCTTTGCGGGTGCTTTCACCGGTGCCTTGGCGGCTGGCTTTGCGGCGGGCTTTGCGGCGGGCTTCACAGCCTTCGCGACGGGCTTGGGCGCGACGACTGCGTCCGGAGCTGCAGCCAGGCCGTCGGCTCGGGCGGTCTTGGAGAGGGCAGCCTTGGCCTTGCCGGCGGCGGTCTGCGGGCCCTTGGCCTTGGTGGCCTTGCCAGAAGCGATGCGGGTCCGAGCGGCCTTGACGGCGGCGGCGGTGCCTGTGGTCTTGGTGGCGCGCGCTGCCGTCTGAATGGCGGTTCCCTCGGCAAGCGCGTTGAGCTTGATCGCGAGGCGGGACTTGCGTCGGGCGGCGTTGTTCGGGTGGATCGCCCCGACCTTCGCGGCCTTGTCGAGCGCGCTCATCGCCTCGGCGAGAGCCGTGGCGCTATCGCCTTCGGTTGCGCCTGTGGCGACCTTGACGGCGTTCGCGGCGTACGTCTTCGCTGCGCTCTTGCGCGGTTGATTGATGGCCCGCCGGCGCTCTGCCTGGCGGACCCGCTTGATCGCTGACGGCGTGCGGGCGCCGGTCCAGCCTCGGGGCGTCTTGGCCAAGTTCGAAGACCTCTGTGCTGCAGAAGGAAGGCGACAGACAGCCGAAACTGGGCCGGCTGACGCGACGGTTGATGGTATCAGAGTCCGGTGTACAAGCGCAGGCGCGAGTTCACGATCGACCTGATGGTTGACTCAGCCGATCGCAAGCCGCGCACGGCCCCGCCGCAGGATGCCGGTGATGGTGACTGCTGATCGTCCGCATGCCCTTACCCTCCGCCACAGTGCCGATCACATCGGCGAGTCCTGCGGGCGCGACGACCTGCCCGCCGAGGGCAATCGTCGCGAGAGCCGTCTCGATTGCTGCTGGATCGACCACGAGAAGGGCAGCGTCCACACGGCCGACTCCAGCGCCCAGAAACCAGGCCGCGGAATAGCCGACGAGCGCGATGTAGTCCTGATCCTCCGGCTCGGTCATCTCGCCCTCCGTGCGCGGACCCATCAGGGCCCGACAGCGATCGCGCCCCACACCAGCAACATCCGCCGCGGGAACATCGGAGACGGCGCCAACGGCGTCGATCCTTTTCCCTCGGTGAGGGGCGCATTCGCTCCGCAGGAGTGTGAACTCACCGCGAGCGCTTCTCAAGGTAGGGGTCGGCGACCGACGAGGGTCCGGTCCCGAGTTGGTTGCCTCGCGCGACTATGATCGGCTGGTGAGGGAGCCGCAGAACCAGAGGAAAAGGGAACTGAGCTTCCGGAAGGTCGCCACCGACTTCCGGCTGGCTCTTCAACGGATCCGTGGATCCAGGAAACCGCGCGAATTTCCGGATCCACCCCCGTTCGACGCTTCGGGCTACGGGGTTCAGCACATAAGTGGGTCCAGGAAACCGCGCGAGTTTCCGGATCCTCCCCCGTTCGACGATTGGGGCTACGACGACGGTCTCGGCGGATCCGGGATCCCTCGACAGCCGGCGCCCTCCTCTGGGTCCGCGTCGGCCGAGATCGCTGAGCCGCGCGGAGACGACCTGACCTGAGTTCGCCCTCTCGGTCGAGGCCCTGCCCGCTACACTGCCTGCCGTGACCGACCGGATATCCCAGGACCGCCTGCGCAACTTCTCGATAATTGCCCATATCGATCACGGGAAGACGACGCTGTCGGACCGGCTGATCGAGCTGACGCATACGATCGATGCGCGGCAGATGACGGCCCAGGTGCTCGACTCCATGGAGCTCGAGCGCGAGCACGGCATCACCATCAAGGCCCGGGCGGTGCGCCTCGAATATACGGCGGTGGACGGCCTCCTGTATGGGCTCAACCTGATCGACACGCCAGGTCATGTCGACTTCAGCTACGAAGTGAGCCGCAGCCTGCAGGCGTGTGAGGGCGCGATCCTGGTCGTCGACGCGACGCAGGGCATCGAGGCCCAGACCCTCGCCAACGTCCACCTCGCTCTCAAGCAGAACCTGACGATCATTCCCGTACTCAACAAGATCGACCTGCCGTCGGCCCAGATCGACGTCGTCATCGACGAGCTCGAGAACGTGCTGGCCATGCCCCGGGAGGAAGTGCTGCTCGCGTCGGCCAAGGACGGCACCGGCGTGCCCGAGATCCTCGAGGCGATCGTCCAGCGCGTTCCGCCGCCAAAGGGCGACCCGGAGGCGCCGCTCCAGGGTCTCATCTTCGACTCACACTACGACCCCTACAAGGGAGTGGTCGTCTACATCCGGCTCGCCCAGGGGACGCTCCGCGGGCACGACAACATCCGCCTGATGGGTTCGGGCGCGGAAGCGGAACTGGTCGAGCTCGGCTTCTTCCGGCCGCAGCTTGTGCCAGTGCCCGAGCTCCGCGCCGGAGACGTCGGCTACGTGGCGACCGGCCTCAAGAGCGTTCGCGAAGCGCAGGTCGGCGACACCATCACGACCGTCGCCAACCCGGCCAATCACCCGCTCCCCGGCTACCTGCCGGCCAAGAGCCTCGTGTTCGCCGGCATCTACCCGATCGTCGGCTCCGAATACCCGAACCTGCGCGACGCCATGGAGAAGCTCCACCTCAACGACGCGAGCTTCAGCTTCGAGCCCGAAAGCTCGGTCGCGCTCGGCTTCGGCTTCCGCTGCGGCTTCCTGGGCCTGCTCCACATGGAGATCGTGGAGGAGCGGCTCGAGCGCGAGTTCGGCCAGGAGTTGATCGCGTCGGCGCCGTCTGTCGAATACCAGGTCGTGCTGATGCACGGCCAGGGAACCGTGACCGTGGACAACCCGTCGAAGATGCCGAACGCCGGCGTCATCGAGGAGATCCGCGAGCCATGGGTCAAGCTCGGCATCGTGACGCCCTCGAGCTACATCGGGACGCTCATGGAACTGACGAAGAACCGCCGGGGGTCGTTCCTGGGTATGGAATACCTCGATCCCGTCCGCGTGCTGCTGAACTTCGAGCTGCCTCTCGGCGAGGTCATCGTCGACTTCTACGACCAGCTCAAGACCCGAACCCAGGGCTACGCGTCGATGGACTTCGAAGAGATCGGCTACCGGGCGGCCGAGCTGGTGAAGGTGGACGTCCTGGTTGCCGGCGAGCCGGTCGACGCCCTGTCGGTTATCGTCCACCGCGATCGAGCGCAGGCGATCGGCCGCGAGCTGGTGCACCGGCTGCGTGGCTTGATCCCGCGTCAGATGTTCGAGATCGCCGTGCAGGCCGCGATCGGCTCGAACGTCATAGCCCGCGAGAGCGTCGCGGCGATGCGCAAGAACGTCCTCGCAAAGTGCTATGGCGGTGACATCACCCGAAAGCGCAAACTGCTCGAGAAGCAAAAAGAGGGAAAGCAGCGCATGAAGAGGGTGGGGTCCGTCGAGATACCGCAGGAAGCGTTCCTGGCGGTTCTCCGCATGGACGAGGTATGAACTCCGAGTCGATTCGGATCCTGATCAGCAGCGGTTTCTTCATGATGCTGCTGATCCTGCGGCTCGACGCGAGCCGCTTCGGCGCGGCCGAGTACTACGAGCCGGGGCGGCACCGCACGGTCTGGACACGGCTGGCGTGGTATTCGATCGGAGCCGCGCTGCTCGCGGCGCTGTATCTGGTTCACCCCGCACCCCACGACGTCCTGATGCTGCTGATCGGCCACCGCACCGACGTCCTCGTTTACGGGGCGGCCCTGGCGCTCTTGGGTCTGGTCCAGGCCGGGGCCTTCGCGTGGTATCGATATGGCTACCTCCGGCTGCCCGCCGCTCGCGCCTATCCGGGCGCGGTGGTCAACACCGTGGCGACGGCAGTGATCGACGAGGCGACCTTTCGCGGGGCTCTGCTCGGCTCGCTCGTTGCGGTCGGCGTGCCGAACGGCGCGGCGATCCTGATCGCCGCGATCGTCTACCTTCTGGCCACGCGGCTGGCGGCCCCCGGCCGCAATCCCTACATGTTCTTTGTCGCCGCCGGCATCGGCCTGCTGGGCGGCTGGGTCACGCTTGCCACCGGTGGCATCGGCGCGGCGATCGTCGGCCATGCCGTGACCTCGTTCGCTCTCTTCGTTTGTACGGGCCACACGGGGCAGGCGCTCCCGGCCGGCCGCGAGCCGGAGGAGCTCGAGCTGCTCAACGAGCTGCCGGAGGGTTGGCAGGATGCGCGCCGGCCGGCGATCCCGGGCCCGGGTTCGGAGCCGCGGGACTTCGCCGATGTGGGCGGTCGGCCGGGCTTCGGCGATCGAAGCGGACGCCGTCCGGCGGCCACGCGGCGGCCGGGTGGCATCGTGGCGTGGATCCGCTCTTCGGCCCGCGGCGTGACCCGTTCGGATGGGCGGCGCGTCCGCTGACCGACGGCGCCCGGCTACGCTGTGCGTGTGACACCGTTGCCGCCCGTGGCCCTGTATGTCCATTTGCCCTTCTGCGTCGCCCGCTGCCCATACTGCGACTTCGTTGTCTATGCGGGTCGCGATGCGCGCGGACCTCGGGCAAGCACCGAGCGCCTCTATGGAGCCGTCGCCCGTGAGCTGGAGCTGCGCGCCGAAGCCCTGGACGGGAGGTTCGGTCCGCCGGTCGGGGGCGGCTCGCGCGCGCCGCTGAGCAGCGTCTACTTCGGCGGCGGCACCCCGTCGCTTGTCCCCGGGGAGTGGCTGGAGAGGCTCCTCGCCACGGTCCGAGCCCGGTTCGGCATCGCGCCGGACGCCGAGGTGACTCTCGAGGCGAATCCCGGCCCCGACGAGCGCGGCGACCTGGCCGCATTCCGTCGCGCCGGGGTGACGCGGATCTCGTTCGGAGCCCAGAGCCTGGATGCGGGCGAGCTGCGACGCCTTGGACGGCGCCACTCCCCGGCGGACGTGGCCGCGGCCGTGGACGCGGCCAGAGCGGCCGGCATCGCCTCGGTCAATCTGGACCTGCTGTACGACGTTCCGGATCAGTCGGTCGCTGGATGGGGGGCGACGCTGCGCAGCGCCCTCTCGCTCGGGCCGGACCATTTGTCGCTGTATTCGCTGACGCTCGACGACCCGGACGCGGAAGGCCTGACCGGCGATGCGGGTGACCACCTGCCGACCACCGCCGGCGCGCGCCACTGGCGCGAACGGGCAAGGATGGGTCAGGACGACGATCGGGCGGCCGACCAGTACGGCCTGGCCACGCATCTTCTGGCCGCCGCCGGCTGGCGTGGCTACGAAATCTCCAACTGGGCCCGGCCCCGCCACGAGAGCCGCCACAACCTGGCCTACTGGGAGCGGCGGCCGTACGAGGCGGTCGGTCCCGGCGCTCACGCCTTCGACGGGGTTGCCCGGCGCTGGAATGCCGCGGCGATGGAGCCGTACATCGCTGCGCTCCTGCCGGCGGCCGGCCCGGCCGTGGCGCCTCCCGGCGGGTCGGAGATCCTGACGGCGGAAGCCGCGGCCGCCGAGAAGGTGATCCTCGCGCTCCGCCTCGACGCGGGCGTTCCGGCGAGTTGTGCAGAAGAGCGCCCGCTTGCCGGTGTCTGCGGCTGGGCGGAATCGTCGGGCCTGCTCGAGCCTTTCGACCTCGACGGCGAGCCGCGGCTGCGCCTGACTCTCCGCGGCCGCCTCCTCAGCAACGAGCTGTTCAGTCGCCTGGTGTAGCGAAATCGGCGCCCGGAAGCGGCCGTGAACCGACCCCGGCCAAGCCTATCCGCGCAGGTCCTCGACCGGCTTCGTCGAGAAGTGCACGTACGTGAAGCGTTCGGGGAGGTGCGTGTCCATAACGCCGTGCATGTTCCAGGACCAGGCCAGATGGGGCTGAATCTCGACGCCGCCCGGCGTCATCTTCTCGAACCGGCCGAAGAACATGCGCCAGACGTCTCCATCGCGGGGCGGCAGGATTCGGCCGTTCGCCAGCGGCGCCATCCCCTTCCACGGCATAACGATCTGGGCGCTCCACCCCTTACTGACGAAGAACCGGTCGTTGAGCCTGCCATCGACATGCACGGCGGTCCGGAGCCCGGGTAGATCCCAGTCGCGAAACGCCCAGCGGGCGCCGCGAGGATGGGTGCCCCGCCAGAAGGTGCGAGGCACGCGATCGTAATCGCCCGCGAACGATAGGGCGCCTCGCTCGATGATGTCGAACTCGGGAACGTCGAATCGGCCGCTTCGCCTGTATGCGTCCTGCCAGATGAAGAAGACCTCATACACCGTGTTGGCGGCGTTTAGCTCGAACTCGTAGTAGCAGTCGCCGCCGTCGATGAAGATCTCGACGTCGTTCTCGGCGAAGACGATCCCGTCGCGGTCGGTCATGCGCGCCTCTGGGAACGGCTCTTGGGCCCAGAACGACACGTAGAGGTTGTCGTCGTCCCACAGCGCCGCGGCCCGAGTGTCGAAGTAGCCGGGCTCGCCGGTCACCATGTCCACGAAGCGCGGCGACCGAGGCGCGTTTGCCCAGGCCGGCCCGTCGGCCTTGCCGTCCAGTTTCCCCGGGCTGCTCGTACGATGGCACGTGTAGTGTGCGATCTCGTCCACCCTGGCTCCGATCGACTCGCTTGGTTCGTCAAGGCCAACGTCGAGGCCCGAGCGCCGGCCGCTCGGCCGAAGCTCAGGCGATCGTATGTCATTACCGGCTTGGCGATCGACGCGGGACGCGGCCCGCCCGATCCATTGGGTCCGCTCCCACAAATCCGGACAGTGGCATGGTCCGAACATTTGTTGTACTCTCCGCTAAACGAGTTTGTTTTGTTGCACGCCCAACTAATCGATCCGGCCCAAGGACTCGCGCCCAACGAGGAACGACAGCCGATGGTTATCCGCGGCGAAGGTGGAGTCGCCCAGACCGAGATAAGGCGTCGCAATTTAAGCCGGATGCTGCGCGAGCTGCACCTCAGCGGCCCGCTTTCGCGGTCCGAGCTTTCTACCGAGCTGCGCCTCAATCGCAGCACGGTCGCGTCGCTCATCGGAGAGCTGTCCGCGCGCGGGCTCGTCTGGGAGCGAAGCCGGAACAAGGTTCTCCCGCAGGCGCCGGGGCGGCCGTCGCCAGTCGTCGAGTTGCGGCGCGATGGGCCCGGGGCGCTCGCGATCGACCTTTCCACCGACTGGATCGGTGCCGCGGTGATCGGCCTGGGCGGGGCTGTGATCGGCTCTACACGGCGCGACCATTCGCTGGCCAACACGAATCCGGCATCGATCGTGGACGAGCTCCACGGGCTGGTCGGGCCGCTGCTCGAGGGCCTCGGCAACGGGCCTCGCATCGTGGCCATCGGAGTCTCGATCCCGGGCGCTGTGCGTGCCGAAGACGGCTATCTCCACCACGCGCCCAACCTCGGCTGGCGCGACGTGCCCCTGGGGAGCCTGATCCGCCAACGCTTCCACGACCTCAACGTTCCGGTCTTCGTTGGCAACGACGCCGACCTGGCAGCGTCCGCCGAGCACATGCGCGGCTCCGGCCGGGGCTCGAACGATTTCATCTGTCTCTGGGGTGAAGGCGGGATCGGCGCCGGTTTCGTCGTCGGCGGCCGCTCGCTCGCCGGGGCGGCCGGATATGCGGGCGAGGTCGGCCATCTCACCGTCGACCCGAACGGCAACCAGTGCCATTGCGGCGCGCGCGGATGCTGGGAAGCGGAAGTGGGCGAGGAGGCGCTCCTGCGCCGGTCGGGCCGGGATCCCCTCGGCGGCACTCGAGCCCTGGCCGATCTCCTGGCCGCTGCCGATCGGGGCGACAAGGTCGCGCTGGCGGCCGTGGCCGAGTCGGGACGCTGGCTCGGCATCGGCCTTGCGGGTCTGGTGAACGTCTTCAACCCGACCCGAGTTTCTCTGGGCGGGCTTTATGCCCGCATCTACCCGTACGTCAGGGAAGCCGTCGTTCGCGAGCTCGACGCTCGGGCGATGCCGGCGCCTCGCGCCATGGTCGAACTGACGACGGCCCTTCTCGGAGCCAACACGCTCTTGCTCGGCGCAGCCGAGCTGGCACTGGCACCGACCATATACGACCCGACGATCGTCCCGGTCTCGGGGGGTTCTGCCGGAGTCGATCCCGACCGATGGCGTCCGCGACGGACGCACGGCTTCGGGCCATTGGTTACCCAGGCCGACCAGTCAAGGAGGTGATGCGAAGCCGACCGTCCCGGGGCGATGCGCAGACGTCGCCTTGCCAGAACGCCCCAGGCAGCCGGCTGAGGAAGCCGGGCCCAAAGCCAGAGGCGGACAATCGGAACCAACGAAGAGGAGATGAGGAGTTGTTGCACACACGGAAACTCGTAACGTCCGCGATCGCGGTGGCCGCGATTGTGGTTGGTTGTTCGTCATCGACGGCCACTCCCACGCCGACCCCGGCGCCGAGCGCGCCGCAACTCAGCGTCGGCTCGTTCGACGCCGCGTTCACGGCGATGGCTTCACTGACAGGCGTCACCGCGGCCGGTAGCGGCATGGTCGGCGTGATCCTCCCCGACGTCACCACGTCGGCGCGGTACACCAGCTATGACCTGCCGTATCTGACCAAGGCCTTCACGGCCGCCGGCTACACCAGCTCCCAGTTCAAGATCGACAACGCCTCGGGGACTTCCACCACCGAGCTGGCGCTTGCCCAGGCCGATATCACCGCGGGCGCCAAGGTCTTGCTTGTCGACCCGCTTGACGGGCCGACCGGCAAGTCGATCCAGGCGGCGGCCGCGGCGGCCGGCGTCACGATGATCAGCTACGACCGCGCTACCTTCCAGGGCACGAACACCTACTACGTGAGCTTCGACAACGTTCAGGTTGGCAAGCTCATCGGGCAGGGCTTCATGGACTGCATCACAGCCTGGAAGGTCTCAAATCCGATGGTGTTCACGCTGGACGGCGGCCAGGACACCGATCCGAACGCGATCGACTTCGCCAAGGGCTACAACTCGGTGATCTGGGGCCAGACAGTCGCGCAGGTTAGCGCGGGTGCGACCAACAGCGCCGGTTACAAGCTCGTCGGCGAGCAGCTCGCCCCCGGATGGGACAACGGCAAGGGCGGCACTATCTTCCAGCAGGCGTACACCGCCAACCCCACGATCAACGCCACGGTCGAGGCCAACGATGGGCTGGCCAACGCCGTAATCACCGTCCTCAAGCAGGCCGGCGTCCCGGCTAACAAGATCCCGACGACCGGTCAGGACGCGACCCTTCAGGGTATGGAAAACGTCCTCCAGGGCTTCCAGTGCGGCTCGGTCTACAAGCCGATCTACCTCGAGGCTCAGGCAGCCGTCGCCCTCGCCACCTACCTGCGCGCCGGCCAGACGCCGCCCGCACCCCTCGTCAACGGCACCACGACCGATCCGACGAACTCGGCCACGACTGAGCCGGCAGTTCTTTTGACGCCGGTCTGGGTCAACGCCGCGAACATGGAGACGACCGTCATCAAGGACAACTTCGTTTCCGTGACAGACCTCTGCAACGCCGTCGGCGCCTCCGTTTGCACGACCGCCGGCATCCATTGACCGAGAGCGGGCCGCGCGGGCTCATGTGCCCTTAGCGCATCGAGTCAAAACGGTCCAGCCGTGGGGGGCCCCCCCCCCCCCCGGGGGGCACCGGCGAAATTTGTGATTGAAAAGCGCCCCCGGAAAAAAGTAAGGGGGATATAAAA
>JBIOII010000075.1:0-10507 GCA_044449785.1 Candidatus Limnocylindrales bacterium
CCCCAGTTCGGCGGCGGCGGAGGCGAGATCCCCCTGGGAGGCGCCGTACAGAAGCGGACCCAGCGGGACGGCGAGGCGGGGCAGAAGGGCCTGGATCTCGGGGTCGCCGAACCTGGCGTTGCATTCGATCAGGACCGGGCCTTCCGGCGTGAGCATCAGGCCGGCATACAGAGCGCCGCGGAACGGCGCGCCGCGTTTGGCGAGCTCGGCCAGGATCGGCAGGTGGATCACGTCGACGAGGGTGGCGCACAAGCTTTCAGGCAGGTCGGGCACCGGGCTGTAGGCGCCCATGCCGCCGGTGTTCGGGCCGCGGTCGGCATCGAGGAGGCGCTTGTGGTCCCTGGCCGGGGGCAGCGCCAGCGCCCCGTGATCGTCGCATAGGGCGATGAGACTGGCCTCTGCGCCGTTCAGCCGCTCCTCGACCACGACGACCGGTTGCGCCGGGTGGCCCGACGTCAGCGACGTGAAGAGCGCCTTCAGTGCGGCTTCCGCCGCCGGGTAGCCGTCGCAGACGGTGACGCCCTTCCCGGACATCAGCCCGTCGGCCTTGATTACGACCCCGCGCGACCCCGGCGCCTCGGCGAGCTGCCGAGCGAAATCCATCGCCGGCTCGATGGCCACGAAGTCACGTCCTCGGGCCATTCGGACGCCGGCCGAGGCGGCGACTTCTCGGCAGAATGCCTTGCTCCATTCGATCCGGGCCGCGGCCCTGGTCGGCCCGAAAGTGAACACCCCGGCATCGAGCAAGGCATCGACCACGCCGGCAGCCAGAGGCGCCTCGGGCCCAACGACGACCAGGTCGACGTTCTCGCGCCTGGCCAGGTCCACGACCGCCGCCGGGTCGACCGCGGAGACCTTCGGGAAGCATCGGACCTTCGGCTCGTCACCGATGGCGTCGCTCCCCGGCGCGACCACGACGGCCTCGACCGCGGCCTCGCGGCTCAGGCTCCAGACCAGGGCGTGCTCGCGGCCGCCTCCGCCCAGCACCAGCAAGCGGGCAGGGCCGCCGACCATGGCGGCTTCTCGGCTCGCGGCTGCGCCGGGGCTCATCGATTTGCCGATCCCGGGGACGATGCCGAGACCGGACCGGAACCGGCGGGGACCACGACCGGCGGCTTGGGCCGCTGCGGGCGGGGCATCCGCTCGATCGTCTGGCTTCGCTCCGGACCGACCGACACGAAGCAGATCGGGGCGCCGGACAGGCGCTCCACCGCGTCGACATACAGCCTGGCGTTCTGCGGCAGGTCGCTCATCGAGCGGCAGTCGTGGAGCGGCTCGGTCCAGCCCGGGAAGCGTTCGTAGATCGGTTTCGCCCGAGCCAGGACGTCGGCGTCCGACGGCCACCAGTCGACGCGCTTGCCGTCGACCTCGTAGGCCATGCAGATCAGGACCTCGTCGAGGCCGGACAGGATGTCGATCTTGTTGAGCATGATCGAACTGACGCTGTTGACCGCGACGGCATAGCGCAACGGTACGGCGTCGAACCAGCCTACCCGCCGGCGCCGGCCGGTTGTGGTTCCGAACTCCCGGCCCCGATCGGTGATGCCCTCGCCGATCTCCTCCGTCAGTTCCGTCGGAAAAGGCCCGGCGCCAACGCGCGTTGCGTAAGCCTTCATGACGCCGATCACTTCATCTACCTGGAGCGGCCCGATGCCGCCGCCGGTACACGCCCCGCCCGCGATCGGGTTGGAGGACGTCACGAATGGGTAGCTGCCGTGGTCGAGGTCGAGGAGAGTGCCCTGGGCGCCTTCGAAGAGCAGGTGGTCGCCGCGGGCGAGCATCTGCTGGACGAGCCGCGTGGTGTCGGCGAGGTGCGGCTCGAGCCGGCGCCCCCATTCGGTCGCCAGCGCAACCAGTTCATCGAGGTCGAAGCCGTCCACGCGATGCTGGCGCTGAAGCGTGGCGTTCTTCTCGGGCAGGATCCGCGCGAGCTTGCCGCGCAGGGCTGGACCGTCGAGCAGGTCCTCCATCCGAATGCCGATGCGCCACGCGCGGTCGGCGTAGGCAGGGCCGATGCCGCGTCGCGTGGTTCCGACGGCCGCCTTGGCGAGTCGCGCCTCCATGGCCCCATCGAGGGCGATGTGGTACGGCATGATCACGTGGCAGTGCTTGCTCACGCGGACGCGGTCCACCTCGATTCCGCGGCCGGCGAGCATGTCCAGCTCGGAGATCAGTGTCGCCGGATTGACCACGACACCGTTGCCGATGATCGGGGCAATGTGCGGATAGAGCACACCCGACGGAACCAGGTGGAGTTTGAAGACCTCTTCGCCGAGGACAACGGTATGTCCGGCGTTGTCACCGCCCTGGTAGCGCACGACGGCGGCGACATGCCCCGAC
Organism: Candidatus Limnocylindrales bacterium; assembly: GCA_044449785.1. Classification (GTDB taxonomy): domain Bacteria; phylum Chloroflexota; class Limnocylindria; order Limnocylindrales; family CSP1-4; genus Fen-1039. Next base: position 2,341 of record JBIOII010000075.1, read on the forward strand.
AGCGCGTCCGTGGTCTTGCCCTTGCCTTCGTCACCCCACTGCAAACCGACGATCACTGTGGCGGGCATCTAGTCCTCCCCTTCGTGCTCGCCCCGGCGGTCGACCCGATGCGAGCCCCGGGAAACTAAAAGGCCCTCGGCCGGCTGGCCGGGGACCTGGGTAGACTGCCCCTCCGTTGGAGCCGCGGCTCCTGAGGGAGCGAAGGTGGTGGTTCGTCTCACGGGGCGAACAGCACGCCTTCCTGGGGCAACGTGGCCTCCTTGGCGATGTTGTTTCTGGAACCCGACGGCGCTTCGGCCTTGGGCAGTCGGGAGTATAGCAGGCACGAGACCCTCAGCCGGACCCCCGGACGCATCCTGCTCCGAATCGGGCGGCCCGCGCAACGCCGCCGGTCGGTGCCGCTAGTTCCCCGCCGGAGCCGGCGCCGCCCCAACCGGCCCGCCGGCCAGGACTGCGCGCACCGCCTCGGGGCCGCGAGCCCGCCACTCCGCCGCGATCCCGGCCGTGGCCGTTGCCCCGACCCGGCATGCACCGGCCGCGAGCATCGCCAGCATCACGTCGAGAGTTCGGACGCCGTGGGCGGCCTTGACGCCGACTCCGCTTCCGACGACACGCCGCATCAGGGCGATCTCGCCCGGCTGGGCGCCACGCGGCGAGAAGCCGGTTCCGTTCTTCACGAACGCCGCTCGGGCCTCGAGAGCCACGCGGCATCCCGCTTCGACCTGCTCCGGTGTCAGGTAGGCTGTCTCGAGGATCACCTTGACCGGCGTCGGCGACACGGCGTAGACGAGCCCCGCCAGCTCATCGCGGACGTAGCCCAAGTCGCCGGTTCGCAGCGCGCCGATGTTCACGACCACGTCGAGCTCGACCGCGCCCTGATCGACCGCCAGGAGCGCCTCCCGCTCCTTTATGGCCGACATGTGGGCGCCGTGCGGGAAACCGACGACAGTAGTCGGCCCGACGATGCTGCGCCGGAGCCGGCTCACGACGAATTGGAGGTCGGCCGGACGGCAGCATACCGTCGCCGTCTCGTATTCGATCGCGAGGTCGCACCCGGCCTCGACCTCGGCCCGAGTGAGCTCTGGCCTGAGCAAGGAGTGGTCGATGACGCCCATCAGAGCCTTCTCATCGAGCGTGGTGAGGTCCAGCGGCGCGCGATTCCCGAGGCGTACCTTTAGAGCTTGCTTCATGCGTGCTCCTAAGGCCCTGAGGCCACCAGGGCGAGTGCGTGGCTGCCGCCGGCGTCGATGGCGATCACGTTGGCGAGCCCTTTCGGCAGGGTCGCCTGGCCGGACTCGTTGCCACCCCAGACTACAACGGTTCCGTCGGACTTGAGGGCGAGGCTGAAGTTGCCGCCGGCCGCGATGGCGACCGCGTGCAGGCCCGGCGGGACGGTCGTCTCGCCGTCGGCGTTTCCGCCCCAGGAAACCACGGTCCCATCTGACTTGAGAACGAGGTTGTGCGCGAAGCCGGCCGAGATGGCCGTCACTCCACTCAAACCGGCCGGTACCTTCGCCACGCCGGAGGCCACGTCGGTCGGGAACTTGTCGCCCCAGGCCACCACGGTCCCGTCGGCCAGCAGAACCAGGCTGAAGTCGTAGCCGGCCGAGACCTGCACAACGTTCTTGAGGCCGGCCGGGACGTCGGTGGCCCCGTTCGAATCGTCGCCCCAGGCGACGACCGTTCCGTCGGACTTGAGTGCGATCGCGTGCGAACCGGCGGCGGCGATCCCGACGACGTTGGTGAGGCCCGAAGGCGGAGTGGATTCGCCGCTCGAGTTGTCGCCCCAGCCGACGACCGTTCCGTCGGACTTGAGGGCGATGCCGAAGTTGCTGCCTGCCGAGATCGCCTTGACGTTCGTCGCGGAGGCCGGGATCGTCGTCTCGGCCGGGTCGTTGTTGCCACCCCAGGCGGTGATCGTCCCATCGGATGTCAGCGCCATGCTGAAGTCGTCGCCCGCCGCAATGGCGACGACGCCGGTGAGTCCGGTTGGAACGTCGATCTGGCCTGAGCTGTCGTCGCCCCAGGCCACGACGGTTCCGCTCCTCAAGGGCGCCGGCGATACCGCGGTTGAGGTGGGCGGAATCGATGGGGGTACGACCGGCAGCGACGCCACGGACGGTGCGCCGGTCGCGCTCGAGCCCGGTAGGGCGGAGCCCGCAGGTGGCGGAGCGAGGGTCGGGGTCGTCGTTGCGCCGGAGCCGCCGCAGGCCGAGAGCGCGACCAGCAGCGCGCCCGTCAGCGCGAGACCTCCAAGCCCGCCGAGTGCTGGGCTTCTCGCAGTCATCGTGACCTCCTCATCGACCGCCCGACGGCGCTCCCAACGGCGCCGCAGCCAGGATAGCGCCCCTCGACACGCGTGGCCGCCGCGGCCTCGCCCCGTCGCACGCCGATCCGGTGGATGGGCTGAACGAGTCGCGAGCGGGCTCAACCGCACGCGCTGGCAAGGTCTCGAACTTCGGACCAGATCATCTCGCTTGTCTGGCCCGGACCACCCACAGGGGCCCCATGAGCAGCGCGGCGCACCATACGAACAGCCACCACTGCGGGAACATCGGGAACAGGACCACCGGCAACGTGATCAGGAGCATCACCACATACGCGACAGCGGAGCCGTATCGCCTCATCGACGGTCGCCTCATCGCCCGCCACAGGAAAGTCGACGATCCGCCGCGCACCAGATCCACGAGGACCACGGCGACGCCGGCGGCGGCCGTCCCGGCGAAGAGCCACAGTCCCCAAGCTGGGGTCGGCGGTGTAACCCAGCCGGACTGATCGCCGTACAGGACGTCCTGGAATTCTAGGATGCCCCCGTAGAGAGCCGCGGTGAACGCGACCAGGATCGCGATCTTCGCCCCACGCGCCGGAAATGCCAGGCCGGCGAAGGTGACGACGACCGCAATCAGCGTCGCGAACGGAATCAGCAGGTCCGGCGTCGTCAGCGCGCCGGACGAGCCGCCGCCCGCGGCGATCCAGGTCGTGTAACCCGGGCCCGCGATCACGTACCACGGCACCAAGAACGACCCGATGAGAATGGCCGCGGCTCCGATCTCAACTAGCGCCAGGACGCTCCGGTCGCCGCGATCGAGCGTCGAATCCGCCTTCAGGCTGTCGCCGGCCTGGCCGTCCATCGTCGACTCCCTCAGTGGCGGATCCGGCCGCTTGTCTGTCCGAACTCCGATGGCGGCCGGGTATCACTGAGTATGCGCAATCGCATAAGCCTTGGATGAGCCGTGGTTGATCGGGCGTGAGTAGGGTTCTGACACCCGCCGTCACACAGAGGCGCCGCCATCAAGCGGCGCAGGAAGAGGAGATTGGGACCGTGAACAAGGTCCTCTTGACCGGTCGGCTCACCCGGGATCCGGAGCTCCGATCGCTGGCCAGCGGATCGAGCGTCGCCACCTTCGCGGTGGCCACCAACGAGTTCCGCGGCAACGGCAAGGAGCGAGCCGAATATCACAACGTGGTCGTTTGGGTCTAATCGCCAATTAGTCGTACTTCGCCACGCAACGCCTGAGGGTTGTCAGGGAGCGGCGCCCGTCATTTACCGGAGAGCGCGCGGGTCGATAGGAGGAGACCGGTGATCAGCGTGGCGGTCACGATCACCGTCACGAATCCGGTCGTCCATTCAGGCTCGGGTGCTTGTACCCAAAGCAAACAGTACGGAGCGGGCATGGGGGAGCCCTCGGGGTAAGTCCCTTCGTGGAAGTACGAACAGTGCGAGCCCTGGGCGAAGCCCTGAAGGTTCATGAAGATCGGGGCAAGGGCAACCGCCAAGCCGATGGCGACCGAGACGGCCCCAATTGCTATGAAAAGGCGGAACCGCTTTGACATCGGTTTTCCCTCCCCCCGCCAACATCGCCGTGCGCCCATTCTAAGTCCCTCTACGGGCGAATCGATGCCCCCCGACGCAGCGGCTTCAACTGGCGGGCACCGGGATCGTCGGCGCCTAGCCGAGCGGGGCGTAGCACAACGTCGCTCCTGGGTCTAAGCGCCACTTAGTCGTACTATTCGACCTTGGTTGGCGTCTCATCACCGAGGCGGAAGCCGATTTCCTTCCCGCGCTTACCGCCCTCTTCGGGATCGTGGACGCGGACCCACCGCACGACTCGTTCGGGGATGACCCACACGTCTGAGCCGTCCTGAATCCGAAGAGGTCCGGCGTCGCTCTTCTTGATCAACTCCCCGGCAAGCTCGACTGCCCCGCGCCACAGGCGAGTACGGTCGTCCGGGTCACCCCGCTTGTCCGCGATGGCGAACATCACCAAGGGGGCGCGAATATGGCGGAGCTGATCTTCGCTGAGCGTGAAGCGGACGGGATTGGCCGAGCCGCAATCGACCTCTAGCTCAAATGGTTTCTTGTCCATCACGCGCCCCATCCTTTGAGCGGCCCCGTGCCTTGGAAGCCAAGGAGCACCCGACCATCCAATTCGTCCTTCAGACGAGAGACGAATATCGTGCCGGATAACAGCCCTCTCTCGCGCGTCGCGAACTCTGCTTCGACCATCCCTCGGTTCTGCATGAGTTGCATCCACATCGACGGATCGCCACGGAGCACTCCACCTGCGTCCCATGAATGCATTCCATGGTTGTCCGTTCGGAAGGTCAGTTGGCCGTCGGAGAACTCAAGGTTCGTTCCGTCGATGATCGCCGACGAGAAGTTAACCGTCTGTACTGTCGCCATTGTTCACCCCTTTCAGTCGTCGGGCGTCGCGTCGAACAGCGCCGTCTGCTCACTCTTGGGCATCGCCCGAGCAGCGCGACGATGGGTGACATTGCCTCCCGTGTAGTGCGGGTAGTCGATCCCCTCGCCTTCGAGAAGCTGGCCCACCGTTCGGATCTGCAATCGCGGGAAACGACCGCCCAACGGCGACGTGTAGAAGCCCACGTTCGCCGCCTCTGATCGCATCCCGGGCGTCGGATCGGCGAATGTGATGAGGACGCCGATCTCGGCCTTGTTCGCCTCGATCACGCCGTGGAGTTGCTGCACGAACGCTGGGAAGAGGTGCTCTCCCGCTTTGACCGAGAAGATGATCTGCCGTGTGTCACCGCCCGGCGAGTCGTGGAAGTACAAGCGACCGTCGATGCCCTTGTCGCCGCCCTTCTTGTCGCTTCCGGCAACGCGCGCGCCGACTAGGCCGAGCGCCCACGCCTGGAACTGGAATGGATCGTCGCGGGCCAATTGTGCCGCGCCATCCGCGGTGGTCGGCTCGCCCACGACTCGATAAGTTCCCAGGATCGGCGTGTCATAACGGTCGAGCAGCCGATGTTTGATGAGGCCGATTGCCAGGTGGGTTATGTCGATGCCGATCCACTTCCGATCCAACGCTTGCGCCGCGTCAATGGTCGTCCCGCAACCGCAGAATGGGTCGAGCACGACGTCACCGGGGTTCGAGCTAGCCTCGATGATCCGTTCCAAGAGCGCGATGGGCTTCTGGGTAGGGTACCCAAGCCGCTCGCGAGCCATCATGTTGATAGGCGGAATGTCGGTCCAGACGTCCCCGAGCGCTCGCCCCTTACCTTCGTCCTCAAACCGAATGAAACGCGGCCAGCCGCCCTCCTTCGGCCAGTAGATACGCCCCTCCGCGTCGAGTTCATCCAGTCGATCGACTGTAGTCGTCCAATGGCGGCCGATGGCACTCACGTCATGCCCCCGCCACACGTCGCCGCTACGACCGTGGCGGACGCCGGGCGCGGTCAACTCGCCATGGGTGAAGGACCGTCCGGCCTGGTCGGCCCGGTAGTGACGCCGCCGATGTTCCTCGCCGAGCGGCACGTAGACTCGGTTCCACGTGTGCTTGCCCGCGACCTTCGCATAGTAGAGGAGCACGTCGTGGACCGGTCCCCAACGCTTTGCGCTTGAGTGCGTCCCGGTTCGCTGCCACGCGACCTCAGACAGGAAGTTCTCGGGGCTGAACACGGCGTCGAGCAGTACCTTGAGGTAAGCGTGCGCCGTCGGGTCGCAGTGAAGGTAGAGTGAGCCCGAAGCCTTCAACGCGCGGCGAAGCTCGACGAGCCTCGGAGCCATCATCGACAGGTACGCGAGCATGTCGGAGGATCCGAGCAAGGTGCGGAACGCTATCAGCGCCTTGGCGACCTCCCCTCCCTGCTCGACCGTCTCCTCGTAGGTCTGGGCGGCCTCGTTTGTCCACTCCCACGTGTCGCCAAAGGCCCGGATCTGAGCCGCGGCCTTCGTTCCGTGATCCGCGAACAAGACGTTGTAGCTCGCGTTGGAGTTGAACGGTGGATCGAGGTAGACGAGGTCCACGCTGTCGTCGTGCACGTGGCGTCTCAGGACGTCAAGGTTGTCGCCGTAGTAGAGCGTATTCAGGTCCCCAGCCATGCCGACAGCATAGCGAGCCGGCGCCTGGGTAGAGGCTATTCGTGCGCTCAGGCAGGCGCCTGTGTGTTGAAGCGAGGCAGGCGCCGGTGCATCGCACGGTACTCGCGCAGCAGCGCGGCCTCGCGCGACTTCCGCGCCTTCTCGCCCGAGACGAGTTCGTACTTGTACTGGTCCGCCGTCTCGCATCCCGGCGTGCCGCGGCCGGTCAGGTGTTGGAGCAGTCGCGTCTGCAACTGCCCGGACTCCCCGATGTAGACGGTCTTGCTCTTGGAGTGGAGCGAGTACACGCCGGACCTGTCCGGCACGAACGCGATGCTTCGCTCGCTGAACGTGCGTTTGGCTCCCGCGACTGACATCTCCTTGGTCCTCTAGTGGCGGCCGAGAGTCGGCCAATCATTCGTAGCCTGCCACCCGTCCGTGACACCTAGCTTGTCACGCTCGCAAGGAAAGCCGCGACGCCCCGGAGTGGGCTGGTCGGCCGTCGCCGAGATCGAACCTCCGGGAGCGAAGCGCGGCCCGATCACGAGGCTACTGAGCGTCGCTTATCCGCCGCTTCACTGGTTCTTCCGTCACATCGATCGGCGGCCGCACCACGGGGAGTACGTCCGTACCGTTGCCTTGCTGGCGCGCGACGCGCGACGATCTGCGCATGCCAGTCATCCCCGTAGGCGGTCCCCTGAAGTTTCCTGATGACGACCCGTCCGAGTGGGCGGGCATCCCAGCCGGACCCGAGCACGTCGTGGCGCGCTGCCCGCGGTGCGGGCTGGCCTGCGATGACGCGGGGCCCTGCCCGGCGTGCTCCACGGAGACAGTGCGCGTCATGACGCGCCGAGAGTGCCCTCTCTGCAAGACGTGGAACTACGTCACCTTGTCGTTTGCTTCGGTCGCGAGAGATTTCATGAGGCGCGATTACCCACGCCGATACGAGGTCGTGCGCGCCCACCACGTCGCGCTCCAGAAGGCGAAGCACGGTTCCTGAGCTTTCGTGAGCGCTCGCGGGAGCGGAGGACTTCACGCCTCCGCCGACGCGCTGAGCTGAAGCGTTCCTGAAGCCGGGCTGAAGGCAGGCCAGTCGCGCTGTCGAGAAGTCGTTATAATTGATCACGACATGAACGACCAACTCGGCGACACCACTCTCAAAGTCGAACTTCTCTTGCAGGCGCGACGCCTCGTTGAAACGTCGGCGCCTGGCGCGCTGCGTGGCATCCGCGAAGGGCGGCGCATGTCGGTCTGGGACGTGCAGGAGCTGACGGGCCTATTCGGCCCGAACCTGTCGCTCATCGAGCGGGGGAAGCGTCGCGTTCCCGCGACGGTCGCGGGCCTGCGCTACGCGGCTTGGCTGCTCGACCCGAGGAACGAACCATGAGCAGCAGCTACGACTCAGCGATCATCGACACGGCGATGATCCACCATCCCGACCTGGTGCGACTGCCGTCAGCCGTACGTTGGCTGTGGGTCGAAGGTCTCGTGTGGTCGCGACTCAACCGGACGGATGGTCTCATCCCGAAGCACATGCTGGTGGTCGTGTCGATCGAGCCGAACGCCGTTGAGAAGGCCGACCAGTTGGTGCTCGCCGGTCGCTGGACGGACGAAGGCGACGCATACCAGATGGTCGGCTTCAGCGCTTCTCAGATGACGCGCGAGCGGGTCGAGCAGAAGCAGCGGAGCGCCAGCGAGAGATGGGATAAGTGGCAGGCGAGCCAGCTGAGTTCAACGCGTACGCCAACGCGTTATCAACGCGTTGCACCATCCAGAGAGCGCGGCGCGAAAGGTCGTCAACGCGTTGAAAACGTTACCGACCCGACCCGACCCGACCCGAAGGGG
>JBIOII010000076.1:0-10230 GCA_044449785.1 Candidatus Limnocylindrales bacterium
CCAGTTTGTCGCTCAGGGGCAGGTGACGAGCCTCGACCTCCGAGGCGACACTCTCTTTGTGACGACGACAAACGGACGCGGCTACCGCATCGACGGGGTGGACCAGGCAACCTTCTGGAAGATCCTGCCTGAGGGAGTCGGGACCAGGTTTGAGTTCAGTATCTCCAGCGGGGACCACACGAACCCCATGGTGTCCAGCCTTGCGTTCCTATCCGCGACCCTGCCTCTGGTCCTGCTTATGGTTGCGACGCTTGTGGTTTTCCGCTGGTTTCGCCGTCAGCCGCACCCAAAGCCCGCCGGCTAGCTGCGGGCTTGACCGGGTCGACGTGCAGAATGGTTTCCGAGCCCGGCCAGCGTATGTGGTCGGAGTCCGCTCAGGAGTCAAGCCGACACTATAGGGGTGAAGGTGCGGACCGGGACTCGCCAGCGCCAAGGAGTGGCAGGTCTCGGCGTGAGGTAGTCTGGGTCGGCGTCAGTCGGACCCAGAGCGATTGATCCGAGGCGACTATCTAGGCGTACCTAGAGCAGGCGCTCTGAGGCCCAGGGCAGGGGGGTCCGCTCATGACGACCAAAGCAGGCGAGCTCAGGGTCGCTCGGGCCATAGCCGTGGCAGGGGCCGCCCTCGCGCTCGCGGGCTGCTCCGTGAGCTCGACGACGGTACCCTCGACCGCCGGCGCCACCCCGGTGCAGTTGCCTAACACGAGTCCCAGTAGCCAGGGTCCCGCGAATCTAGGCCAGACAAGCTCGGTGACGTGGCAGATCGCCGACCTTTCACTGCCTTCGGCTCCGTTCTTCGAGCAGCTCGTCCCGATCGGCGACCGGCTCTACCTGATGACCTCGGACAACGGTGTGGCCAACCCCACAGCGAAGGCTTCCGGGGGCATCTGGGCGACCGCGGATGGTCTCACCTGGACGAAGCAGAGCGATATCGCCGCGATCCAGTCACCGGGGACAGATCGTCAAACTCTCATTGCCGCGTCGCCAAACGGTCGCGGAGGTGCGGTCGTGGTTGGCAGCGAGCAGACGACGGACGGCACCGATAGGACCGCCGCGTGGTGGACGACGGATGGCCAGAGCTGGGGACGTGCGAGCGTCGAAGGGCCGGCTGGCCGGATGCTGAGCGTAGCGGGTCGGCCCGACGGCCTCGTGGCGGTCGGGATCACCGCCACCTTCTCGGGCGAAGCGGCCGCGTGGCGTTCGACTGACGGCGGATCGAGCTGGACGAGCGTGTCTTTGCCAGGTGGTGGCAGAGACGCAGTCGACGTGACCGTGTGGGGAGATCGGTTCGTCGCGATCGGTCGCTCGCAGGACGCCAACCAGCTGATGCTGTGGACCTCTTCCGATGGCGCCAGCTGGAGCCTCGTCCAGTCTCCGTCGGATCCGTCCTTTTCGCCTTCCCACTTGATCCCGTTTGGGAACGCCCTGGTCGTCCTCGGAAGTGGCGTACCGGGGAGCGCGATCCTGACGTGCGGTAATGACATGACGTGCGCCCGAGCCTCTGTGCCGGACCTAGGCTTCATGGCATCTGTCACGGAGGTCCGGGCAGGCGCTGAAGTCTCTGGGACGATCATCGTGAACGCCCTATCTGGGACTGCCGGAACCGCGGCCAGTCCAGGGCCGAGCGCGGATCCTGCCCGGGGCGACGAGTTCTTGGCTTCAACGGACGGTCGTACGTGGAGGACGCTCAAGAGCAGTCCATCGCTGGTCGTCGTGACGTCGAACCTCGTTGTCTTCCGCGGACGGCTCGTGGCAGTGGCGTTCGACCCAAATCTTGCGTCCCTTACCTTGAGGATGATCGTCGGCGATCTCCGATAGCGTGGGCGGCATAGCGAGCGCTGAAGTACGACAATCCCGCGTCGCTCTTCACAGCGACCGAGCGCCCTTAGCGGCAGAACGGCCGATACCGGGCCTTGCCAATGGAGGCGTGTGGATGGTCGGAAGTCCTTCCGGAGTCAGCCCGACACTTTACGGGTATTCATCCGCGACCCGCTGGGGCAGGTGGCCGCGCCGAGGGCGTCAGCCTGACCGGCGCCAATTGAGTCAGGCCGACACTATACGGGTGATCGTTCACGCCTCGATTGGCCAATGGACTCGGCGCGCCGGTTAGGCTCACGACGTCGCCGGCACACCCAGCCATAGGTCGAGGCCGTCTGAGCTGAGCATCACGACTCCGGTTGGGCCGAGAGCAGGAAGCCACACAGGAGACACCGCCAGCGAGTAGATCGGGACATCTCCGGTCTGGCTCAGAGTCTTGACAGTCAGATCGTCAGCGACGGTGGCGACCGTCGGGGGTCCGTCGGGGCCCGGCCCAGGCTCGACTACCAGGAGACCGCGCTGTCCGTCGGTCATGATGCCAGCGCCAAGGAGGCTCGATGGTGAGGCGACCGGCTTCCAAGCGCGGCCGTCGATGCTAACCCACACCTGCTGGGAGCTGACTTGGGTTGCCTCGTTCCACTCGGACGCCAGCGCCATCAGGGCGTGGTCGCTGACCTTCGTCGTACTGATGTAGGCGTCGTTGGCGGTCTTGGCGCCGGCCAACTCACTGCGCGTCCAGGTCCTGCCGTCGGCCGACCACCACAGCGACGGAGTGACCCACGTCTGGCCGCAGCCGGAGTCCTTGAGCACCGCGCCCGAGACGATGTGGCTACCAGCGAAGTTGGTCGCTCCGTCAAGGACGAACTTGCCGAAGGTTGGGCTAGTCAGGGGAACCGCGGTCCAACCGGCCGTCGGCGGACAGCCACACTGCCTGAGTCTTGCCGTCCTTTTCGATGCCTGAGGCAATGAAGCCGTTCGAGCCACCGTCGACGGTGTAGACGCTGGCCGATCCGAAAGCCGCCGGCGGCTGGACGAGACTCCAGGTCAGCCCATCGGGAGAGGTCCACAACGCATCGATCGTGGCTGGCCCGCAGGCGGCGCCAGGGTAGCGCCCCACGGCCAGCAGTCCGGACGGACCCTCGACAAGCTGGGTGATGACCACCGCGGACTCCAGGCCCGACACGTCCATCGGCCGGCCTGTCGTCCAATGCAGGCCATCGACCGAGAACGTGGAGACCGTGGCCGCGCCTGGCGATGAGGCCTGGTCGATCGCAGTGCGGAAGCCGACATAGCCACGACTAAAGCCGTACAGGCTGAGCGTCACGAATGAACCCTTGTCCGTCCCAGCGATAGGAGTCTGAGGGAAGGCCGGGCCGGCGTAGATCCACCGGATGCTCGTCCATTGCCCCGAAGGAGCGGTGCCTATGCTCGGCGCCGATGTGGGCGGTGCGCTTGGGGTCGCCGTCGCGATGGCCGATGCGCTGGCGGACGGGGACCCAAGCGCCCTACTGGTCGGTGACGGCGAGGCGGCCGCCACACTGCACCCGGCCAGCAGGCCCGCGGCCGCGAGGCCAATTGCCAGGCACTTTAGGGCTCCCAGCCGCGGTTCCTGATGGTGGGATGCGATGGGACTCATGGCCTGCCCCCGCTCTTGGCTGTGTGTCGCTGGCTGTGCGCCGAACTGACGATCTGAAGACGCACGGCGAGGGAGCTAGGTGATCCCGCCAACCTTCGGCTCGTGGATCCACTTCGCACGGAGGAAGCGGCGGGCGTCAGCTTGACGCGATGAGAGGCCTGGATAGACGATGGCGGCCTAATCGTTCCAGGACGCATGGGGGAGACGAGAGTGGCGACCCGTTCTCGTTCGATCCGGTGCCTTGCCTCGCCTAGTACTAGTCCTTCGAGGCGCTGGTGTCCGGCTCGGACGCGTGGCCTGGCCGTGGCCGGCCTGCTTGTCGCGGTCGCCCTCGCCGGCTGCTCTAGCCCGACGCAAACACCGCCGACTGCCTCGGCGCCGATCCGCGGCCTTCCGACGGTCCCGACACGTGGCTTCACTCCCGCCGGAACGATGACCTACCCCCGGTCCGGAGAGACCGCCACGCTGCTGCCCGACGGTCTTGTGCTCATCGTCGGCGGCTACGACAACGGTCTGCCCCTCGCGAGCGCGGAGTTGTACGATCCCGAGACGGGCATCTTCAGCCCGACCGGCTCGCTGACGAATGCCCGCTACTACCACTCCGCAACCCTGCTGCCCGATGGGCAGGTGCTGATCGCTGGTGGCGTAGACGGCGGCAACACGGCCGAACTGTTCGACCCGAAACGCCGCGCCTTTAGTCCGACAGGCTCGATGGCTACGGAGCGGGTGTTTCAATCGTCCACGCTCTTGCCCGACGGGCGAGTTCTCGTGGCTGGTGGGGCACAGGATGCTTCGGTCGAAATCTATGACCCGGAGAGCGGCGGCTTCACCGCCACCGGCTCCATGGGCACCTTCCGCCAGTCGTGCACTGCCACGCTGCTGCCAAACGGGCGCGTCTTGATCGCAGGCGGTGAGATCCCCGCACAGAGTATGTCCGAGATCACGTTCGACTCAGCCGAACTGTATGACCCCGCGACCGGGACCTTTAGCCCGACTGGCTCCATGGCGAGCTATCGCGCCTGGGACACCGCGACCCTGCTGCTCGACGGTCGCGTGCTGGTCGCTGGGGGCCGTGGAGGCGAGGCTTCGGGCGGTCAGAACCCGCAGAACTCGGCCGAGCTGTATGACCCAAAGACGGGCACCTTCGGCCCAACGGGATCGATGGCTTCAGACCACGACAGCGGGACCGCGACGCTTCTGACTGACGGCCGCGTACTCATCGCTGGAGGGTGGGGTAGCAGTACGGCCGAGATCTATGACCCAAGGGCGGGCACCTTCAGCAAGACCGGCTCGATGGCCTATTTTCGCGCCTGGGACACGGCGACGCTGCTGCCCGACGGTCGCGTTTTGATCGCGGGCGGCGAGGGCGGCCCGGCGGAGGGACCACTCAACTCCAGCACTCTCTCGTCGGCCGAGCTCTATGACCCGAAGACCGGCACTTTCAGCCCGGCCGGGCCAGCCAACACTCCGCGTGGAGCCTCCCCAACGATCCACCCGGCGGCTGGATCTCCGTCGCAATAGCCGGGGGCGACGTGACACCATGTGCCAGCTCGCTCCTGGTTTCGGTCGGAAATGGCACAGGACTGGATGCTCCGACTTCATGTGCCGTCTCTCTCAACGCTATGACTTGATCGCGGTTGCGCGTGACCGTGCGGGTCGTCGAGCCTGACCGCACCCCGCCGCGAGTTCGGATCAGGGAGTGTCGGTTAGCGAGGCCGTTGCGCTGAAGGTGCCGGTCGTCGGCGCGTACAACTCGTTCGACGAGAGCGAACTCAGATCGCTCGTCGAGGTCGGGTCTAGCAAACCGATGCCTCGTATGTCGTCCTCGCCTCCAACGATCAGGACGCGGCCGCTCGACAGCAAAGTGGCGGTCTGGTTCCTTCGCCGGATCGTCATCGACCCGGTTAGCGTGAACAGGCCCGTCCCGGGGTCGTAGATTTCGGCCGACGACGTGCCGATCTCAAAACCCTCTTGAATGGTCCCGGAGTCGCCGCCTGCGAGCAGCACCCGCCCATCGGGCAGCCTTGTCGCCGTGAACACGGCCCGAGGCACGGTCATATGGAGGAGGCTGAACGAGTTCGTACTCGGGTCATACAGTTCGGCCGAGGAGAGGGGGAAACCGGACGGGTCATTGCCTCCGGCAACGAGCACTTTGCCGTCGACGAGCAAGGTCGCTGTCCCGTCGGTGCGAACGACCGACATCGATCCCGCCAGACTGAACTTGCCGGTCTTTGGGTCATAGAGTTCCGCCGATGCGCGCGTGACGGGCTGTCCGCTCTGGTCAAACCAACTTCCGGTGACGAGGACGGAGCCGTTTGCCAGCAGCGTGGCCGTGTCGACTTCTTGGGTGACCGTCATCGTGCCTGTGCCGGTGAACTTGCCGGTCTTTGGGTCGTAGAGTTCCGCTGAGGACAGCCGGTCATATGAGAAGCCATCGCCGCCCACGAGTAGAACGAGGCCACTCGGCAGAAGAGTCGCGACCTGATAGGCGCGGGTCACCGTCATCTGCCCGGTGGTCGTGAAGGTGCCGGTCTTCGGGTCGTACAACTCTGCGGATCTCAGCAGATCCTTGCCGTCGTAGCCACCGGCTATGAGGACCCTGCCGCCAGGCAGTAACGTCGCGGTCTGGTCCCTTCGCGGCGTCGCCATCGATCCAGTGGCAGCAAACCTGCCGGTCTTGGGGTCATACAACACGGCCGATGCCAGGATCTTGGCTCCACCCTGGCCTCCCGTGATGAGGACACGACCATCCGCCAGCAGCGTCGCGGCGTGGCGGGTCCGGCCCGCGGCCGTCTGCGGCGGCGGGCTGATCGAAGGCTCGGGTGCCGACGGGATTTCCAAAGTCGGGAACGGCGAGGGATAGAACGCTACCGGTGAGCTTGATGTTGGCATCGTTTGGATCGGTGCGGTCGGCCCTGGGCCGCATCCTGCGAGACCGGTCAGGACCAGCAAGGCCGCTGTCGCCGAACTCAGCGGTCGCAATCCATTCGGAGTTCTCATTGGTCACCCCCACTGACCCATCGGATGCCAGACTAGCACCGCCCCGCTCACCGCTCGGAGAACCAGGACGGTTGCGTGCCGACTCGTACGCTCCGTGCCCTGAAGCTGAACTAGCGAACCGCCCCTTCCACGGCCAAGAGAGCGGAGCATCACCGACAGCCACGTACAGTTCCGAGGGCCTGGCATCATCGCCTATGGAGGTCAAGGGAGACTGACATTGCCCGAAGAGAAGGTTTGTGCCGCGTGCGGGCGGATCGAAGCTAGAGAAGCCACCAGTTGATGGGCGGCTCGCCACGCTTCGCAAGCTCGGCGTTGGCCCGGCTGAACGGCTTGCTGCCGAGGAACCCAAGCCGCGCCGAAAGCGGAGACGGGTGCGGGGACTCGATAACGATGTGGCGGTGCCGGTCGATCAAGCAGCCCTTAGCCTGCGCTTGCTTGCCCCAGAGCAGGAAGACGACCGGGTGGTGCTTTACGGAAACCGCGGAGACGATGGCGTCCGTGAATTGCTCCCAGCCATTGCCGGCATGACTGTTCCGTACGCCCTGTTGAACCGTGAGGACGGAGTTCAGGAGCAGCACGCCGTGTTTGGCCCAGGGCTTGAGCGAGCCGCCGGTAGGCATCTCGTAGCCGCGGTCCTCGCGGAGTTCGGCGAGGATGTTCCGCAGAGACGGCGGCAGCGAGCCATCGGCCGTCGAGAAGGCAAGTCCGTGGGCCCGCCCACGCCGAGGATATGGATCCTGACCCAGGATGACCGCACGGACGCGTTTGAAGGGCGTTCGCCGAAGGGCTTCGAACACCTGCTCGTCTGGTGGGTAGACCTCGGTCAACTTGCGCTTCGCCGCGACGAAGCGCTCGATCGCCTTGAGGTCGTGTGTCAGCAGCCAATCGCCGAGAGCTTCGCGCCAGTCGGCAGGAATTGACTCGATCATGGGCTCAACCGGCCTCACGCCGCGGCCCAGTGTTCCGAGAGAACCTCTGCTTGCTCCAGGACCGTGATCGTGGCTTTGGCCTGCTTGTCCGGCGGGTAGCCGTGTTTGCGGAGGCAGCGCTTGACGAGGACGCGGAGGTGGGCCTGGACGTTCTCGCGCACAGTCCAGTCGATCGTGACGTTGGCCTTGACGGTGGCGACAAGCTCGCGGGCGATGTCGCGTAGGGTTTCGTCGCCGAGGACGGCGACCGCGGAGTCGTTGGTTTCCAACGCGTCGTAGAAGGCCAGCTCGTCATCAGTGAGGCCGAGCGCCTCGCCGCGGGCGTCGGCGGCGCGCATGTCTTTGGCTAGGCCGATCAGCGCCTCAATGACCTGGGCGGTCTCGATGGCACGGTTCTGGTATTTGCGCACGGCTTCGTCGAGCATCTTCTCGAAGGAGCGCGCCTCCACAACGTTCCGGCGCGACCGGGACTTGATCTCGCCCTTCAGCAGCTTGGCCAGCAGCTCGACCGCCAGGTTCTTCTGGGGCATGTCGTGGACTTCGGCGAGGAAGTCGTCGGAGAGGATCGAGATGTCGGGCTTCTTGAGGCCGGCGGCGGCGAAGATGTCGATGATCTCGTCGGACGCCACCGCTCGGGAGACGATCTGGCGGATGGCGAAGTCGAGGTCCTCACGGGTGCCCGCCCCACCCTCGGCCGACTTCCGCAGCACGGAGCGCACGGCCTGGAAGAAGGCGACGTCGTCGAGGATGGCCATCGCCTCATCGGACGGCACGGCCAGCGCGAAAGCCCGCGACAGCGAAACCACGGCATCGAGCAGCCGCACCTTGCCGTCCTTCTGCGCCAGGATGTGCTCCTGGGCGCGCGGCAGAACAGACACGCGCTCCGCCGCCGAGCCCCGTGAGAACGCGCTCCAGTCGAAACCATAGAACAGCCCGCCGCAGACCTCGTACTCGCGCAGCATCAGCCCGATCGCCTCGCGCTGAGAGTGCTCCACCTTGCCGCGACCGCCGCTTTCCGTGTAGACCGCCAGCGCCTTGCGCAGCTCGTCGGCGAGGCCCAGGTAGTCCACCACCAGGCCACCGGGCTTGTCGCGGAAGACGCGGTTCACACGCGCGATCGCCTGCATGAGCCCGTGGCCTCGCATCGGTTTGTCGATGTACATGGTGTGGAGACTGGGCGCGTCGAAGCCGGTCAGCCACATGTCACGGACGATGACGATGCGGAACGGATCCGCCGGGTCGCGGAAGCGCCGCGCCAGCGCCTCGCGCCGCGCCTTGTTCCGGATGTGCCCCTGCCAGTCGAGCGGATCCGTTGCGTTGCCGGTCATTACGACCTTGATCGAGCCGCCGTCGTCGCCCTCCCCTGCCCACTCCGGCCGCAGAGCCACGATCTCGCGATATAGCTCCACGGCAATCCGGCGGCTCATGGTGACCACCATGGCCTTGCCGTCCATGACTTCCAGGCGCTTCTCGAAATGGTCGACGAGGTCGGCGGCGACGAGCCGCAGCCGCTTCTCCGAGCCGACGACGGCGGCCAGCTGGGCCCACTTGCTCTTGAGGCCTTCCTTGCGTTCGACCTCCTCGCCTTCGGTGACCTCTTCGAAGTCGGGGTCGATCTTCGGCCGTTCGACCTCGGATAGTTCGAGCTTCGCCAGGCGGCCTTCGTAGTAGATCGGCACCGTCGCGCCGTCCTCGACCGCACGAGCGATGTCGTAGATGCTGATGTAGTCGCCGAAGACCGCCCGCGTGTTCGCGTCCGCCTTCTCGATCGGCGTGCCGGTAAAGCCCACGAAGCTGGCCTGCGGCAGGGCGTCGCGCATGTGGCGGGCGAAGCCGTCGATGAAATCGTACTGGCTGCGGTGGGCCTCGTCGGCGATGACGACGATGTTGCGCCGATCCGAAAGCACGGCGTTGCGGTCGCCCGACTCGGCGGGCATGAACTTCTGGATGGTCGTGAAGACGACGCCACCGCCGGCGACGTGGAGCTTCTCGCGCAGGTCGGCCCGGTCGGCGGCCTGAACGGGATCCTGGCGCAGCAGGTCGCGGCAGCGGGCGAAGGTTCCGAAGAGCTGGTCGTCGAGGTCGTTGCGGTCGGTGATGACGACGATCGTCGGGTTCTCCATCGCCGGATCGAGGATCAACCGCCCGGCGTAGAACGCCATGGATAGGCTCTTGCCCGAACCCTGGGTGTGCCAGACGACGCCGACGCGCCGGTCGCCGGGAGCGCCGCCAGGCTGTCGACCAGACTCGTATCGGCCCTCAGGCTCGCCCGCGCGCACCCGCTTGCGCCCGGCGGCCCGCAGCGTCTGCTCGACCGCGAAGTTGACAGCATGGAACTGGTGATAGCCGGCCATCTTCTTGGTCAGGACGCCGCCGCCCATGTCCTCGAAAACGATGAAGTAGCGGATTAGATCGAGGAACCGACGCTTGTCGAACACGCCGTCAAGGACCACTTGCAGCTCCGGCATCGCCTTGGGCGCATCGCCGTGGCCGTCGATCGTGCGCCACGGCTTGAACCACTCCTTGCCCGCGCCCAGGACGCCGATCCGCGCCTCCGTGCCGTCGCTGACGACGAGCGCGCAGTTGTAGTCGAAGAGCGCCGGAATCTGCTCCCGATATGTTTCGAGCTGGCGGAAGGCCGACCAGATCGTGGCGTTCTTGTCGGCCGGGTTCTTCAGCTCGATCACGCCGAGCGGCAGCCCGTTGACAAAGACCACGATGTCCGCCCGCCGGTTGTGCCCCTGCGGCCCCACCACCGTGAACTGGTTGACCGCCAGCCAGTCGTTGTTGTCCGGATTCTCGAAGTCGATCACGCGCGCCTGCGCCCCTGCGATCGATCCGTCCGCCCGC
>JBIOII010000077.1:0-10180 GCA_044449785.1 Candidatus Limnocylindrales bacterium
GATCCGCTGGGCGCCGGCTTCCAGCTTCTCACCGCCCAGAAGGCGGTGTCTTCGGGCGGGATGCTTGGGGCGGGTCTCACGAACGGCGTGCAGAGCCAGTCCAACGTGCTTCCGGTGCAGTCGACCGACTTCGTCTTCGCCGTCCTCGCGGAGGAGCTGGGGTTCGTCGGGTGCGTGGTCGTCTTCCTGTTGTTCGCGGTGCTCCTCTGGCGGATCCTGACCATCGCCTGGCGTTCGCGCGACCCCTTCGGCCTGATGATGGGCGCGGGCCTGGCCTCGATGATCCTGTTTCAGATCGCGGTGAACGTCGGCATGGTGCTCGGCCTGATGCCGATCACCGGCATCCCGCTTCCCTTCATCACGCACGGTGGGGCATCGCTCGTCAGCATCGCGATCGGCCTCGGCGTGCTCCAGAGCATTGCCATGCGGCAGCAGCGTGCGGAATGGTGAGGGAGCAGGGCGGTCGCGCGACCCGGATCGTCGATATGCCCGACATGGTGGACTCTGCCCCGGGTTCCCTCTGATCGTGGAACGCGCCTGCGCGAGCACCCGTGATCACGGTCGACGGTTCGGCGCCGCGGCAGGGTGGCCGGGCCGTTCCGCATGACCACGCCACGCTCGCGAGCGGGGTCGACGCAGACACATTCGATCGTCACAGCGCCGCCGCAGGGATCACCCTCGAGCAGCCCGCGCCAGCGCTGGCGCCTCTACCTGCGCTTGCCGGCGGCGCGTCTGCCGGGCGAGCTTCCGGCCGGCGCGGGGGCCTGGGCTGCGCTCCTCGAGCGAGGTGGGCTGCCGCTGGTCCCGGAACCTGGGCGGGGTCGCGTGGTCCCCGCAGCGCAGCTCCCGCTCGGCATCGCCGGGGAGCGCGAGATCATCGACGTCGTCCTCTCGACGCGGCTCCCGCTGGCCGAGGTCCGGGCGCGGGTTCGCGCCTCGCTTCCGCCGCCCGTCGAGCTCGTCGACCTCCACGACGTCTGGGTCGGGGCGCCGTCTGCCGCCGCCGCCATCGTGGCCGCCGACTATCGGGTCGAGGTTGCGGGTGTCTCGCCGCTGTCGCTCGGCGCTGCGACGGAGGCGATCCTGGCCGCCGCTGCTCTTCCGTACGAACGTCGGCGCGAGAAGAAGACGCAGCAATTCGACCTTCGGCCCTTGATCCTCTCGCTGACGATCGAAGCAGTGCTGCCCGCCGGCGCGGCGCGCGCCGATCCGCCGAGCGCGATCCTGCGAGTCAGGCTCCGCCACGACACACATGCCGTTGGAAGGCCAGAGGACGTCGTGGCAGCGCTGGCGGTCCCGCCCGCGCCTCCGCTCGACACCGACGTCCGGGTGTTGCACATCACGCGCGAGCGCCTGCTCACCAACGACGCCTGACCGTAGCGACGAGGACGACCACGCCGGGCGTTCTCGCACCCCAATCCGGACGCGTCGTCCGAGCGGCCCTGCGCACGTGTGCTGCTGCATACCCCGCGAAGCCACCCAGCCCCCTCGCCTGGCTTCGTGAGCCGCCAGACCAGAGACCTGTGCAAGCCGAGGCTGCCGTGAGTTGGCGTAGGAAGGTCGCGGAGAGTCGTCACGCCGCTGCCGAGCCCCGGCGTGACTGGCTTCAGCCGACAATACCGGTGCGCCTTGGCACCGCATTCTGTCCCGAGGTCCATCCTGCCGGGGACCGTATTCGCGCCTTTGTGCGTTTGGGACCATCGGAGGATGGTCCCTTAGGGCTATTCCTGCAAGGTTGGATGCAAACCAACTCGCTTAGGCTCTGTGGTCCAAATGGCGCGTCGCATCCACCCATTTAGGAGACTCGAGCTGGCTCCGCTGAAGATGGCGCTCGCGACTACGAGGTAGGGTCTGCCTCGATGCCTTCGCCCACGTTCGCGTGGTCAGGCGCTCGTCGAGCTTGCCCTGATCCTTCCCGTCTTGCTGTTCCTGTTGCTCGGGGCACTTGACCTTGGGCGCGTGTTCTACGCAAACATCACGATCTCAAGCGCCGCCAAGGAGGCAGCGCTCCGGGCCTCCACGGGTAACAGCGACTGGGCAGCAGCGGCAGTGAATGAAGCGAGCGGCGGCTTCGTCACCGTGGCGTCCGGGAATGTGTCGACCGTCTACTCGGACTCGACCAACAAATGCTCGAGTTCTGCTGCTCTTGGCGCGACCGTGTCTGCGACCGTGACCGCGACATTCCAAGCCATCACGCCCTATGTCGGCGCGTTGCTCGGTGGATCACCGAAGACACTCACCGCGACGGCAACAGCGAACTGCGCGGTTCAGCCTGCGGTTGCGCAGGCGACGCCCACGCCCACGCCCACCCCCACTCCCACTCCCACGCCGACGCCCACGGGGACAGCGACACCCACACCAACACCCACGGCGACGCCGATACCCACGCCGACGCCGACGCCCACGCCGGCTCTGTGCACGGTCCCGGACATGACGGCGATCAAGAACGGCTACTACGCCGATGCACTCGCGGCCTGGACGGGCGCAGGCTTCACCGGGTCGCTCACGGACAACACGGGTGGCCACAAGGTTGGAACCCAGTCGCCGGGAGCTGGACCACCAGCCATCGCCTGCTCATCGTCCGGGTCGGTGGGCAAATGATCCATCCCACCATGCGCCACGCGGCCCGCGGCCAAGCGTTGGTTGAGTTCGCTGTGGCATTGACGGTTTTCGTCGTCCTGTTGATGGGCGTCTTCGACTTCGGGATGGCCATCTACAAGTACAACGGGGTAGCGCAGGCGGCCCGCGAGATCGCCCGCGTGGCAAGCGTCCATCAGGGCAGCGACTTCAGCAGTTCACAGATCACCGGTGTTGTCGCGACCCAGCAAGGGCTCATTCCGGGACTCAGCTCTCCGTCATTTACGTGCCAGACAATCACTGGGGGAGCCGTGGCGCTCGTGAACAACGCATGCCCAACCACGGCATTTGTGAACGTCACCGTCACGGCCCAATACCATGCCCTCACGCCACTGCTCGGGTTGCTCGGTACGTGGACGATGACGGGCTCAAGCACTGCCCAGATCCAGCAGTAAGGGGGCCGCAATGACAACTAATCTGCGTGACCGCCAGCGCGGCCAGATGCTCGTCGTATTCACGCTCGCACTCGTCGCGATCATCGCGATGGTCGGGCTCGTCATCGATGGCGGGGCAGCCTACGCCCAGCGACGGGGGGAGCAGAACGCCGCCGACCTTGCAGCTCTCGCGGGAGCGGACGCCCTGATCAATGGCCAGTCGCAGGCGCAGGCGATCATCATCGCTCGCAACGTCGCCGCCTCGAACTCCTACACCGACGGAGTGAACGGAGTGACGGTCACCGTCACGTTCCCGACCAACTTGGTACAGGTCGACGTGCAGGCCCCCCACCAGAACTACTTCGCCGGAGTTGTTGGCCAGCCCACATGGCACGTCTCCACGACGGCTCAGGCCAAAGCTTTGAACGAGACACCGGACACGGCGTATGGGGCGGCCCCGTTCATCCTCTCCAACCTCGCTTTCACGAACAATCAACCGCAGAAGGCCTTCACCCAGTCCGGTTGCCCGACGAACAACGCCGACGGCATAGCTGGCTGCGTCTTCGGCGATGGGCACCACGGGGACTACCCGGCCGACACCGGGGACTTCGCGTGGACGCTGTTTGGGGCGAACGTCAACACCGCGGACGTCGCCGCCTACATGAACGAGATCGGGTACCTCAACGGCATCTCCGGTTGTTCGCAAGAGACCATCACGCCAGTTACCTATACGACGAACGACTACATCGGCCAGCAGAACCAAGGCAACCACAACGGCGCTATCAACCAAGGTGGGGCCTGCATCACAAACGTGACCATTGCCGTTCCGATCACCGGACCGCCGATATCCCCCGCCACGACGTGCAACGACGGCTCGCACACGAACGGCTGCTTCTACGGATGGGCGGAGTTCTACGTGAGCGGGATCTTCAAGTCTGGCAACGACAGCCACGTCGACGGCTGGTTCATTGACACACCCCCGTCAGCAGCAGGCCTCAAGACTTCGCTCAGCGATACGAGTTGCACGCCAGCGACCTGTCCGCCTATCGGCCCGAAGATCTTCACGCTCAATCTCGTGAACTAGCCCCGGACCGGCTGGACCTGACGACTAACAAGAGAAGAAGCAGCACGCTGCTTACTGACCTGAGCTGCTGACCACGGGTCCTGCGGTTGTCGCAGTTACAGAGATCTTCCGCAAACTCGACCAATCCCGCGAGCGCGGCGACAGCGGAGCATCTGCCAAGAGATGCCCACCTGACCTAGCAGAAGCCGTTCTTGGGTGCGTGTCAGCCCACACGAGGGCGGATCGCGTAGCGGATCCAGCGCAGGGGGTTCTGCGGGGGGTGACCGAGACTGAGCGTGGTGACCGGATGGAGGTAGGGCGGACCTGACCGGAACCTGAACGGGGCCAAGCGTGGGGGTGAACGGGACGCAGGGCTGCGACGGCATTTGCTGCCATCATGGACCCTCAGCCCGCGTCAAGGCTTGGCTTCTGGCTCGCGTCGAGCGCGACTTCAGCCCCGGTGGTTCAGCTCAGGAGACAATGCGGGATGCGCTGCTGTTCGCGATCGGTGAGCGATCCGCCGTCGTGGCGGGCGCTAAGACCCAAGTCGGGACCTCGGGCCGCTCCACTAGGACGCGCCAGCCGGGCAGCGACTCCTTCGGCAGCCGTCCGCTGAGGTTCCCTCGGCAAGAAGGTACCCTAACACGATGTTCGAGCGGCTCGAGCACACGCTCCGCCTGACGCTCTTCACCGAGGCGTTCGTCGTCCAGGGAACGGTGCGGGTCATTCGTCCCCGGCTCAGTGACGTCCTCAACGACGCCGAGCACGAGTTCGTCGTCCTGCACGATGTCGTCCTGAACGAGTCCGGGTCGACCGGCTCGGAGGTCCGCGCTGCTTTCGCCCAGGTGAACTTCGGGGCGATCCTCTTCGTCGTCGCCGACGAGCGCCTAGAGCCGACGCCCGAGATGCGCGTGGAGAAGGTCGCTGAACCGGCGTTGATATCGATCCCGCCGTTCACCCTTATCGGGCGCATCCACCTCCGCCCCGACCCGAGCTTCGATGTGCGGCTCGGACAGCTCACCGCCCGCTTCTTTCCTGTAACGGACGTGACGTACTGGTCGGATAGACCGGACGAGCCCCGCCGGACGGCCCCGATGGTCGCGGTCAACCGACGGCGGGCGCAGATCCTCGCGCCATACGCTGAGCCGGTCGGTGGGTCGGGCGTGGCTGAGGGCTGATCCGGCCTCTGTATCGCCATCCCGTGGATTCCGCGGGCGCCTCGATAGGGGTGACGGCTCTCCCGCCCGTTCGTCCCGGCCTGCGCCGCCCGCTGTGCTGCCTCCAGGCTCGATGGTCCGGCTCCCCTCGTAGGCAGGGGCTCGGACCGCTCTGCTCGACCATCTCCGCGGTCTTGCCATGCGGCGCACCAGCACCCGGAAGTAATGGCCGCCGGCGGGGCGGTCCTGGCCAAGCGAAGCGATTGGCATGCCGACGAATCGTTAGATCGGGCGGCCGTGCGCGTCGCGTTGGCTACTCGCACCGCTCCTGCGCAGCATCGTCTTGACGTCGCACGCGGGCGGCCGAGCTCCTGGGCGTCCGGTGAGGGGTTCTGGCCAACCGGGCGCGGCGCCGCAGTCGCTACGGGCCGAGGCGGCTCTGGCTTAACTCACGGCCTCGGCTGAGGTGCCGCCAGGCAGCGGTCCAGGGCCGAGGTCTCGATCGGCCAGGAAACGGAAGCGAGTTGCGAGCAGGTAGGCCGATCCGTAAAGGGCCGCCACGACGAGCAAGAGGCTCTGGTAGCCGGTCACGAGCGCTAGGTACTCGAGGGCTCCGCCGGTCATCGCGCCGAGGAGATTCGACGCAAAGGACGTGTCCGCGGTCTGTGTGTCGCGGAACGAGTACGTGAAGCACAAGTTCGCCAGGAACACCGGAGCAAACGAGATCGCGGATGCGAGGAGGTATCGAAGCCCGGGCGGATCGACAAGCAGCGCGTCAGGCGGGAGCAGCGACGCAAGAGCCAGCGAAGCGAAGAGCGCAGCGTACACGGGCCAGACGCGGGTGAGACGAACGCGGCTGCTAATCCCGATCGCGGCCAGGACGCTCGCAAGCACGGCGAAGAACACCAAGGCATTGACGATCCATGTGTTGCCGAACAGCAGCCCGAAGGTCACCAGGCTCCGCGTCTCAAGCAGGAGGAACGCCGTTCCCAAAACGAAGAAATGCGGGCTGAATCGCCGCACCGTTAGTCCGGTCACCCGAGCGGCAGCAAGGACGGCCCCGAGCGCCAGCAGCAGAACTAGGGCGAGTGCGGCGAGGTAGTACCCGGGGATCCCGGGTTCGCGAAGGTAGAGGAAGGGCCAGTCGTCGATTGTCGGCGGAGGCGGATTCACGGGATCGAGGCGTTCGCTCTGGCCCGCCGGCGGAGCACCACCGGTCGCCGCAAGCGCTGGACCCGCGGCCAGAACCGCTGCATGTCCTGAAAGCTGGTTGTAGTACGAAACGATCGGCGCGGTGCCAAAGGTCGAGGCAAGCATCGCGCCCAGGCGGTCGACGAGCCACGGCTGCCAGTAGAAGTTGTAGAGCACGAACAGCCCGTTCGACGCGAGGTGGTCGCGGACCGACGCGAAGGCCTCGCGGGTGAAGAGAAAAGACTCGAGGCGGATGCCGTTGGCTGTCGAGAACAACGCGAGCGAATCCGGCTCCGCGAAGATGACCAGGTCGTACTTCTCGGTCGAGTTTCGGAGGAAAGCCCGGCCGTCATCGACCGTCGCGGTGACGCGAGGATCCTGATATGGATGGTCGGGGTGCAGGCGCTTCCCGATATCAAGGATCGTCGGGTCGATCTCGACCGCGTCAATGTGCTGGTCGCCTCGCTTCAGTGCGACAGCTGGGTCGTTGCCGTTTCCGGAGCCGATGATGAGGACGTTCGCGAACTGGCGACCCGGAAACCAGAGGTCGATCTGGCTATAGGGGAACCCCCCGACGCTGGACGGGTATTTCGGGAACGACTGAAATGGCAGACCGTTCGAGTTGACATAGGTCGAGCCCCCGGCCTCGAACACCGTCAGGCGCTGATATGGGGACCAGATGTCGGCACCCGCGCCTGCCACGAGAATCGTGGCTAAGAGGGCTACCGCCGACACAGCCGACCATGCCTGAATACCGCTGCCGAGTCCGAGGAGCGTCCCGAGGACGGCCACAACCGTCATCCAGATTCCAGGTCCCGTCCCCATCCACGCGAGGAGCGTGAACAGCGCGATACCCGTCATGGAGCCCGCGATGTCGATCGAGTACGCCCGAAGGGGAGGCATCGAACGCAGGAGCGGCCCCAGCGGGAGAGCGAGCGCTGCCATGACCGAGGCCGCAAGAGCGACGACGAAGACGAGGACGAGGACGTTGGTGTCGGCCGCGTGAGAGAAGGCTGCCGGTCCGATGTAGATGTCGTCCGGCGAGCCCAGCTGGACATTTAGCTGGACGACAGACACGAGGATGACGACCAGGAAGAGGAGGATCGGGAACGGCGCCACCACGGGCCGGATCGCATTGCGCCCCAGGAGGATCCCGACGCCGATGCCGAGGAAGCTCGCCATGAGCAGGAAGTTGCTGAAGAACCCGACGTAGATAACGTTGGCGGGAATCCAGCGGATCAGAAACAACTCGACGAACAGCAGCGCCGTGCTGGTCACGAACAGCCGGACTGCCGGTCGCGAAAGCAGCTTGATCGGTGGAACCAGCATCGGCCGCTGCGCTGCGGTACGAACGCTCACCCGTTGTCGACCAGCAAGGTCCCGCTCCTAGGTCCTCCGTCCGGACTGGGGCCAGCGCGACGCTGCCAAGTGTAGAACTCTAGGGTGACGTGGCGACCGCGGAAGGAAAGGGCGACCTGTTCCCGAGCCGCTCTGTCATCTACCTCGCATGGGCTGGGAGGAGATCCGGGCTGGCCTCCGCCGCCCGGGCGTCTCGGTCCCGGACGGGTCCGAGGACTGAAACGCCGGGGCGGATGGGACCGGCGCAGCTCGGGGTTCGCGTCCTCTCCTCAGAGACCCGACCTTCCGCCAGCCGCTCGAGCCCCCCGCCGTGGGAAGCGCACGGCCCGGCCCAGCCGCACGACCGGGACCCGCCCGGCCGCGACGAGCTGGTAGAGGGTCGAGCGCGAGACGCCCAGGAGCTCGGCCGCCCGCGTGACGGTCAGCAGGAGGGGCCCCTCGGGCGCGGCGGGCGACACGGGGGCCGGCCAGGCGGGCTCGTCGACCGTGAAGAGGGCGTGGCCGCAGGACGGGCAGCGGACGGCAGGGCCGGGCATGGGGGACCTCCGAGGGCGGTGGCCGTGACAACGGCAGCCTGCGCCTGAAGGGCAGGCGCCAGGTCAAGCTGAGGGCCGGCAGAGGGGGCGCGTTTCGCCCGTCTCTATCTCCTAACCCGGGCGCAGTTTGACCGCGCGGGCCAGGCGCCGTACACTCCGCATTCGCGCCCGAGAGAGCTGGGCCGCCTGTTCGCGCCCATCCACGGCCGGCTGTTCACGCCCGCCGAGACCCATCCGGAGACCTATGTACGCAGTCATCGAGACCGGCGGGAAGCAGTATCACGTCGAGGTCGGCACCGAGCTTGCAGTCGAGCTGCTCGATGTCGAGCCCGGCCAAGAAATCACCCTCGATCGCGTCCTGCTGGTCGCGGATGGGGACGAGGCCGCGATCGGCCGGCCACTTGTCGCGGGCGCGGTGGTCAGCGCCACGGTCCTGCGGGCCGATCGCGCGGACAAGGTGATCGCGTTCAAGTACAAGCCCAAGGCCCGGCGCCGCGTCAAGAAAGGCCACCGCCAGGAGCAGACGATCCTGAAGATCACGGACGTCATGCTCAATGGAAAGAGTGCGGCCGCAACCGAGAAGGTCGCCGCCGAAGCGCGCAAGACGGAGCGTGAGCGGCTCGCCGAGGCCGCGGCCGCGCAGGCTACTGTCGACGCGGCCCTCGCCGCGACGCTCGCCTCAAAGGCTGCGCCGGCCCAGGATGCAACACCTTCGGCAGGCGCCACGAAGAAGCCCGCCCGCACTCGCGCTGCGATGCCTCCCGCCGACGCCAAGACGGCACGCGCAACCAAGTCCGCCCCGAAGGCGGAAAAGCCCGCACCCGAGGCGAAGCCCGCACCCCGGCGACCGCGCGTCGCCAAGAAGGAAGACTGATCGATGGCCCACAAGAAGGCAGGCTCCAGCTCAAAGAATGGCCGCGACTCGGTCGGCCAGCGCCTCGGCGTGAAGGCAGGCGACGGCCAGCTCGTGCCGGCCGGCTCGATCATCGTCCGCCAGCGTGGGATGACGTTCATCGCCGGGACCGGCGCCGGGCTCGGCCGCGACTACACCGTCTTCGCCACGGTCACGGGTCGCGTCCACTTCGAGCACCAGACCAGGACGAAGAAGCGCGTCCGCGTCGAGCCCGAGACTGCGGCCCTGCCCGTCGCCGAGGCCGTGCCCGCTGTCGCCGGCGCGTGACCCCGTTTCCAACCTGCCACACACCGCGCCCGGAGACCCGATGAAGCCGAACATCCACCCCAAGTACCACGCCGCAAAGGTCCACTGCGCGACCTGCGGCACCGAGTTCGTGGTCGGCTCGACCCGACCGGACCTCCGGGTCGACGTCTGCGGGAACTGCCATCCGTTCTACACGGGCAAGCAGATGATCATGGACACCGCCGGGCAGGTCGAGCGGTTCCAGAAGCGCCTCGAGCGCGCCGCGACGGGCCGCTGACGGCTGGGTCGCCTTCGCCGCGGCGGACCGGGAGGTTCGCCGGCGTGATCTCCGGCCGGTAGGGCCGCCGATGGCTCGCTTCGCGTACGGGGGCCAGGCGCTCATCGAGGGTGTCCTGATGCGCGGACGCGACGCGATCGCGGTCGCGCTCCGGCACCCGGACGGACGGATCGTGTGGGCCGACGAGAAGCTCGCGGTGGGCTTTCGTGCAACACGCTGGGCTGCCCTCCCGTTCATCCGCGGACTCGTCGTCCTCTACGAGACGCTCGTCGTCGGGACCCGCTGGCTCGTCAGATCCGCGGGTGTGGCCGCCGCGGAGACAGCCGGCCCGATGGAGGCTTCGCCGGGCGCCGCCCCGGGATCGGAGCCTGTCAGAAGGGGGACAGCAACCGCCGCGGGTCCGATCACCGAGCCCGCCGGGGTCGAC
>JBIOII010000078.1:0-10091 GCA_044449785.1 Candidatus Limnocylindrales bacterium
CGCCCGGATCTCGGTCCCGAGGAGGTCGCCGCAGTAACGGCGGTCCTGAACAGCGGCATGATCGCCCAGGGACGGAAGGTCGCGGAGCTGGAGGAACGCTGGGCCGCCTTCTGCGGCGTCAAGCACGCCATGGCCATGTCCAACGGCACGGTCTCACTGATGTCGATATTCGCCGGCCTGGGCCTCGGCCCCGGCGACGAAGTAATCACCGTCTCGCACACCTTCAACGCCACCGTCAGCTCGATTCTGTTCACCGGCGCCTCCCCAGTCTTCGTCGACATCGAGCCCGACACGTATCTGATGGACGCGGGCCGGATCGAGGCGGCGATAACGCCGCGGACGCGGGCCATCTGCCCGGTCAGCCTGTTCGGCGTCGTGGCCGACATGGACGCCATCCAGGCCATCGCCGACCGCCACGGCCTCACCGTCGTCGAGGATGCGTGCCAGGCTCACGGCGCGCTGTACCGGGGCCGCCGTTCGGGCAGCTTCGGCTACGCGGCCTTCAGCCTCTACGGCACCAAGAACATGACCACCGGCGAGGGCGGCTTCGTCACCACGAGCGACGACCGGCTGGCCGACTGGATCCGGCTGTATCGGAATCAGGGGATGCGCGAGCGCTACCACCACGAGATCCTCGGCTACAACTTCCGCATGACGGACATCGCCGCGGCCATTGGGCTGGTCCAGCTCGACAAGCTCGAGCGCAACACCGCCCGCCGCCAGGCCATCGCCAGGCGCTACGACCAAGCCTTTGCCGACCTGCCGGTCAGACTCCCGGCGTGGCCCGAAGGTCGAACGCACGTCTTCCACCAGTACACCCTGGGCGTCGGGTCGGCCCGCGACCGGATCGTGGCCGAGATGAAGGACGCCGGCGTCATGTGCGGCATCTACTACCCGATCCCGTGCCACCGCCAGGCCTACGTGATGGAGCTCGGCATCGAGGCGGATCTCCCAAACACCGACGCCGCGGCCGCACACAGCATGTCGCTGCCGATGTACCCGGGTCTGACAGAGGCCGAGGTCGATCAGGTGACCGCTGCCCTGCGAGCCGCAGTCTTGCGCCACGCGGTCGGGACTGGCAATCGCTCATGACCGCGCCCCTGCGGCTTGGTCTGGCCGGCCTGGGCTCGATGGGCCGGAATCACCTGCGCGTCATCTCGAATCACCCTGATACGGCGCTCAGCGCCATCGCCGATCCGGATGCGACCGCTCTCGAGGGCGCGGTGGCGCAGACCGGAGCGAAGGGCTTCGACGACCCGCTGGCGATGATTCGCGAGGCCGATCTCGACGGCGTGGTCCTCGCGGCACCCACCACGGCCCACCTGGCACTGGCCCTCGCCGCGATCGATCGAGGGCTGCCGGTCCTCGTTGAGAAGCCGCTCGCCGCGACCGTCGAGGACGCGCTGGCCATCGTCTCGGCCGCCCGCAAGCGGAAAGTCCGCGTCCAGGTGGGCCACGTCGAGCGATACAACCCGGCGGTGCTGGAGATGGGCCGGCTGCTCCGGGCCGGCTGGCTCTCGACCATCTACGCCATAACCAGCCGTCGCGCGGGTCCGTTTCCAGCCCGGATCCGCGACGTCGGCGTGACCGTCGACCTCGGCACTCACGATGTCGACATGCTCTCCTGGATCGCCGGCGAGCGGCCGGTCCGCGTCTATGCCGAGACGGCCCAGCGACTCCACGCCAGCCACGAGGACCTGACGTTCGGGTTGATGCATTTCCCGTCGGGTGCGACCGGGTTCCTAGACGTCGATTGGCTGACCCCGGCCAAGCGTCGCAGCCTCGTGGCCGTCGGCGAAGAGGGCATGTTCGAGCTGGACTACCTGACCCAGAAGCTGACCTTCACCCGTTCGAACGTCGAGCGGCCGCAGCTGATCGACGGCTACGCCACTACCTTTAGCGGCGACGTGGCCGAGATCCCGATCCAGAACGTCGAGCCGCTGCGCGCTCAACTCGACGAATTCGTCAGAGTCCTGCGCACCGGCATGCAGCCGTACGTCGACGGCGTCGACGGCCTCTGGGCAGTCGCGATCGCCAGCGCCCTCCTGACCGCGGCCTCCGAGCGCCGCCCCATCGACCTCTCCGACCTTCCTTCGAGGCTCGACGCCGAATGACCATCGTTTCACGACCTTCGCGGGTCGTCAGCTTCCTCGGCGGTTCCATCAACCCGCCGCTCAACCCGTGCAGCCACGGGAAACCAAAATCGGTGAGTCCGTGGGCCGCGCAGCCGGGCACGGTCGGCCGTGCCGTCGTCGTGGGCGCCGGCAAGATGGGCCTCCCCCTCGCCGTTCAGTTCGCGCGCCACGGCTGGAACGTGACGGCGGTCGACATAAACCCCGACGCCGTCGTCGCGATCAACGCCGGCCGGTCGCACGTGACCGAGGAGCCGGGGCTGGCGGAAGGAGTGGCCGAGGTCCACGCGGCCGGTCGGTTGCGCGCCACCTCGGACGCTGCGGCGGCTGTTCGGGAAGCGGACGTGGCCGTGCTGATCGTGCCGGTGATGCTGGACGATGCCCAGCGGCCGGATTACCGCTACATGGATTCGGCCGTCGACTCGATCGCCGGCGGAATCCACCCCGGCGTCACCGTCATCTTCGAGACCACCCTGCCCGTCGGTGACACGCGCGGCCGATTCGCACCGCGGCTCGAGGCGGCTACCGGCCTCAAGTCCGAGTCGGACTTCTTCGTCGCGTTCTCGCCGGAGCGCCTCTACTCGGGCGCCGTCTTCGCCAACCTGGCGACCTATCCCAAGCTGGTCGGCGGCATCGGACCGGAGTCCGGTCGAAGGGCGGCCGAGTTCTACGACTCCGTCCTCGACGCCGAGATCGTGGCCATGAGCTGCGCGGAAGCGGCCGAGTTCAGCAAGATCGCCGACACGACCTACCGCGACGTCAACATCGCCCTCGCCAACGACTTCGCGCGGTATGCCGACCGCGTCGGCGTCGACATCCAGGAAGTCATCGACGGCGCCAACAGCCAGCCGTATTCGCACATCCACCAGCCCGGCATCGGCGTCGGAGGTCACTGCATCCCGGTTTACCCGCACCTGCTGCTCAGCCGCGCCCCCGACCTCGAGGTCGTGGCAATCTCGCGCCGGACCAACGACGCCCAGGTCGGGCATGCCATCAAGGCCCTCGAGGGTCTGCTCGGTGGGTTGGACGAGGTTCCGGTCCTGGTGCTCGGCCTTACCTACCGCGAGTACGTAAAGGAGCTGGCGTACTCCCGCGCCCTGCCGCTGATCGAGCGGTTGTCATTCCACGGAGCCGACGTGAGTGCCTGCGACCCGCTCCTCTCGACGGAGGAGATCGAGCGCTGCTGCGCCACCCCATACCAGTGGGGCCAGCCGGCGCCATTCCGGGCGATCGTCACGCAGACCGCGGACAAGCTCTGGCAGCAGATCGACTTCTCGCTCTTCCCCAGGCTCGAGGCGATCGTCGACGGGCGCAACAGCCTCCGCGACGTCGATTTGCCGGGCGGCGTCCGTTACGCCGGCATCGGCGTCCAGGCCGCGACCAGACTCCGAACCGCCGGCGCCTCGGGCCGGTCAAGGTAGGCGGCGGCCCCGCGGTGCGGATAGTCAGCGTCGTCGGCACGCGGCCCCAGTTGATAAAGGCCGCGGCGCTGCAGCCGGTCCTACGGCTCAGCCACGAAGACATCTTCGTGGATACGGGCCAGCACTACGACGAAGCGATGGCGGGCAGCTTCTTCGCCGAGTTGGGACTTGCTCGGCCCAACCACTCGCTCGGGATCGGTGGCGGCAGCCACGGCCGGCAGACAGGTCAGATGCTCATCGCGCTCGAGCCCCTGCTCCGCGACGCCGAGCCGGACGCGGTCCTGGTCTACGGCGACACCAACTCCACTCTGGCGGGCGCGCTGGCGGCGGCCAAGCTCGGAGTGCCGGTCGCCCACGTGGAAGCGGGGCTGCGCAGCTTCGACCGGCGCATGCCCGAGGAGCTGAACCGCGTCGTCGCCGACCACCTGTCCACCTGGCTCTTCGCGCCCACTCCGGCCGCCGTCTCCAACCTGGCCGCCGAGGGGATCGAAGACGGAGTCCTGCTGGTGGGCGACCTGATGCTCGACCTGGCCGCCCGGGCCTCACGCGAAGTACGCGACCCGGCCGTCCTGGGCCCGATCGCGGCGAGGATCGGCGTCGCCCTCACCCCTGGCGGCTTCCTGTTCGCAACGGTCCACCGCGCCGAGAACCGCGATCCGGCGGCGATGGCCGAATGGGCGGAGATGCTCGGTGCGGTCGCGGTGCCGGACCGGCCGGTCGTCCTGCCCCTCCATCCCGGGACCCGTGCGGCGCTTGCGGCCGCGGGCGTCGCTCTGCCCGACGGTGTGGCCGTCGTGGAGCCGCAGGGCTACCGGACCTCGCTCGCGCTCCAGCTCCACGCCGCGGCGGTGCTGACCGATTCGGGCGGCGTCCAGCGCGAGTCGGCCTGGCTCGGCGTGCCCTGCCTCGTCCTCCGGACCACGACCGAATGGGTCGAGACGGTCGGCGGCGCGGCCAGCTCGGCGGTGCTGGTTGGCCTCGATCGCGATCTCGCCCTGCGGGAACTCGGCGCCCGGGCTCCAGTCGCGGGCGCCCGCGAGCAAGCCGCGGCACGCGCCGCGAACCTCCATCTGTCAGGTTCCGGCGCCGCCGAGCGGATCTCAGCCGCCCTGACCTCGGCCGGCCGATGACCAGGGCCGCGCCTCGCCGGCCGATCTGCATGATCGTCCACGCCTACTACGAGGAGGACCCGCGCGTCAGGCGCGAGGCCGAGACGCTGGCGGCTGCCGGCTGGGAGGTCGACGTTTACGGCCTGCGCAGACCCGGCGAGGCTGATTCGGCCGTGGTTGCGGGGGTGAGACTTCGCCGGCTACCCGTCGGCCGGCACCAGGGCGCCGGCCTACCGGTCTATCTGGTCGAATACGGCGCGTTTCTGATTCGAGCGCTGTGGGCCGCGACGACGGCTCATCGCCGCCGCCGATACGGCCTCGTCGAAGTCCATTCGCTGCCGGATTACCTCGTATTCGCGGCCCTGCCACTCAAGTTATCGGGCGTGCCGGTACTCCTGGACCTGCATGAGGCCATGCCGGAGTTCTTCCGAAGCCGGTTCCCCCGGGCGGCCAACCCGTGGAGCTACAGGTTGCTGCGGCTCCAGGAGAAGCTCTCGATCGCCTTCGCCGACGAGGTCATGACCGTCAACGAGCCGCTGGCCGAGCGCCTGCGGGGGATCGGCGTGAATCCGGAGCGGCTCACGGTCGTGCTCAACAGCCCGGACCTCGCTCTCTTCGATTCGTCGGCCGAGCCGCATCGCGAGTTCATGGCCGACGGCACGCTCCGCATCGTCTACACAGGAGCACTGACGCCGACCTACGAGCTAGATGTCGTACTGAAAGCGATGGCGGCGATCGTCCGAACGCGGCCGAAGTTGAAGTTGCAGGCGACGTTCTACGGCCGCGGCGACGCCCTGCCGTCGCTCGAGGCGCTCGCGGCCGAGCTCGGCATCTCCGCCATCGTCAGCTTTCCGGGCCGGATCCCGATCGAGGACGTGCCCGCCGCCGTCGCTGCCGGCGACATCGGCGTGGCACCAACCCGGCTGGACCCGTTCACCGGTATGAGCTTGTCGACCAAGGTGCTCGAGTATGCGGCAATGGGCAAGGCGGTCGTGGCGTCGCGCCTGCCAACCGTGGAACGCTACTTCGACCCGGACACGCTTTCGGTTTACGAACCGGGCGATCCGGATTCGCTTGCCGCCACCTTCCTGGGGCTCGTCGACGATGGCGCGGCCCGGGCCTCACGCGTCGAACGGACGCGCCGGCGCGTGGAAGAGCTCAGCTGGACTCGGCAGGCCGAGGTATACAAGTCGGTCGTCGACCGGCTCATGGCCCGGCGGCGCGGCAAAGAGCGAGCCGAAGCCCGCAAGCCCGGATGACAACCAGCTCGATCCGGCCGGATTTCGCCTCCGAGCCTCACCGTTTCAGGAAGCGGAATGCGGTAGCATACGGCTCCGTTACCCGGCGTGTCTCGCCGGACCAGGCCCGCACCAGGACGCCCAGATGACCTTCCGCACCAGAACGGCTCCAAAGCCAACGCGCCGCCGAGCCCGCCGCGACGACAACCGGCGCGCGATCTACGTAACGCTCAGCTTCACCGTCGCCATCGCAGCCGCGTTGTCGCTTATGGGTGGAGTCTTCGTAGCCGGCTATTACGCGGACCATGGGGCCACCATCGCGGCGGTGAACGGCGAGACGATCAGCAAGGACGCGGTGCGCGACCGAGCGAATCTCAATCTGGCGATATACGCGCGGCAGATCGCCGACTACACGACACTGCGAAACCAGGGCAAGATCACGACCGACGAATACTCCTCGCTGACGAGCGGCATCCAGTCGAATGAGAGCCTGTCCACGATCTACACCAGCTCCCTCACACAGCTGATCGACGAGGCCGAGATTCGCCAGTACGCGGCCAAGAACAACATCGCGGTCACGGACCAGATGGTCAGCGACCAGATTCGGACCGACGGCACGATCGTCGAGATGCGCCACGTGAAGATCATCGGCGTGACGCCCACGCCGGTTCCCCCCGCAAGCTCGGTTACGTCGGCCGATATCACCGACGCGCTCACCAAGATCCAGGGATATCTCAAAGAGGTCAACGGCGGCAAAGCCTGGGACACCGTCGCGACGGAGGCCAACTCGTCCGGGACCGGCACGAGCAACAGCATCGGCGACATCGGCCTGACCGGCAAGGACTCTCTCCAGGTCGACCCCGATCTTGCGAATGCGATCTTCGCCCTCGCCAAGCCGAACGACGTGACCGCGATCTTCAAGGGCACCGATGGAACCTACCGCTTCGCAACTGTCACGAGCATCGTGCCGACATATGTCGACACCGACTGGCAGAAGACGATCGACGCAAATGCGAACTCGGGCCTGTACCAGGCATTCGCGCGCGCAGAGGCGACGCAGAAGGCGGTCCAGACCGTGATCGAGGCCAAGTACGTCAGCGGCTCCACTGACCAGCGTCACGTCCTGGAAATCGCCGTCGCCCCAGGCTACGGTCAGCCCGGGAACGGCGACGAGGTCAAGATCTCCGTCCTGGTCTTCGCTCCCAACCACAGCGAGTCGAACGCGGCGAACGTGCCCACCACCGACCCGTCCTGGACGGATGCCCTGAGTCGCGCCAACGCGGCGGTCGCCAAGCTTCGCGCGGACCCAACGCAGTTCGCGACGATGGCCGCTGACACGACGGTCAACGACGACCAGTTCTGGAACTCCAGCGGGGGCTCCATCCCCTGGATCCCAGCCGATCTCTTCAACGCCCAGACAGCCTCAGGTTCGAGCGGGCTCGGCCTGACCAACGTGGCCTCGATCGTCTTCGCTCCGGGACTTGCAGTCGGCGCCATCCTCGATCCCATCCAGGAACCGTCCCAGGGCTACGTCGTCGTGCTATATCAGGGTCGCCGGCCGGCGCCGGACCAGCGCATCGCCGATGCCCTACTGCAGATCAACTCGGGGGTCGACTTCTCGACCGTGGCCATGCAGACATCGGAGTCGGCCGACGCAGCGACCGGTGGCGACCTCGGCTGGGTTTCGCCGTACATGTTGACCGGCGATCAGCAGGCCGCGATCTTTCAGACTCCGGTCGGCCGAGTCAGCAACATCGTCAACAGCAACGGCTACTACCTCTACAAGATTCTCGCCGACCAGAACAGGACCGCGGACGCCGACCAGCAGGCCAAGCTCAAGAAGGTCGTCTTCCCGCGCTGGCTCAGCCAGCTGCAGGCGAACGCGCTCGTGTGGCAGGACACGGCGGCCGTGAACGCCATGGCCCCCGCGACGCCGTCCTGAACCTAGGTGCTCGACGCGTTTGTCGCCGAGGCCAGGATCCGCTGGGGCTTGGACCCGGCGGCCGGGCTTCAGATCGTTACATCCGAGCGCCTGACGAGCACGCCCGTGGAACCGTCGCGGCCCCTCATTCTGGTGCCGCTCGCGGCGTTCAGGGTCGGCGAACCCGCCGAGTCCGCGGACGAGCCGCTGCCCGGCCGGCATGCGCGAGCGGAGCGTGGCGCCATCGGGGTTCTACGGCGGCTCTATCCGCCGGATCACCCCGTCGGCCGGATCGGCGTGAAGGACACGACCACGGTCGCCGACCTGGACGAGGGCGCTCTGGCGGCGCCGCTATACATCTCACCGCTGGCGCCGGAGCTGGCATTCGCCAGCCCATGGGCCCTGCCGTGGATCGCGGACCGGTTGCGCCGGCCGGATGGGTGTCCGTGGGACCGGGAGCAGACCCACGTTTCCCTCAAGAAACACCTGCTCGAGGAGGCTTACGAGGTCTACGACGCGCTCGACCGTGGAGCTACGCCCGACCTGGCCGGTGAGCTCGGCGATCTCTACTTGCAGATCGTCCTGCATGCGCAACTCGCGGCCGAGGCGGGTGTCTTCGACATGACCGACGTCGAGGAGGCGATCTGCCGCAAGATCGTCCGCCGCCACCCCCATGTCTTCGGCGACGCGAAGGTCGCCACCGCCGGCGATGTGAACCGCCAGTGGGAGCAGATCAAGCGGGAAGAGCGCGAGGACGAAGCGGCGAGCGAGGGCCCCGGGGCGGAGGTCCGGAGCGCGCTCGACGGCATCTCGCCGTCCATGCCCGCGCTCGCGGCCGCCCAGGAGATGCAGGAACGGGCCGCGCACCTCGGCTACGACTGGCCGGAGATCGTCGGCATCATCGACAAGGTCCACGAGGAGCTGGCCGAGCTGGACGAGGCCGCAACGGACGCCGAGAAGCGCGAGGAGGTGGGCGATCTCCTGCTTGTCGTCACGAACCTGGCCCGGCGCCACGGCGTGGAGGCGGAGGCGGCGCTTCGGGCGGCCGCGGACAAGTTCCGCGACCGGTTCCGGCGCGTTGAGCGGATGGCCCGCGAACGGGACGTCCAGCTGCGTGATATGACCTTCGCCGAACTCGACGATCTGTGGGATGCTGCGAAGGCCGAGGCGCGAGCCGAGGCCGCCAACCGCCAGACGGCGGCGGGCCAGACTTCGGCGCCGGAGGAAACAGCACGATGACAATCGGAGCCCAGCCGTCCCAGCGGGCAGACGGCCGCCTCCCCGGCGACCTGCGGCCGGTGACCATGACCGTCGGCGTCCAGAAGTGGGCCGAGGGATCCTGCCTGATCAAGGTCGGCGGCACGGAAGTGCTGTGCGCGGCCACGATCGAAGACAAGGTCCCGCCACACCTCCGTGGCAAGGGAACGGGCTGGGTCACGGCCGAGTACAGCATGCTGCCGAGGGCCACGAGCGAGCGCAGCATCCGTGAGGCCGCCAAGGGCAAGCTGGGCGGCCGAACCTACGAGATCCAGCGGCTCGTCGGACGGTCGCTCCGTGGGATCGTCGACATGACGAAGCTCGGCGAGCGGACGATCACGATCGACTGCGACGTAATCAACGCCGACGGCGGCACGCGCACAGCGTCGATCACCGGCGGCTGGGTGGCGCTGGCGGCGGCCATGCGCACGTACGGCATGGAACGCTGCCTTCTCGGGCGCGTTGCGGCCGTCAGCGTCGGCATCGTGGGCGGCACGACCTACCTCGACCTCGACTACTCCGAGGACTCCAGGGCCGACGTCGACTTCAACGTCGTCGCCACAGACGCGGGCCGGTATGTGGAGCTTCAGGGAACCGCCGAGGGCAAGCCGTTCGAGCGGTCGGACGTAGATCGAATGCTCGACCTGGCGGGCGGCGGGCTCGAGCGTCTCTTCGCCGCGCAGGCCGAGGCGTTCGCCTCGGTCAAGCGCTAGCGGCCCAGCGCCGGTGGCCAATCGAACATCGGGCTCGGCCGATCGGTCGCGGGTGCTCGTCGCCACCCGGTCGACCCACAAGCTCCGCGAACTGCGCGAGCTGCTGGGCCTGAGGGCCGAGCTGATGGATCTCGACGACGTGGGAATCCACGACGAGGCGGTCGAGGACGGGGCGACGTTCGAGGCCAACGCGGCAAGGAAGGCTCGCTTCTTCGCCCTGCTCTCGGGGCTCCCTACTCTTGCCGACGACTCGGGGCTGGAGGTAGACGCGTTGGGCGGCGGACCCGGCGTGCGGACGCG
>JBIOII010000079.1:0-9962 GCA_044449785.1 Candidatus Limnocylindrales bacterium
GTGCACGGGGGCGAGGTCGGCGGCGAGCTCGGGCTGGGCGAGGGAGGGGGGCTCGCGGTAGGGTTACGCGGGTCCGTCACGGAGACAGTGACGGTCTGGCCCTCGACGATCGTTGCCGGGTTTCCGAGGAATTGGGGCGCAAGCCACAGGTAACCGGGACCTGCATCGGGTGTGCCGGTTTCGGTCACGGCGCACGTCTCGCCGGGCAGGACGCTGAAGTGGACTGAGCCGGCGCTGCCACCAGCGGCGATTGAGATGGAGGTCGTAAACGTGTCGGTTCCGCCACAGTCGACAGCGAAGTCGAACTGGCCGCCGGGGAAGTCCGCCGAGGTACCGGAGATGGACTTGGTGATCTGGAGCTCCCCGCACGCCGGGACGGTCACGGTGTCAGTTGATACAACGGAGCCGTCGTTGGACCAGACGACGTCGTAAATTCCGGACGGCGCGGCGACATAACCTGACGCTGTGAGTTCGCCACCGGGGACGAGGGTCGTGGTCCCGTGGAGATACACGTCGGCTGTGGTCCCCGCGGGCGCGCCGCTGAAGTCCACGACAATCTGATAGCAGTCGGAGGTCACGGACTGGCCGAGGGCGACGCCAGGAGTGGCGAAGAGGGCCGTGGCGACCATCGCTGCGACGGCGAGCCAACCCACCCTCCGGAATGCCGTGGCGCGCCTCCCGCGCCGGATGTTGGTATCCATCGATCTCCTATCCCCGATTGGTGCGGCAGTAATACCGCGGACGACGCCAATGCGACTCGAGCCGTGTGGGGAAGACGTCTGCCATCGGACCCGGTTCGCACGAGACAGTTTGCGCGACTCGTTGGTCCCAGTCCAGTACTTGGGGCGTACCAATGGGGGGTCCGGACCACACTCGACCGCACCATCAGCCGATGAACCGGTGCGCACCGTCACCGAACCGGTACTTGGGTCTCGCACGATCGTACCCTGAGCCGGTAGGTTCGGCGGCTTCTGTTGACGTCTGCGGCCCGCGACCAGGCTCGCGGCCGTCCGCAACGGCGCGCGGCGGGCCGGGCTGCCCTCGACTCGACCTCGAATCCATCGGCGCAGCCTCTCGCAACTCGTCCCGCGCCACGCAGTGGCGCCCAAGTACCGGGTTCGCTCCTCGCCCATCGCCTCCGGCCGCTCGGTCTCGGTGAGCAACCTCCCGCGGTCGGCGCATGAGCTGCTCGGTTGGCACGGTGGGCGCGGCTCACATGGTCGAGGCGGCGACGGCGCCGCAGAGAATGCGCACTGCGTGTGCGGTCGTATCACCGCTGACGAGGAAGAGAGAACCTGTACAGTGCAGGGAGTGATGATTCCTGCCGCCGGGCTATCGCTGACGCTAGGCCACGAACCCGCCGGTCAACCATGAGTTGGAAGTGCCGACAGGACCTTCATTCCGGGAACGATCGGCGGCGCCAAGAGACCCCGACCTTGAGCCGCCTCGATCCAACGTCCCGCCTAAGGGCTCGTCTGCGAGCGCGGGCGGGGATCCGAGGACATCGCTTGCCGCGGCTCGGGGATTCCTCGCTGGGCTGGTTCCCGGGAGGGGCGGACGGACGAGAGCGACGCACGACGGGGAGTTCGAGGTCGCCGCGCGAAAGGCCTACCAATCGGCGCTGAAGCTCGAGAGCGGGGCGTCGCTCGCTCCGGCCCCACGATCAACGCACACAATCAGCGCGCGGACATCTGAAACCCCGGTCCCGTCGCTTGCGACGCAATTCAGCGCGCCTGGCCGCAGCGCTGAGCCATTGTCGAGACCATTCACGCCAGACACGAGCCCACAAGGCGTTCCAGCGCCCGAGCCGACCACCCAGTGGGTGGCGCCCGGTAGCTCTGAGGACCCTGTCGCCGCGCCTGCCGAGCAAGATTCCGCGAGGGCCGCCCCGCCCGGCCTGGCCGCGAAGCAAGCTCCGGCTCCAGGATATGGGCCCGCAGAGAGATCATCGGCTCCGCGCCTCCTTCACAAACTCGGCGAGACGGCGCCCGATTCGCTGCTGCAGGCGCCGTCGAGCGTGACGTTGGCGGCGGACGACTTCTTCGACGGACTCGTGCGTCGGGTTGAGGGCAATCGCTGAGTGCGCAGGATCGCGCTCGCCAACAACAAAGGGGGGAGCGGCAAGACGACGACGACAGTGAGCCTCGCCGCCGCCTTGGGTGAGCGCGGCCTCCGCGTCCTCGTGATCGACCTCGACCCACAGGCGTCGGCGACCACATGGCTCGGCGGCCGCGAGTCGACTGTCGGGCTCGTCGAGTTCTCGACGGGCGGCATCCGGGTCTCCGAGCTGGTCAAGCCTTCGACGGCACCTGGCGTGGACCTGATCTCAGCCAGCCCCAGCCTTGTCCCGTCCGGCGAAGAAACCAAGAACCGGACCGGGCTTGCCATCGTTCGCGCGTTCCGTCGACTGCCCGACCTCTGGGACCTCATCCTCGTCGACACGCCGCCGACGCTCGGGTATCTGTCGCTCGCTCCTCTCGTCGCATGCGACCACGTCGTCATTCCCGTCGAAACCCACGCACTGGCACTGCCGGGCATGGCCAGCATCATCGCCTCCATCGAGCGCGCGCGGCGGCGTGTCAACCCGCGCGTGGAACTCCTCGGCATCGTCGCCTGCCGGGTCAACGCCACCCTGCACGCGCGCGAGGTCCTCGCCCGGCTGCGAACCCAGTTCGGAAGCGTTGTGTTTGAGCATGGGGTGCGTGAGGCAGTTCGGATCGCGGAAGCGCCAGCGTTCCACCTGCCCATCACGCGATACGCGCCGACGAGCCTCGTGGCGGCGGACTACAGGGCCGTCGCGGCCGAGCTCCTCGACCGGCTGGGCGACCTGAGTTCCACCTGACGACATCTCGGCCGGCGGGCGGTCCGGACGGTCTCCACGAGCCGCCTCGCGGCTCTTGAATGCGTGGAGGCGAGGCGTTCGGTTGTGATCCTCCGAGGAACCGGGCCGGTGCAGCGGCATATGGGACGACGGGCGCAGCGTGGGAGCGCGGGCGGCGCCGCCCACAGGGCCTGCCGCCAGCCTCCTGACGGCAGAGCTGATCACGAACCCGGCCACAACCACGGCGGGAAGGGGTGACAGTGGAGGAGCGCTCCCTGGGGCGTGTGGCAGCACGCTTCGGGTGGCGATCGGCCGGGCAACGCATCCCAGGCTGTGGGCCGGCTCGTCTCGATCGGGAGGATTGCGGAGCGTAGCCGTGGTCGCCCAGCCACTCGCTGCGGTGTCGACCGCGGTGTGTCGCTCAAAGTGGGCGGGTGACGGTCAGTACCGACGCGCCTCAGCACATCCTAACGATACGGACGATCGCTCAAAGACGAGCGGGGGATCCAGTAGCCTGCCGAGCTTCAACGTGCCCAAATGCCGAAGGCCATCCGCATCGGTCAGGCACCTCTCGGCTCAGATCCTCCACATGCGGCTCGGGACATCAGTAGTACGAGCAGCTCAGACAAAGTTCGTTCGTGCCCGAGGCGCAGGTGGTGCGAAAGTCACGGTACGGAATGCCCCGCCAGACGGCTTCGAAGTCCCCGTCAATGAGGCTGCCCATGACGGCGCCCCTGTCGCTGCCAAAGACTGCACAACAGGGAGCTACTTCTCCGGTCGCTCGGATGAAGATGTACATCCACGGCTGGAGGCATCGGATACCAATCGGGCGTTGGGACTCCTCACGCCGAAATCTGAAGGACGCAAATACACCCAGCGACTTGCCAAGTGCGCGAAGCTCCCCCTCATGCTGGTGGAACTCGTGGATCTCATCCGGGGTTGGACACCAGGATGCGGCCTCGTCGTCAATCGGCATCGGGTCTTGAATATGCACGCGGTCCATGCCCAGATCTGCGACCAAGCGGATGACGTCGCCGATCTCGTTGAGATTCTGCCTGCTGAGCACAGTGATGACGCCCGTTCGCAGGGTCTCTCCTCGTCGCTCCCCGGCCTGGGCCACGAACCCCTGGACGGATCGCTTCCACGCTCCAAACTTGGCTCCCAGCCGCATCGCCTCAAACGTCTCCTTTGACGCGCCGTCACAGGAGATCCGAATGCTCCGGATGTTGGGCCGTGAGAGGATAGCCTCACGGGTCGCCTGCCGCCCTAGCAGCGTTCCGTTCGTATAGAACTCGCACCTGATCCCTCGTTCGGCGAGGATGTCAACGAGTTCGAAGAAGTTGGGGTTGACCAGCGGTTCACCGATCCCACTCAGGCGCACTTCTGGCGGTGTCCGCGGAAGTCGATCGAGAATCGCCCGCAGCCTGTCGCCTGATAGGTGTTGCCCTGCGCTCTTTTCCCGT
Source organism: Candidatus Limnocylindrales bacterium (assembly GCA_044449785.1). Classification (GTDB taxonomy): domain Bacteria; phylum Chloroflexota; class Limnocylindria; order Limnocylindrales; family CSP1-4; genus Fen-1039. The sequence continues at coordinate 4,285 of JBIOII010000079.1, forward strand.
GAGTGCGAGCACAGGGGACAGCGGAGGTTGCACATGCTCGTGGCTTCGATTTGGACGACGTCCGGGAACCGAGACGGACGCGTGGGATCGAGATACCGGACCACGAGTCCCCGACGAACCCATCGCTCCCCGGCAACGAGGTAGTCCGGGATGAGCTTCTTGGGAACAGCTCGTAGGTCGATGACGCGCCTCCGTTCCATCCGTCGCGTCGGAGCGATGCCGTCGGACGGCATGGCGACAAGGTAGGACATATTCGACGTTGCGCGCCATCATAGGGCCACCGAATTGGGAAGTCGATGAACCCGATCAACTCCAGAGAGCCGAACTTCTGTCTTGTCGAGCCATTCAGAGCCGAGCGAGGGGGGTCTAGTGGACTTCCGGGTCGTTGGCCCCGGTGACGAGGAGATGCTCGCCGACGTCTTCGCCCAGATCGACGACACGTTCTTCCGGCCCCACCCCTTCACACAAGACGAGGCGCGGCGGATCGCCTCCCGGGACGGGCACAACGTGTTTGCGATCCTCGTCGACGGCGACCGGGCGGTCGCCTACGGGATGCTTCGCGGCTGGGATGAAGGGTACGCGACGCCGTCCCTCGGAATCGCCGTCCGGACCGACTGCCAGGGCCGAGGTCTCGGTCGCATCATGATGGGGCACCTGCACCGCACGGCCGCCGCGCGCGGCGCGACGAGCGTGCGCCTCCGGGTGCATCCCGAAAACGTCCGGGCGAGGAAGCTCTATGAGACGCTCCGTTACCGGTACAGTGGCGAGGAGCGTGGCGAGCTCGTCATGGACCTGGATCTGTCCTCCGAGCTCGATGCCGGGCTCGGGAAGCCGAGCGCGTTGGCGGCCGACGGTGCACCTGCGTCGCCTCCCGGGGTCCGCCTGTTCCGGCCCGAGGATCCGTCCTGGGATGCGTCGCTGCTGAACGTCCCGCGGAGCGTGTTTCACACGGCCGGCTACCACGCATACGCACGCGGGCTGGGTGACGGCGAGCCGTACCTCGCGTTCGTCGGCGACGCGTGGCGTGGGCTCGCCTGGCCGTACACACTCCGGCCGGTCGCCCGCGTGCCTGGCCTCGAAGAGTCGAGGGCGACCGATATCCACTCCGTCTACGGCTATCCGGGTCCCCTGGCATGGGGAGTGTCGGCCGGCGACCCCTTCGTCGAGCACGCGGTGCGGCTGATCGTGGAGACCTGGCGGAGCCAGGGCGCGGTGAGCGTCTTCACGCGGTTCCATCCCCTCCTCGATAACGCCTCGCTCGTGCGCGACATTCGGCTGAGGCCCGACCAGGACGCTGCGCAGGAAGGCGTGATCGCGGCTGGCCCGACCGTCTCGGTCGATCTCACGCAGGCCCCGACGGAAATCCGCGCCGGGTACGGCCGCGACCTCGCTCGCCAGATCAGGGTTGCCCGGCGAGCTGGCCTCGGGACCGAATCGGACGTCGCTCTGACACTTCTCCACACGTTCTCAGATCTCTACTCACAGACGATGGCACGCCTTGGCGCTTCTGAGTTCTACTTCTTCCGCGAGGCTGATTTCGAGCGACTTGTAAAGTCGTTGCCCGGCGCAGTGCGGCTTCTGGTGACGTCAATTGGCAGTGACGTCGCCGCGGCTGGCCTGTTCTTCGAATATGGGGGGGTTGCGGAGTGGCATCTCGTCGGCACGAGCGACAAGTTCGGTCACCTGTCACCGAGCAAAGTACTTGTTGACGATGCCATCGTGTGGGCCCGCGATCGGGGCAATCGGGTTCTCCACATGGGCGGCGGGCACGGCGGACGCGAGGACGCGTTGTTCTGGTTCAAGAGCCGGTATTCACCTCGCCGCCACGTCTTCGAAACGGGCCGATGGGTAATCGAACCGCGCTCGTACGCGGAATTGGTCGACGCAAGGCGAGCGGTGATCTCAGGTTCCGGCAGGCTGGACCCGGACTTCTTCCCTGCGTATCGCGCTCCCCTCGTCGTTGACCAAGCGGCCTCCGGCTGACGCGGGTCGTCCCCGGAACGCCCGGGCTAGATCGCCGCAGAACCAGGGAGAGGGGTCAGGTTATCGCGGGGCCCAGTCGTCGTGGTGCTGGCCATCGGCGAGTCCACTCTCAAAGCGGGACGGGAACTCGATCTCGGCGAAGTCCTGGGTGGAGCGAACGCTGGATCGCTTGAGCACCTGTCCGACGGTCATCGCTAGGATCCTGATGTCGAGCAAGAGGGTCCAGTTGTCGACGTACCACGCGTCGAGCTCGAGCCGTTCCTCGAAGCGCAACGCATGGCGCCCATTAACAGCCGCCCACCCCGTGATCCCGGGCCGCATAGCGTGGCGGCGACGCTCACGCGGTGTGTAGTGGGGGAGATACTCGGGGAGGAGCGGACGCGGTCCGACAAGGCTCATCTCTCCTCGCAGGACGTTCCACAGCTCGGGAAGCTCGTCGATGCTCGATGAGCGCAGGAAACGCCCGAGCCGCGTGACCCGGTCCGCGTCCGTCGCATACCAGATCTCATCCGAACGCGGCGGACGCATCGTGCGGAACTTGTACACGGTGAAGGGCAGCCCTCCAAGCCCTGGGCGCTCCTGGCGGAAGAGGATCGGGGGGCCCTGCGTGATCAGCTCGGCAACCGCGACCCAAGCCATCAGCGGCGACAGGATGACGAGCCCCGCTGTGGCACCGAGGACGTCGAGGCCCCGCTTGGCGCCAAGTCCGGGCCGCCTGCGTCCGCTCAATGGTGGGATCGGGTGGCGCGGGCGACCCGCTCGCGCGCCCGCTGAAGGATCCCGCCGGGCACGCGCCGAAGGCAGCCGAGCACGTACTCGTACCATTGGCCACCGTAGGGTACATACGAGCGCACGACGTAGCCAGCGCGCACGAGCTGATCCTGCAGGTCCGACCGAACCCCGTACAGCATCTGGAACTCGAACGCATCTTTCGCGAGCCCGAGGGAGGCAGCGATCCGGCGAGCAAAGCTGATTGCGGCCGGGTCGTGCGTCGCGATGGCCGGGTGGCGTCCGTCGCGGAGCAGTCGCTCGATGTCAGCGAAGAACGCGTCATCGACGTCGCGCTTCTTGCGGTAGACCACGTCGGGAGGCTCCCAGTAGCCACCCTTGACCAGCCGGATCCGCGACCCGGCCGTGGCGAGCCGCGCAAGGTCAGCGGGGCGGTCTCGCAGATACGACTGGAGGACGATCCCCACCTTCTCGGCGCCGTATTCCTCGCGCATCTCCTCGAACAGGCCGATCGTCGACTCGACGTAGCCGGACTCCTCCATGTCGATCCGCACGAACGTGTCCACCTCACGCGCGCAGTCCAGCACTCGCCGCAGCTGGGTTCGGCAGACGTCCGGCCGAATGTCGAGTCCGATCTGGGTGAGCTTCACGGAGATGTGGGAGTCGAGCCCGGCCGCACGCAGCCCGCGGAGCGCCGCAATCGCCTCGTCGGCCGCCAGGATCGCCTCCGCTTCGCTCCGGAGGTGGGTGCCGACGTGGTTCAGCGTGCCCTTAATGCCTTTCGCGTTAAGTACCCTGATCACGTCGAGGCCGGCCGGCAGATCCTCACCCGCGACGAAGCGCCAGGCCACCTCCCGCACGAACGGTGTGCTGACGGCCAACTTCCGCACGAACCCATTGCGGGCAACCCCGGCCAGCGTTCGCCGCCCCAGGGAGGAATCAGGACGCCCGGCGCGCGGTGAAGGCTCCGCGTTGTCGGATGAGGACCTCACCCGATCGCCTCGCCCAGAGCCGAAGCAACGTGTCGGACCTCCTCGTCCGTCAGGCGGGACGAGAACGGCAGCGCAAGCGTCGATGCTGCGATCCGCTCCGTCACTGGGAAGTCGCCCGGCTTGAACCCGAACGCGGCGCGGTAGTACGGCTGCAGATGGATCGGCGCGAAGTACGGCCGCGAGGGAACCCCGAGCGCGGCTAGCCGGCCGATGACTCGGTCACGGTCGACCTTTGGGTCGAGCCGGACGACGTAGACAAACCAGTCCACCGACTCCCCCGCGCCGGCGCGAGGGAGCCGAAGCCAGTTCCGGTCCCCGAGCGCGGACTCGTACGCCGCCACCACGCGGGCCCGTCCCGCGCGCAGCTTGGCGAGCCGCTCGAGCTGTGCCACGCCGACGGCGGCCGACATCTCGTCGAGCCGGTAGTTGTAACCCAAACGGACGTGACGAAGCCAAGTCCCGTCGGCATCCCTTCCCTGGTTGCGCAGGCTACGCATGATCTCGGCGAGAGCGGCGTTGTCGGTCACAACCATCCCGCCCTCCCCCGTCGTGATCTGCTTGTTCGGGTAGAACGCAAAGACGGCGACGTCCCCGAAGCCGCCCAGCGGCCGTCCGCCGACCGACGAGCCCAAGCCTTCGCACGCGTCCTCGATGATCGACCAACCTCGCCGTCGGGCAGTTGCTTCGACGGCCTCGATGCGGCACGGGCGCCCGAACACGTGGACCGGCAGGACCGCCCGCGTCCGGCTCGAGGCGGCCGCCTCGATCAGGTCCGGGTCGAGCCCGAGGCTGTCCTCCTCGATGTCGACGAAGCGCGGAATAGCGCGCTCGTAGAGGAGGCAGTTCGCCGAAGCAACGAAGCTGAACGGGGTCGTGATTACCTCGTCGCCCTCGCTGATCTCGAGGGCGCGCACGCCGAGATGGAGGCCGGCTGTCCCGCTCGAGCAGGCCACCCCCGCTTGACGGCCAGCGACTGCGGCGATGCCAGCCTCGAATCGCTGGGTGAACGGGCCCATGGCGAGGACGTCGCTGCGCAGGACCTGCGCCACGAGCTCGAGCTCGCGGGGGCCGATGTCCGGTCGGGCCAGCGGAATGGCGGGTCGGAAGGATTCTCGGGTAGTGGTCATCGCATCTCCGGGATTCGGGCTCCGGCGGCAGTCTCTAGATGACCCGAGGGGCCAGGCGAACGTTACCACGGCCCTTCCGGCGGACCGCGGACGCCGAGCGGCAGGCCAGTGCACATTGGCGATGTCTCAAGGGGTGCGCCCGGATGATGGCCAACCGGAGCACAGAATCCACAGTCTGCAGCGCTCGCGTGCAGACTCCCGCTCGGTCTGCGGTGCGGGTCGGCACCGGCGCTCAACCACCTTGGACGAGCCGATCCCAGGTCCGGGTTATCGCTCGACGAGCGTGCATGGGGCGGTTTGGGTGGTTTGCTCATAGTCCCTCCGCCTGAGGCCCCGTACCCACGGCCACTAGACCGATGCCAGTGCAATCCGTACCGTCGCGGTGCGTCGTCCGTGGACGCGTGGCCGACCGCGCTCATCCGGCTGGCCTCCACGAAATAGCACACCCGTCGCGAGGCGGGGCCGCAAAGCCGCGGGGCTCTCTGAGTCAGCCGGGTTGCCGAACGGAGCCGTCACATGTTCTGGGATGGAACGCGTTGGATCGACGAGCGAACACCCGCAACGCCGCCGGCGCCACACCGCCGCCGGGCACGAGACTGGGTCGCGACCGGTGTCATGATCGTCGGGATCGTCGCCCTGGCGATCCCGTTCATGGCGACGAGCGCCGCGGACCCTGTCCACCGTTTCAACAATCGGCCGATGCGGGCGCCGACTTCGGTTCCTGCGCCGACGCCGACGCCAACCGTAGCCCCGACGGCAACGCCAACAGCGACGCCGACGCCAACAGCGACGCCGACGCCAACAGCAGCCCCGACGTCCACGCCGACGCCGACCCCCACCCCGACAC
>JBIOII010000080.1:0-9940 GCA_044449785.1 Candidatus Limnocylindrales bacterium
CGTGTGGACCTGGACCGCGCTCGACGTGGACACCAAGCTGGTCCCGACATGGTTGGTCGGTCAGCGAGACGGCCCCGACGCGACAGCTTTCCTCCTCGACCTCGCGGGTCGGCTCGCCAACCGCGTGCAGCTCACGACGGATGGCCACTCCCCGTACCTGCAAGCCGTCGAGGCCGCGTTCGGCAAAGACGTGGACTACGCGATGCTCGTCAAGGTCTACGGGATCGATCCCGGCGAAGAGCGGAAGTTCAGCCCGCCGGTCGTGCTCTCCGAAGAGGTCCGCATCATCAACGGAAACCCGGACCCTCGGTACATCTCGACCAGCTACGTTGAGCGCCAGAACCTCACGATGCGGATGGGCATGCGCCGATTCACGCGCCTGACCAACGCCTTCTCCAAGAAGGTCGAGAACCACGCGGCGATGGTCGCGCTCCACTACATGTACTACAACTTCGGGCGCGTTCACGGCAGTCTCGGCAAGCTCACGACCCCGGCGATGGCAGCGGGCGTGGCGAATCACGTCTGGTCCTGCGACGAGATCGCGGGGTTGGTCGAGGACTGAGCCCGCTGTTCCACGTACCAACCCCACGGATGAGACACAAACCGCGGGTCGATGACAATCCTGTCAAACCGGGTAATCAAGTCACCGAGAGCGTCGAGTCCCTTCTCCAAGCCCGGGGCGCGCAGGAAGACACTACCCTCACCTGCGCCCGCCACGTCGATGACGATGCGAAATACCACCATGCGCCACTCAAGGTTGGCATCGATGTCGGGCTTCTTCAATGTGAGCTTCATGCCCTGAAAGTGCGCCTGCCCCAAGATGTCCCTGGCCTTCTGGCGATCCTCTTCCTTCTCAACCTTGGCCTTCAGCAGCTTCACCTCTTTGTGGTAATCCCAAAGGACTAGACCGAGCGCGCTTTCTGCCACGGTAAAGAACCCCAGCGCCGAGAGAAACATCGGCACCGTGCCAACGCCCGCCCATGACGTCAGGAGCGAAAAGACTCCCGTGGTGTTGAGGATCACCGTGAGGGCCAGCAGCGGGCGCCGAGGCGAGACCCCGCGCAATCGATACATGCCCGCCAGTCTACATGCGTGACCGGTGCGGCATAATGGGGCGGGCGCGTGCTCACGCGTCACCTTCGGAGGTACTGGACGATGGGCAAGAAGGGTGCCGAAGCTCGCCTGAACTATCAGGAGTACTACACGGACTCGCCAGAGGACCGTGACGTGTTCCACAGCCGCCCGGACTGCCCGCGTGGTGGGAGCATTGAAGAGGACCATATCCATCCCGGACGAGACGATCGGACGACTCTGTGCCGAGACTGCGCTCATCTGAACGCCACCAAACCAATTCGTAGATAGGTCCGGTCGGCTCGCCGTCATAGATGGTCCACGTTCGGCGTAGAGCCTGAAGCGGCAGACTAATCGCAGGTTGCTGGCGCAGAGCGATCTCTAGGGCGCGAAACCCGATGCTCCGGCCGCCGACGAACTGGACAGTCGGCTCGGGGAACGAGTGCCCCTGACCGCCCTGGCACGATTGGACAGTCTCGATCCCCTCCCGTCGGAGTGCCCATACTGCCTCGCGGATGCCCGGATCAAGCCCGCGCAGCTTCCACGCGGGCCGATGCCCGCTCACCCTGAGCCTCCCGGCGTGGTCCGGGGTAGACTAGGGAACCCCCCCCGCGCATGGCGAAATTGCGTGCGGCAAATTGAGCCACTACCACGCGGCCGTGGTCTTTGACACGTCCGCGGCCACGCTGCTAGACTCCGCCTTCGCGGCGCGGCCGGTCGGTCGTCGCCGTGTGCTCCGCTCGCGCTTACCGCGTCGGGCGGCGAGCGACCCGCATCGCCATCCGGAGGACGCCGGGCGGCGGGGCCGCTGGACCAGCAGATTACGAGAAAGGAACAGCGTCTCTGTGCCGACCATCAGCCAGCTCGTGCGCCACGGACGGAAGCCGAAGATCTCCAAGGTCAAGGCTCCCGCGATGCGCAGGATCTGGAACAGCCTTGACCAGCGCCAGCTGCCGATCCCGGGTGCTCCCCAGAAGCGCGGCGTCTGTCTCCAGGTTCGCACGATGACGCCCAAGAAGCCGAACTCGGCGCTGCGCAAGATCGCCCGCGTCCGGCTCACCAACCAGATGGAGGTCACGGCCTACATCCCGGGAGTCGGGCACAACCTCCAGGAGCACTCGGTGGTGCTCGTGCGGGGTGGGCGCGTGAAGGACCTCCCGTCCGTCAAGTACCACATCATCCGCGGCGCCCTCGACACCGCCGGTGTCCGCGACCGGAAGCAGGGCCGCTCAAAGTACGGCGCGAAGGCGACCGCGAGCCTGCCCGGCCAGAAGAAGTAGGGACCATGCCGCGTCGCGTCAGCATCCCCCGCAAGTCGAAGTACGAGACGATTCCGGCGAACCGGACGACCGCCCGCATCTCCGCCAAGCTGATGATGGACGGCAAGAAGATCCTGTCGAACCGGATCCTCCGCCAGGCTCTCGCCCGAGCCGAGGCGCAGGCGAAGCGGCCGGGCCTCGAGGTGCTCGAGACGGCCCTCCGCAACGCGACCCCCATCATCGAGGTCAAGCCCCGACGCGTCGGTGGCGCCACGTACCAGGTCCCGGTCGAGATCCGCGGCGATCGTCGCCTCTCGCTCGGCGTCCGCTGGCTCGTGCAGGCCGCCCGGAAGCGCAACGGCAAGAGCATGAGCGAGAAGCTCGCCTCCGAGTTCGTCGACGCCTCGAACGGGCTCGGGGCGGCGGTGAAGCGTCGCGAGGACACCCACAAGATGGCCGACGCCAACAAGGCGTTCAGCCACTTCAAGTGGTAGGCCGGAGACCCTGTCCGTGCCCCGTCTCTACCCGCTCGAGCGCACCCGCAACATCGGGATCATCGCGCATATCGACGCGGGCAAGACCACGGTGACCGAGCGGATCCTCTTCTACACGAAGAAGATCTACAAGCTCGGCGAGGTCCACGAGGGCGCCGCGACGATGGACTGGATGCCCCAGGAGCAGGAGCGGGGCATCACCATCACGGCGGCGGCCACGACCTGCTTCTGGGACGAGCATCGCATCAACATCATCGATACGCCCGGGCACGTGGACTTCACGATGGAAGTCGAGCGCTCGCTGCGGGTCCTCGATGGGGCGGTGGTCGTCTTCGACGGCGTGGCGGGGGTGGAGCCGCAGTCGGAGACCGTCTGGCGCCAGGCGGATCGCTACCGGGTGCCGCGGATCTGCTTCATCAACAAGCTGGATCGGACTGGCGCGGACTTCTGGCGTTGCGTGGGCATGATCGAGGATCGCCTCGGGGCGAACGCGGTCCCGATCCAGCTGCCGCTCGGCAGCGAGGACAAGTTCCTCGGCGTGATCGACCTGATCCGAATGCGGGCGATCCTCTACCGCGATGACCTCGGCTCCGAGATCGAGGTCAGGGAGATCCCGGCGGCCTACCTCGCCGACGCGAAGAAGCACCGGGAGCGCCTCGTCGAGGCAGTCGCCGAGATGGACGACGTCCTGATGCACAAGTACCTCGACGGTGCCGAGCTGTCCGAGAAGGAGCTCGTGCGCGGGCTGCGCCTGGGCACGCTCCAGTACCGGATCGTGCCCGTCCTCACGGGGTCCGCCCTCAAGAACAAGGGCATCCAGCCGATGCTCGACGCAGTCGTTGCCTACCTGCCGTCGCCGCTGGACGTCCCTCCGGTGATCGGTGAGCAGCCGCTGACGCACGCCGAGGTGCTCCGGACGGTGGACGACGGCCAGCCTTTCAGCGCGCTCGCGTTCAAGATCGCCGCCGACCCGTACGTGGGCAAGCTGGCCTTTTTCCGGGTCTACTCCGGGACGCTCAAGGCGGGCTCGTACGTGCTCAACTCCTCCAAGGGCAAGAAGGAGCGGATCGGCCGCATCCTCCAGATGCACGCGAACCACCGGGAGGAGATCGACGAGGTCTACGCGGGTGACATCGCCGCGGCGGTGGGGCTCAAGGAGACCTTCACCGGCGACACGCTGGCGGACCCCGATCACCCCGTGATCCTCGAGTCGATGACCTTCCCGGAGCCGGTCATCGAGGTGAAGATCGAGCCGAAGACCAAGATGGACCAGGACAAGATGGGCCTGGCCCTCCAGCGCCTGGCCGAGGAGGATCCGACCTTCCGCGTCAAGACCGACCCGGAGAGCGGAGAGACACTCATCGCCGGGATGGGTGAGCTGCATCTCGACGTCCTGGTGGACCGCATGGTCCGCGAGTTCAAGGTGGCGGCCAACATCGGCAAGCCGCAGGTCTCCTACCGCGAGACCGTGCGCCGCGCCGCCGAGGGGAACGGCCGCTTCATCCGCCAGACCGGCGGCAAGGGCCAGTACGGCCACGTGGTGCTCAAGCTTGAGCCTGCCGAGAAGGGCTCGGGCTACGAGTTCGTCGACAAGGTGATCGGCGGAACGATCCCACGCGAATACATGCGCGCGGTCGACCACGGGATCCGGGAGGCCCTGGAAACGGGTATCTACGCCGGGTACCCGATGGTTGACGTTCGGGCCACCGTGTTCGACGGGTCGTACCACGAGGTCGACTCGAGCGAGATGGCGTTCAAGATCGCCGCCTCGATGGCGGTCAAGGCCGCGGTCGACAAGGCGGACCCGGCCATCCTCGAGCCGCTCATGCGGGTCGAGGTGACGATGCCGGAGCAGTTCATGGGCGACGTGATCGGCGACCTCAACAGCCGACGCGGCCAGATCGAGGGGATGGACTCGCGCGGGACGACCCAGGTCGTCAAGGCGTTCGTCCCGCTTGCGGAGATGTTCGGGTACGCGACCGACCTGCGATCCATGACGCAGGGCCGGGCGAGCTATTCGATGGAGCTGTCTCACTACGCCGAGGTCCCTGGCAGCATCGCCGCGGAGCTCGTCCAGAAGGCAAGGGTCTAGCAGGGGCAGAGGTCCGGGACGGGTCCAGGCGGGCTCGGCGCGGCGACGTGGAGCCAGGGAGCGCTAACAGCGATGGCGAAGAAGAAGTTCGAGCGGACGAAGCCGCACGTCAACATCGGCACGATCGGCCATATCGATCACGGCAAGACGACGCTGACCGCGGCGATCACGAAGTACCTCGCCCTCAAGGGCGGGGCGGTGTACCGCGCGTTCGACACGATCGACAACGCCCCCGAGGAGCGGGAGCGCGGCATCACGATCGCGATCGCCCACGTCGAGTACGAGACCGACGCCCGCCATTACGCCCACGTCGACTGCCCCGGGCATGCCGACTACATCAAGAACATGATCACCGGCGCGGCGCAGATGGACGGCGCGGTCCTCGTCGTGGCCGCGACCGACGGCCCGATGCCCCAGACCCGGGAGCACATCCTCCTCGCCCGCCAGGTCGAGGTCCCCTACATGGTCGTCTTCCTCAACAAGTGCGACGCGGTCGACGACGCCGAGCTGCTCGACCTCGTCGAGCTCGAGGTCCGCGAGCTCCTGACCAAGAACCACTTCCCGGGCGACGACATCCCCGTCATCCGCGGCTCCGCGCTCAAGGCCCTCGAGGCCACCGGCGGCGTCGACGACCCGGCCTACGCCTGCATCCAGGAGCTCATGGATGCGGCCGACTCGTACATCCCGACCCCCGAGCGCCCGGTCGACAAGCCCTACCTCATGCCGGTCGAGGATGTCTTCGGGATCAAGGGCCGCGGCACCGTGGCGACCGGGCGCATCGAGCGCGGCGTCGTCAAGGTCGGTGACGAGGTCGAGATCGTCGGCATCCGGCCCACCCGCAAGGTCGTCGTCACCGGCGTCGAGATGTTCAAGAAGCTGCTCGACCAGGGCCAGGCCGGCGACAACGTGGGCTGCCTCCTGCGCGGCATCGAGCGCGAGGACATCGAGCGCGGCCAGGTGCTCGCCAAGGTGGGCTCTGTCAAGCCCCACACGAAGTTCACCGCCCAGGTCTACGTCCTGACCAAGGAGGAGGGCGGCCGGCACACCCCGTTCTACAACGGCTACCGGCCCCAGTTCTACCTCCGCACGACCGACGTGACCGGCGCGATCGGCCTCCCCGAGGGCGCCGAGATGATCATGCCCGGCGACAACGTCGAGATGAAGGTCGAGCTCATCACCCCGATCGCGCTCGAGATCGGGCAGCGCTTCGCGATCCGCGAGGGTGGCCGAACCGTCGGCGCCGGCGCGATCGTGAGCATCGTCGAGTAGCCCGATGCCCAAAGCAGCCGAGAACCGGCCGATTGTTCAGCTCGCCTGCACCGAGTGCAAGGAGCGGACGTATACCACGCGCAAGAACAAGCGGAATGATCCCAGCCGGATCGAGCTTCGCAAGTACTGCCCGCGTGAACGCCGCCACACCCTGCATCGCGAGGCGAAGTAGAAGAGGGGTCCACAGGGGCGTAGCTCAATTGGCAGAGCACCGGTCTCCAAAACCGGTGGTTGTAGGTTCGAGTCCTATCGCCCCTGCCAGCAACTCGACCCGGCCTACCAGGGAAGTGCAGTAGCCCATCGTGCGACGCATCCGACGGTTCATCGACGAATCGTGGTCCGAACTCAAGAAGGTCTCCTGGCCGACACGCGACCAGGTCCGCAACCTGACCGTGCTCGTGTTCGCCGTGAGCGCAGTCGTCGGCCTGTTCATCGCGGCCTGGGACTACGTCTTCACCGAGGCGGTCCGGCTCATCACACCGGGAGCGTAGGGGAACGGCGATGACCGAGCTGGTCCGCGCGCCCGAGAAGCGCTGGTTCGTGATCCACACCTACTCGGGTTACGAGAACAAGGTCAAGGCGAACCTCGAGCACCGCATCGAGTCGATGGGAATGGAGGACAAGATCTTCCAGGTCCTCGTCCCGATGGAGGACGAGATCGAGATCAAGCAGGGCCAGCGGCACACCGTGCAGAAGAAGGTGTTCCCCGGCTACGTGCTCGTCGAGATGATCTACGACCCCGAGTCGTGGTACGTGGTCCGCAACACCCCGGGCGTCACGAGCTTCGTGGGCACCGGGAACATCCCGGGCAGCCGGAGCGAACCGATCCCGCTCGAGGAGCACGAGGTCAAGCAGATCCTCCGCCAGATGGGCGTGGAGACGCCGAAGTACCGCGTCGCGTTCACGAAGGGCCAGAGCGTCCGGGTCACGGACGGGCCGTTCGCCGAGTTCGTCGGCACGGTCGACGAAGTGGACCCGGAGCGGAACAAGGTCAAGGTCCTCGTCAGCATCTTCGGCCGAGAGACCCCCGTCGAGCTCGACCTGCTCCAGGTCGAGAAGCTCTGATCGAAAGGAACATCGGCCACCGTGGCGAAGAAGATCCGGATCGTTCTCACCCTCCAGCTGCCGGCCGGCAAGGCCACCCCGGCGCCGCCCGTCGGGACAGCGCTCGGCCCGCACGGCATCAACATCGTCGAGTTCACCAAGAGTTACAACGAGAAGACCGCCGACAAGGCAGGCCAGATCATTCCCGCCCAGATTACGGTCTTCGAGGATCGCTCCTTCACGTTCATCCTGAAGACGCCACCCGCCGCCGACCTCCTGCGCAAGGCCGCGGGCATCGACAAGGGCGCCGCGACCCCGAGCCGTGAGACGGCGGGCCGCGTGACCCGCGACCAGCTGCGCGAGATCGCCTCGCAGAAGCTCGCCGACCTGAATGCGAACGACATCGACGCCGCCATGCGGCAGGTCGAGGGAACCGCCCGCAGCATGGGCATCGAGGTTGTCGGCTAGCCCGACAACGACGCGCTCCGGCCGCGTTCGCGCCGGACGACGACCCCGCGATATGGGGGAGGCCGGAACGCCGGCCGCCAGCTCGAGGAGCCGGACATGGCCCAGCACGGCAAGAATTATCGGGAAGCACTCAAGCTCGTCGACCGGACCCGGGCGTACCCGCCCGCCGACGCGGTCGACCTGGTGAAGCAGACCTCGATCGTGAACTTCGATCCTTCGGTGGAGGCCCACCTCCGCCTGGGCGTCGACCCGCGCCACGCCGACCAGATGGTTCGCGGCACTGTGGTACTGCCCCATGGGACCGGCAAGGTCGTCCGGGTGGCGGTGTTCGCCCAGGGCGAGAAGGCCCAGGAGGCGCTCCGCGCGGGGGCCGACGAAGTGGGCGGCGAGGACCTCGTCAAGAAGATCGAGGGTGGGTGGCTTGAGTTCGATGTCGCGGTCGCGACGCCGGACATGATGGGAATGGTTGGCAAGCTCGGGCGGATCCTGGGCCGCCGCGGCCTGATGCCGAACCCGAAGGCGGGGACGGTCACCTTCGACGTCGAGCGCGCCATCCACGAGGTCAAGGCGGGCCGCGTGGAGTTCAAGGTCGACAAGGCGGGGATCATCCACGTGCCCGTCGGGAAGGCGAGCTTCGACGCCGCGGCGCTCGTGGCAAACCTGGCCGTCCTCCTCGACGCGATCAACCGCGCCAAGCCCGCCGGCGCCAAGGGCACCTATCTCAAGGGCCTCACGATCGCGAGCACGATGAGCCCCGGGATCCGCGTGGACCTGCCGGGCCTGCTCGCCGTCGCCAGCGCCGCCTGACGCACCCGAGCCCTGCCGGCGCGATGCGCCGGCAGGCTGTACCATCACACGCCGCGGTGGCCGAGAGGCGCACCGCCAAGCACGAAGACGGACCGCCGCAGACAGCCTGCGCCCGCGGACCGCTGGCCACCCCCAGGGTGGGCCGCCGGTCGGGGCTTGATCCGTCGGACCGGATCGGATACCCGCGACGTGGGCATCCGGGGACGCCGACGAGCATGCCGAGGCAGGACGCCGATGTCGAGCCCTCCCACCGGGGGCGCCAGCAGCGGACCCTGCAGGACGCGAGGATGCGCCGTCTGGCAGGGGATCCCGCCGGGTGGATCCACCGGGCGCGCCGGACGCGCGCTGCGCAGCTGAGGGCCCTATGCCGACGGACGCGAAACGCGCCACCGTGGGTGAGCTTCGGGACGACCTGTCCCGCAGCACGACGCTCGTCACCACCGAGTATCGCGGCCTGACCGTGAAGGAGCTCGGCGAGATCCGGCGGGCGTTGCGAAAACAGAATGTCACCTACCGGGTCGTGAAGAACCGGCTCATGCGGATCGCCGCCGAGCAGGAAGGGAAGCCCGGCATCGCCCCGCTCCTTCGCGGCCCGTCGGCGATCGCCTTCGGGAGCGGGGACGAGGCGCTCGTCGCGCGGACCGTCCTCGACGCCCTCCGCCCGTACAAGATCGTGAAGGTCACGGGCGGCGTGGTCGGCGGGAAACCCCTCGACCTCGACGGCGTGACCATGCTCGCCACGCTTCCTTCCCGCGACGTTCTCCTCGCCCAGCTGGGCGGCGCGTTCGGTGCCCCCGCGACCCATGTCGCCGGGCTGCTGGCCGCGAACCTCCGCAACCTGGGCTACGCCCTGACCCGGTTGCAAGAGCAGAAGGCGGGCTCCGCAGCCTAGTCGCGCTCCGAGATCACACACACGCTCGCAGACCGCGGGCGACCCTCGCAAGGAGAGACGAATTCCATGGCCACGCTCACCCAGGACGAGCTGCTCGACCAGATCGGCGCGATGACCCTCGTCGAGGTCGCCGATTTCATCAAGAAGTTCGAGGCGAAGTTCGGCGTCATGGCCGCCGCCCCGGTTGCCGCCGCCGCGGCCCCAGTCGCTGCCGCGCCCGTCGAGGTCGCCGAAGAGCAGACGGAGTTCACGGCCATCCTCGCCGAGATCGGCCCGAACAAGATCCCGGTCATCAAGGTCGTTCGCGAGCTCACCGGCCTCGGCCTCAAGGAGGCCAAGGATCTCGTCGACGCGTCGCCGAAGCCCGTCAAGGAGGGCGTCGCGCGCGACGAGGCCGAGAAGATCAAGGCCGCCCTCGAGGCGCAGGGCGCGAAGGTCGAGATCAAGTAGCGGCGGCCCTCGTCGCCGGGAGCGCCGGGGCGGCGCAGCGGGGGCGCCCGGGCCCGGGCCCCCCCCCCGGGGGGGGGCGCGCCCCCCCCCCCCC